>JANRKA010000128.1:0-39090 GCA_033875325.1 Elusimicrobiota bacterium | reverse complement strand
AATATTTTCCTTACGCCCTCAAACCTTTCGGTTTACAGGGCGCCCATTCGCTCGCAAAACCAGTTTGTTAAAGAACAAAAAATTGCCCGGACTTCTCGCTTCTGCTCGAGAAGCCGGAGGCAAATTTACATTGCCACTTGGCTACGATTTGATTCGTAGCCGACGGTCAGAATATTACCACATGACTCCGCGCGTGTCAACAACTTTTTTCGCGAAAAATTTTTTTCGCCGCGCGGCGCCGCGATTTCTCGACGGAGAATCGCGTTTTCAGCGACTCGAAGATTGTAGCAAAAAAATCCGCCGTCGCGCTTGACGCCGCGCGGGCCATGTTCAAAAAACCCGCGTCAACGCGCGAGCGTCATGTCCGGACGCGGCGACAATTTCAGCGGCGCGAGGTCGTGCGCGGGCAGGATGACCAGCCGCGGGATGGACTCCACCGCCATGCGCATCGCGCGCGCGTTCCACGCGAAGCTCGACACGTCCACCACGAAACGGCGATCGGGCAACGCGTCATCATAGACGTTGTCCCACACGAAGGCCGCCGGCCCGGTCAGCAGCACGGGACTGGAGTCGAGGTTGACCCAAAGTCCGGCTCCACCGGCAGCCCCCCCCTCCAAATCCACCAGGAACACGGTCCCGTCCCCGAACACGTCCCAGCCGTGTGGAAAGGGCCCGAACGGCGGCTCTTGAGAAATGTCCTTTATTTTCAATCGTTCTTCTGGAACGAAGGCCCGCGGGTCCGACAATCCGCTTTCCAACGGACGCCGGCGCGGCGAAGCCCAAGCGGCGGCGGTCACCACGATGGTCGCGGAGGAGAAGCGGCCGGCGCCTCCCGCCCACTCCGGTGCCAGATCCGGCAGGAAAATCCAGCGGATATCGTCGGTCGCCACCCCCCGGCGCCGCAACACGGACGCGATGTCCTGGCCCTTATCCACCTTAAACGGGGAAAGGGCCGACCCCTTCACCCGTCCAGAGCCCATGTCTTCCGGCAGCCCCGCCCCGAACAGGAGATTGCCCTCCTTGGGGTGTTTGATGAGGAACGACAGCACCGGCGGCTTCAGCTTGGCTTGCGGGCTTTTGAGCTCGGAGAGGAGATTGCCCCTCGCCTCGCCGAACCCCACGGTCATGACTTCGAGGGTCAACCCGTCCACGCGGCGCCGGCCGATGAGGGCCGCGCCGAAGGTGGCGGGCACGGCCTGCGCGTCGCGCAGGCGCGGCTTGGGCGGCGGGGGCGGAGGCACGCCGTTGGGGACCAGGCCCAATTCCGCGCAGCCCGCGGCGACGAGCCCGAGGAGCAGGAGCCCGCGCCTCACGGCGCTTCGCGCACCGTCAGGTTGAGCAGGACCGCGTCCTCCGTCCTCTTGGCCAAGGCCTCGGCGTTGAGCAGCTGCTCGAGGACCTCGTCGGCCGCCTCCGCCGACGCCGGGACCTCGGCGAGCGCTGCTTTCTTGGCCACGCGTTCCTTGATGAGGCGGTCGATCTTGGCGCGCAACTCGTCCATGTCGGGCCGCGGCAAGCCCTGCTGAGAACGCGGCTCGGCCATGACGCCCAGCTTCTGGAGCTTCTTGAGGAAGTCCTTCGCCTTCTTCTGCGGTATGGAGACGGAGAGCTGCTTGGTCTTGTCGCTGGAGATGTAGGCGTCGAGGCCCTGCGTCAACGACGCGCCCGACTTCTCGACGAGCTCGACGATGGCGGGCACCGCCTTGTCGAGCTTCTTGACTTGCAGGTCGCCCGTCCAGAACTCGCGGAACGGCGTCACGGGATAGGCCTTGAGCCAGTTCGGCTCACGGCGGGCGGGCAGGAACTCCGCCTGCGGCGCCGACGGCGAGGGGGCGGGAGCGGCGTGCGCGAGCGCGACCATCAAGAGCAATGCGTTCATTTCTCCGTCGGGCCTCCAGCCTCGATCCAGCCGCGCCAGCCGCCGTCCATCGACAGCACGCGCGTGTAGCCCATCTTCTGGAGGTTGTCGGCCGCCAGAGCGGAGCGGAACCCGCCGCCGCAGTACAGTATGACCTCCGCGGCCTTATCCGGCAAGGCCGTCTCGGCGTCCCGTTCGATGACGCCTCGCCCGATGTGGACGGCGCCAACGATGCGGCCTTTCTCCCACTCGTTGTCCTCGCGCACGTCCACAAGGAGAAGTCGCTCCCCTTTCTTCAAGCGCGCGAGCACCGCGGCGACGTCCGTCTCGCGCACGCGGGCCTTGGCGTCCTCCACGATGCGCAGAAAGCCGGGAGAATGCTTCATGCCCGAATTGTAGAGAATCTATCCTGGTTTTTGTAGCGATTGCCGGTTTCCGGGACATGTCCTATATTAGTCGGCATGCGCGCTCGCCTCATCGGTGTTTCCACGATCGCCTTGCTCGCGTGTACGGTCGTGTCCCTGGGCTCGAAACGCGCTTCCTCGCAGGCGGACGAAGGGGCGACCGCCCTTGTTCGCCTGAAGCAGGCCGTCGAACGGGACGCCTCGGACCCGCGCGCGCGGCTCGAGTTGGCTCGGGCGCTGCTCGCGCTGCGCCGGTTCAAAGAGGCCGACGTCCACGCTCAACGGGCCGCGGCGCTCGCCCCCGATGACCTCGCCGCGTTCGAGCTGCGCTGCCGCCTGGACATAGCCATGGGTCGTTATGCCGCGATCCTCGCGCGGTGCCGGCCGGCTTTGCGCACGCACCCGGGCAACCAGCCGCTGCGCTACGCGAGCGCGATGGCCCTCTACTGTTTCGAACGCTACGAGGAGGCCCTGGAAGTGCTCGGACCTCCGAGCGCGGAGGACAGCTACGACATCGCCCACATGCGCACCAACACCTTGCTGAACCTGCGCAGAGGCCCGGAAGCCTTGGCGGCCGTCGAGCGCGAGCTCGCCATCAGGGACTACGACTACCCGCGGCTCTCGCGCGCCGAGGCGTTGCTGCTCGTGGGCCGCCACGATGAAGCGATGCTCGCGGCGCGTCCTTACGCCTACGAGGCGCTCACGGGGCACGCCCACTCCGTCATGGGCTACGCCGCCCGCGACGCCGGCGACGTCAAGGCGGCGGTCGAACACATGGCGCAGGCGGTGCGTTATTACGAATCTGACGCCAACCATCAGAGACCCGGACGACGCTGCGGCCCCGACCTCGTTGGACGGCTCCGCGCCGAAATCGCGCGTCTGCGGAAAAAGCAGAAGTTAAGAAGGGTCTGACCCCAGCTTAACTATTCGCAGATGTGGCAGACGCCGAGGCCGTCGACGGACTGGGGCTTGTCGCGCTCGGCGTTGACCATGCACAGGAAGCCGAAGGGCTCGGCGGCGTCGGCGGGGCAGCGGAACTGGTGGGGGTCGGAGGGGCTGACGTAGACGACGTCGCCCACGCCCACGGTCCAGATGTAGCAGCCCGCTTGAGCCTCCCCTTTTCCGCGCATGGGGATGACGACGTGTTCGTGCTCGTGTTTCTCCAGCGTGGAGAAGCCGCCCGGCGCGATCTCGAAGTAGCGGACGTGGAACTTCATGCTCTCGCCGCGCTTGCCGACCAGCTCGCGGCGAGAGATGCCCTTGTATTCGGCCGTGTCCGTCTTGTAGGGCTCGAGAGGGACGTCCTTCCACTCGAACTTCCCGGCCTCGCGCCGGATGACCTTGGAGTGGTTCCCCGTTATCGGCGGGGGCGGCGGCGCTTTGACGCCGCCCCTCGTCCGATCCTCGGGACCGCTCGACACGGCTTAGCGCGCTTCGGGCGAGCTGCCGCCCGGCATGTGCGGCGGAGGCGTCTTGCGCTTGGAGACCCGCAGGCGGACCTGCGCGCGGCGGATGCTGGCCTCCATCGCGGCGAGCGTCATCGGGTCGAGCCCCGGCTTGACGGCCTCGGCCCGGGAACGCTCCAAGGCCTGGCGCGCGCGCTCGACGTCGATCTGGTCGGCCATCTCGGCGGTCTCCGCGAAGAGCGCCACCGTGTCGTCCTTGATCTCCGCGAAACCGCCGGAGACGGCGAAACGCCGGACCTGGCCGTCCGCCGTCACGCGCACCTCGCCGGGGGCGAGCTGCACCACGAACGGCGCGTGGCCGGGCAGCACGCCCATCTCCCCGTCCACCGCGGGCAGGACCACGAAGTCCGCCGGGGTCGACAAGGCGACCTTCTCGGGCGTCACCATCTCCAGCGTGATGTGCTTGGCCATGACGGTCTCCGTCCTACTTCATGCCCTCGGCTTTGGCGACGGCCTCTTCGATGCCGCCGACCATGTAGAACGCCTGCTCGGGCAGGTGGTCGTATTTGCCCTCGGTCAGCGCCTTGAAGCTGGCGATGGTGTCCTTGAGCTTCACGTATTTGCCCGGGATGCCCGTGAACTGCTGGGCGACGAAGAAGGGCTGGGACAGGAACTTCTGGATCTTGCGCGCGCGGTTGACGAGCAGCTTGTCGTCGTCGGACAGCTCGTCGATGCCCAGGATGGCGATGATGTCCTGGAGGTCGCGGTAGCGCTGCAGCACCTTCTGCACGCCGCGGGCGACCGCGTAGTGCTCCTCGCCCACGATGTTCGGGTCCAGGATGCGGCTCGTGGACTCGAGCGGGTCGACGGCGGGGTAGATGCCCATCTCGGAGATGGCGCGCGACAAGACGGTCGTCGCGTCCAAGTGGGTGAAGGTGTTGGCCACGCCGGGGTCGGTCAGGTCGTCGGCGGGGACGTAGACGGCCTGGATCGAGGTGATGGAGCCCTTGCTGGTGGAGGTGATGCGCTCCGGCAGGGCGCCGATCTCGGTGGTCAGCGTGGGCTGATAACCGACGGCGGAGGGCATGCGGCCCAGCAGCGCCGAGACCTCGGCGCCGGCGAGCACGTAGCGGAACACGTTGTCCACGAAGAGGAGCACGTCGGCCCCCTCCTTGTCGCGGAAGTGCTCGGCCTGCGTCAGGGCCGTGAGGCCGACGCGGGCGCGGGCGCCCGGCGGCTCGTTCATCTGTCCGTAGACCAGCACGGTCTTGGAGAGCACGGGCGCGCCGTCGGAGAGCTTGGCCTCTTCCATCTCGCGGTAGAGGTCGTTGCCCTCGCGCGAGCGCTCGCCCACGCCGCCGAACACGGACACGCCGCCGTGCTCCTTGGCGACGTTGTTGATGAGCTCGAGGATGACGACGGTTTTGCCGACGCCGGCGCCGCCGAAGAGGCCGACCTTGCCGCCCTTCATGTAGGGGGCCAGGAGGTCGACGACCTTGATGCCGGTCTCGAAGATCTGCGGCTTGGTGACCAGGTCGGAGAGCTTCGGGGGCTCGCGGTGGATGGGCAGCATGGAGTCGGACTTGATCGGGTCCTTGCCGTCCTTGGCGTCCCCGAGCACGTCCATCAGGCGGCCCAGGCAGGCGCGCCCGACGGGCACGGTGATGGGCGCGCCGGTGTCCTCGACGGGCATGCCGCGCGTGAGGCCCTCGGTGGCGCCCATCGCGATGGTGCGCACCTGGTTGTCGCCCAAGTGGGAGGCGACCTCGACGGTCAGCGTCGCGGCGCCGCCGTTGGCGCCGACGGGCATCTTGATCTTGAGGGCGTTGTAGTTGGCCGGGAGTTTCCCGGAGGGGAACTCGACGTCGACCACGGGCCCGACGACCTGGACGATCTTTCCGATGTTCATGTGTCTCTCTCTCGCGTCAGTTGACCGGGGCGTACCCGATCTTGTGGAAACGGATGCCGTAGCGGCGCAGGCCGCTCGTGCCGTTGGAGCCGGACGAGCGCACTTCGCCGCGGATGTCCATCTTGTTGGGGAGCTTGAGGTGGAGGGTCATCCCCTCCTCGAGCTCCGCGTCCGTCTTGAAGGTCATGCCGGAGGCCGACACCTCGGCGATGGTGCCGCGGAAGCGGCCGACGGAGCCGCCCGCGTTGATGTCGAGGGTGATGCCGACGGGGAACCGCTGATGCCGTCTCTGGTCTCTCGCGTCCTGGGTGGTCACTATGTCCTCTGTAAGGGTGCCTCTGGGAGTTCCTAGCTTGCGAGCGCCTCGGCCCCGCCGACGAGCTCCGCGATCTCCTTGGTGATCGCGGCCTGGCGGGTGCGGTTGGCTTCTAGATTGAGGGATTCGCGCAGCTCCTTGGCGTTCTTGGAGGCGGCGTCCATGGCGTTCATGCGCGCGGCGAGCTCGGCGGCCTGCGACTCGAGCAGGACGCGGTAGAGCTGGGCCTTCACGTAGCGCGGCAGCAGGTGCGACAGCAGCTCCTGACGGCTCGGCTCGAACCCGAAGTCGGGGAGCACGGCCGCGTCGCCCGTGTGCTCGGGCTCCGGGATGGGCAGCAGCGGCACCGACACGAGCCGCTGCTGGGCGACGGACTTGAACTCGTTGTAGAGGATGGTGACCTTCGAGACGCCCTGCGACAGGTAGGCGTCGAGCACGGCCTTTCCGACGATCTCGGCGTGCGCGAAGGAGATCTTGGGGAACACGCCGGTGAGCTCGCCGGCGATGGCGACGTCGGCGCCCTTGAGGCGGTGCACGAAGTCGCGGCCCTTGCGGCCCACGACGACGCAGTAGGTCTTCTGCCCTTGGCGCTGCTTGAACCAGTCGATGGCGAAGCGGATGAGGTTGGCGTTGAAGGCGCCGCACAGGCCCTTGTCGCCGGTGACGAGGACCAGCAGCTCGGCGCCCTCGGGGCGCCGGTCGTAGAAGGGGTGGATCTGGACCGCGCGACCGGCCGCGACGTCGCTGCGGACCTCGAGCTGCGCGCGCTCGCGCACCAGGTGCTCGAGCTTGGCGGCGAACGGGCGCGCCGCGAGGATGGCCGTCTGCGAGCGGCGCATGCGCGCCGCCGCGACCATCTTCATGGCCTTGGTGATCTGCTCGGTGGATTTGACCGACTTGATCTTGCGGCGGATCTCGCGTAGCGACGCCATCTTAAACTCCCACCGGCGCGCGGGAGGCGCCGAGATAATCCTGGATCGCCCGCTCGACGGTCCACGCCGCGCGGAAGCCGAAGGCCTTCTGCGCTTTCGCGGGGTCGCCGAGGGTCTCGTTCTGATAGAAGGAGTACGGGTTCTTGAAGTACTCCGGCTGCAGGCTCGTGCCGAGCGTCGCGTTGAGCGCCGCCACGATGCCGTTGAAATCGGTCTTCTTGCCCGTGCACACGTTGTAGGCGCCGGGCGCGGCCTTCTCGAAGGCCTTGAGGTTGGCGTCCACCACGTCCTTGACGTAGATGAAGTCGCGGTATTGCTCGCCGAACTCGAAGATGCGCGGGCGCCGGCCGGCCTTCATCTGCAGCGAGAGCTGCCAGATCATGCTCGCGGCCTTGTTCTTGTGGGCCTCGCGCGGGCCGAACACGTTGAAGTAGCGCAGGCCGACGGCCTTCACTCCCTTGGCCTTGGCCGCGACGGTCTCCATGACGGCCTTGGAGTGGCCGTACACGTTCATGGGGCGAGGCGCCGTGTCCTCGCGCTGCGGGACCGGCGTGTCGCCGTAGGTGCCGGCCGACGAGGCGTAAACGACCTTCTTGACCTTCGTGCGGCGCGCCCAATCCAACAGGTCGCGGAACGCCTCGACGTTGACGCGCATCATCAGGCGCTGGTCGGTGACCGTGGTGTCGGAGATGGCGGCTTGATGGAAGACGGCGTCGACCTTGCCGACGCGCGCGCCCCAGTCGGACACGTCGCCGACGTCGGCCGTGACGACGTCGCCGCCGAAGCCGCGGAGGTTCTCCCAGGAGGCGTTGGAGAAGTCGTCCAAGGCGACGACGTCCCAGCCCTTCTCTTTGAGAGCCCAGCAGAGGTTCGAGCCGACGAAACCGGCCCCGCCCGTCACCAGCGCCCGCATCAGCGCTTCCTCCGCGAGACGATCTCCGAGAGCGGGACGACCGTCGCGAGCACGCACTCGTTGATGACGCCCATCGTCTTCTCGTTGGGGCGGCCCATCGTGGCGCCCAGCGAGGAGGCGTAGAGGTTCACCAGCGAGGCGCAGACCTCGTGGTCCCAGGCCGTCAGGCCGTTGGCCACCTTCTTGTCGGACTCCAGCTTCTTGAGGTACTTCTTCATCGCCTTCGGGTCGCGGGCGATGAGGTCCGCGAACGCGAAAGAGGCGTCCTGCTCCGCGATGAAGGCGAAGAGCCCCGTGATCTGAGGCATCTCGATGGCCGCCACCGCCTCGATGAGCGAGAGGTTGACGACCGCCGGGCCCGCCGACGCCGCCGGGACCGCCTTGGGGGCGGGCGCCGCCGCGGCCTGCGCCCCGAGGACGGGCGCCGGCGCGGCGAGCAGGGCGACGAGAGCGAGCGCGCGGGTCACTTGAAGGTCGCCTTGAATTCCTTGATGAGCGCCTCGAGCTTGGCTTTCAGCTCGTCGGAGATCGCCTTCTTCTCGGCGAGCTCCTTCATCGTCGCGGCGTGACGGGCCTCGGCGTAGGCGCACAGCTCCGCCTCGAAGCGGCGGACGTCCTTGACCGGCACCTCGTCGATGAAGCCGTTGGTGCCCGCGAAGATGGCCAACACCTGCTTCTCGACGGCCAGCGGCTTGAACTGGTCCTGCTTGAGGATCTCGATGAGGCGCTCGCCGCGGCCGAGCTGCTTCTGCGACGCGGCGTCGAGCTCGGAGCCGAACTGGGCGAAGGCGGCCAGCGCGTTGAACTGCGCCATGTCCAGGCGCAGGCGGCCGGCGACCTGCTTCATCATCTTGGTCTGAGCGGCGCCGCCGACTCGTGATACCGAGAGGCCAACGTTGACGGCCGGACGAATACCCGAGTAGAACAGGTTGGACTCGAGGTATATTTGACCGTCGGTGATCGAGATGACGTTCGTGGGAATGAACGCGGACACGTCGTTGGCCTGCGTCTCGATGACCGGCAAGGCCGTCAGAGACCCGCCGCCGTTCTCCTTCGAGAGCTTGCAGGCGCGCTCCAGCAGGCGGCTGTGGAGGTAGAACACGTCGCCGGGGTAGGCTTCGCGGCCCGGCGGGCGGCGCAGCAGCAGCGAGAGCTGGCGGTAGGCCGCGGCGTGTTTGGAGAGGTCGTCGTAGATGACCAGGACGTGTTTGCCCTGCCAGAGGAACTCCTCGCCCATCGCGCAGCCGGAGTACGGCGCGATGTAGAGCAGCGGCGCGGGGTCGGCGGCGCCGGCGGAGACGACGATGGTGTACTCCATCGCGCCCTGGTCCTGCAGCGTCTGCACGACGGAGGCGACGGTGGACTGCTTCTGGCCGACCGCCACGTAGATGCAGATGGGGCGGTTGGGCTGGTTCTTCTGGTTGATGATGGTGTCGATGGCGATGGCCGTCTTGCCGGTCTGGCGGTCGCCGATGATGAGCTCGCGCTGGCCGCGGCCGATGGGGATCATCGCGTCGATGGCCTTCACGCCGGTCTGCAGCGGCTCGACGACGGGAGAGCGGGCCATGACGCCGGGCGCCACGATGTCGATGGGGCGGGTCTTGGTGGTCTTGATGGCGCCCTTGCCGTCGATGGGGCGGCCGAGCGGGTCGACCACGCGGCCGATCATCGCGTCGCCGACGGGCACCTGCATGATCTTGCCGGTGCGGCGGACGGGGTCGCCCTCCTTGATGAGGTTGTCGGGGCCGAGGAGCACGCAGCCGACGTTCTCCTTCTCGAGGTTGAGCACCATGCCCATGACGCCGTTCGGGAGCTCGAGCAGCTCGCCGGCCATCGCGTTCTCCAGGCCGTAGATGCGCGCGATGCCGTCGCCGACCTGCAGGACGGAGCCCTCTTCCTTCAGCTCGGTCGAGGCGCCGAAGCCCTCGATCTGCTTCTTGATGACGGCGGTGATCTCTTCGGGTCTAATGGCCATGGTTGTTGATGCTCTCTCTCATGCGGCGCAGCTGGCCGCGCAGGCTGGAATCGAGGACCCAGTCGCCGATCTTGACGGAAACGCCGCCGATCAGCTCAGGGTCCTCTTTGATGTCGAGTTCGACGTCCTTCCCGGCGAAAGTCTTCAGGCGTGCGGCGAGCGTCTTCTGCTGCTCGGCCGACAGCGGGGTGGCGGAGCGCACGACGGCCTTGGCGACTCCGCGCTTCTCCAGCGCGAGCCGGCCGTACTGCGCCGCGATCATGGCGAACAGGTCGAAGCGCTTCTTGTCCACGAGCAGCTCGAGGAAGCGCAGGACGGCGGGGCCGGTCTTGCCCTCGAGCTCGCTCTTGAGCAGCTTCTTCTTGTCGGCGGCGGCGATGCGCGGATGGCGCAGGGCGACCATCGCGCTCAGGAGCTGCTTGTGGGCGGCGGAGAGGTCCGCCTGCACCTTCTGCTCCTCGCCCTTGACGACGGCCGCCTGGAACAAGGCGGCGGCGTAGCGGCCGGAGAGGATGCGGTCGGAGGCCTGCATGTCAGGCCTCGACCCTTCGGGCTCGGCACAGATGCGTCAGTGGAAGAACCTGTAGCATCTAGTTGCTGCCCGCCTTCGACTTCTCGAGGTCCTTGAAGAAGCCGTCGAGCACGGTCTTCTGCACGCCGGCGTCCACGGTCTTGTGCATCAGCTTCTCGGCGGCCATCACGGAGAGGGTGGCGACTTCCTTGCGCAGCTCGCCGACGAGCTTGTCCTTCTCGGCGGCCAGGTCGGCGGAGGTCTTCGCCTTGATGGCGGCGGCGTCGGCCTCCGCCTCGGCCTTGAGCTTCGAGCGGAGGGCCTCGCCGTCCTTGGTCGCGGCGGCGATGAGCTCCTTGCTCTTGGCGGCGGCGCCGGCGAGCTGGGCTTCGAGCTCCTTCTGGATGCGCTCGGCCTCGGCGCGCGCCTTCTCGGCGGCGTCCTTGTCGGCCTTCATGCGCGCCTCGCGCTCCTCGATGGCCTGCAGGAGCGGGCCCCAGGCGAAGGTCTTGAGGATGAAGACGAGCGACAGGAAGGTGACGATCGTCCAGATCATCAAGCCCGTGTCGGGGTTGAGAAGCTTGTCCATGTCTCGTGCGCTCCGTGTTGCGTCGTGAAAGTCGAAATCGGTGCCTCCGGGCGGGAGGGACGCGCCGCCCGGAGGACTTGGTGCTTAGTGCGCCGCGGAGGCGGACGCCGCCGCCGGGGACGACACCGACGCGGTGACGGCCTTGTTGAGGGCGCCGGCCGCGAGGAAGGCGATGACGAGGGCGAGAAGGCCCAGACCCTCGATCATGGCCGCGGGGATGATCATCATCGTCTGCAGCGAGCCGGCCGCCTCGGGCTGGCGGGCCGCGCCGTCGAGGGCGGAGGACGCCAGGCGAGAGATGCCGTACGCGCCGCCGATGAGGCAGAGCGCGGCGCCGACGAAGACGCCGATGTACGAGATGCCGATGTAATCCATTCTAATGTCTCCTTACGACGTTGTCCCGGATTGCCTTGTGGCCTCCGGGGTGCGACCTCCGCGTTTTTAGTGCGGGTGGACGGCTCCGCCCACGAACAGGGCGGTCAAGAACGTGAAGATGTACGCCTGGAGCAGGCTGACCAGGACGTCCATCGTGTAGACGAAAAGCGCCATGCCGACGGCGGCCGGGGCGACGCCCAGGCCCACGAGCTTGCCGTATTCGGCGAAGATGAAGATGAGCGAGAGGAAGGCGAGCGAGACGATGTGGCCCGCGATGATGTTGGCGAAGAGGCGGATGCACAGCGAGATGCACTTGGCCAACATGCCGAAGACCTCGATGACGAACAGGACGGGCCACAGCGCCAGCGGCACGCCGCCGGGCACGATGTGCACGACGTAGGACACCAGGCCCTGCTCCTTGACGCCGGCGAACTGGATCATGATGAAGGTGCAGGCGGCGAGCGCCGCGGTCACCGTCACGTTGGCCGTGATGGCCTGGGAGTAGGGGATGAGGCCCAGGAGGTTGCAGGTCAGGATGAAGAAGAACAGCGTCAGGAAATAAGGCAGGTAGGTGTGGGTCGCGTGGCCGAAGATGGGCTCGAGCATCTTGTCGCGCAGGAAGAGGACGACGGCCTCGACGCCGCCGCGCAGGAGCAGGCCGGCGCCGGACTTGCCGCGGACCGCGATGGACAGGAAGGTGATGAGCACGCCGCACACGATCCAGAGCATCACCAGGTGGTTGGACAGGCCGAAATCGATGCCGCCGATGACCAGGCTCTTGAAGCGGTGGTCGAAGAGGTGATGCTCGAGGATGCTTTCGAAGTTCATCGTATCTTGAGGTGCCTCAGTTCCATCGTCAACAACATCGCCAGCACGCCGAACGCGTACGACAACAGCAAAGTCTCCGCCGAGACGCCTTCGCGCCGCCAACTCCAGGCCATCAGGGCCGCGAGTCCGGCGCCCCGAAGGGCCATCCCGCCGCCGAAAGCCTGCCAGAAGGCCTTCAGCGACTTCTCCCTCGCCGTCAGGAGCCACGCCACGCTGCCCGACGACAAGAGCCACGCCAAGCCGACGCCGGCGGTCAGCTCGCGGACCGGAGCGCCCAGCGCGCCGCCCGCGACGGCGCCCGCCGCTCCGACGATCCCGCCCTCAACCGCGGCGCGCAGGGCCGTCTTGCGGACGGCTGAAGGCGCGGACGAAGCGGTAGAGTCCAAGAGTGATCCCCGACACCGACGCCACGAGCGCCCCCCAGGGATCGGAGCCGAGCTTGCCGTCGAGCCACGACCCCACGAAGAACCCCGCGAGAGCGTAGCCGACGAACTCGGACCCCGCCCCGACCGCGAGTCCCCACGCGCTGCGACGAGCCCGCGCGGCTTCTTCGGTTTCGGGAGGCATCTTCGGCGACGACGGACCATTCTACGATTTGCCGGACAGCCTGTCAATTTGACGGAAAATCGGCTATCCTCCGGGCGGTATGATGGCCCCCGAGCCGAAGGCGCGCATCCTCATCGCCGACGACCTGCCGGAGCTCCTCGCCGCCCTCCAGGACACCCTGGAAGGCGAGGGTTTCGTGGTCACGGCCGTCGAGGACGGCAAGGCCGCGCTCGACGCCATCCGGGCCGACCCGCCCGACATCGCGGTGCTCGACTTCAAGATGCCCAAGATGACCGGCTTCGAGGTCTGCGCCGCCCTGCGCGAGGACCCGCTCCTCGAGAACCTGCCCGTCGTCATCTTGTCGGCCTCCGGCACGCGCGACTCCAAGGTCGAGGGGCTGACCTTGGGCGCCGACGACTTCATCTCCAAGCCCGTCGACGTGCGCGAGCTCTTGGCGCGCATCCGCATGATCCTCAAGCGGTCCCGGCAGGGTCTCGACGCCAACCCCCTGACCCGGCTGCCCGGCAACCTGTCCATCGAGTCGCGCATCGAGTCGGCCGTCGCCGCGGGCAAGCCCCTGGCGGTGCTCTACGTCGACTTGAACCAGTTCAAGGCCTACAACGACGTTTACGGCTACGAGGAGGGCGACCGCGTCATCCGCGCCCTGGCCCGCGTCCTCGTCGAGCCGGTGCGCGCCGGCCAGGCCGACTTCGTGGGCCACATCGGGGGCGACGACTTCATCCTGCTGACCACCCCCGAGCGCATGGAGACCGTGGCTCAGAAGGTGTGCGACGGGTTCGACGCGGTGGTCCCCTCCTTCTATAGCGCGGAGGACCGCGCCCGCGGGTTCATCCGCACCAAGGACAGGCAGGGCCAGGAGCGGGACTTCCCTTTCCTGTCCGTGTCCGTGGGCATCTGCCACAACCGCGACCGGGAGCTCAAGGGGTTCGCGCAGGTCGCCCACCTGGGCGCCGAGCTCAAGAAGGCCGCCAAGTCCAAAGGCGGCTCGGCGTTCGTCGTGGACCGCCGGCGCGACTGACGGCTCACGCTCCCGTCGAGACGAGGCGGTAGCCGCCGCCGCGGACGGTGAGCAGGCGGCCTTTCCAGGGGCGCAGGCGCGGGCGCAGGGCCTGCACGCGCCGAGCCGCGGCCTCGAGCTCGACGGGGCGGCCGGTCGCCTCGCCCAGCGCCCCGGCCAGCTCCTCTCGGGCCACGGGCTCGCCTTCGCGCGCGAGCAGGCGCCACAACACCTCGAAGTCGCCGTTCGACAGTCCCAGGTCGCGCCAGCGCGCGCCGGCCTTGGCGTAGACGCGCAGCGAGCGCCTCTCCAGGCGCAAGCCGCCGTCGGCTGAGACGCGCTCCTCGGCCGACAAGGCGCGGTCGCGCAGCACGGCCAGCCTCCCGAGCAGCTTGGCGTCGGGCCACGGCTTGCCCAACACGTCGTCGGCCCCGCTCGCCAGCGTCTCGGCCATCGGCTCGGGCGCGAGCTCGGCCTCCGCGCAGGCCACCGCGACGGCGGCCCAGGGGTAGAGCTCGCGCAGCGCGGCGACGGCCTTGGCGCAGGCGCCGGGCGTCAGCGCGCGGTCGAGGATGACGAGGGCTCGCTCCGGCGGGTGGGCGCGGCCCGGCTCCGGCGCCTCGCGGCGCACCTCCACGGGCCAACCGCCGCGGGCGGCCAGGTCCCGCAGCCGCGCCGTCCATTCCGCATCGCGCGAGACGATGAGCACGGGCTTAGACGGCTTCCCACGCCGCCGCGAGCCCCTGGCCCACGCCGATGCACAGGGCGGTCAGGCCGCGTTTGGCCTTGCGCCGGCGCATCTCGTGCAGCAAGGTCACCGTGATGCGGCAGCCCGAAGAGCCCAACGGGTGGCCGAGCGCGATGGCGCCGCCGTTGGGGTTGAGCCGGGCGCGCTCCAGGCCGAGCTCGCGCATGCACGCGATGGCTTGCGCGGCGAAGGCCTCGTTGATCTCCACGAGGTCGGCGTCCGCGGGTTTCCAGCCGAGGCGGTCGGTCAACTTCTTGATGGCGGGGACGGGCCCGATGCCCATGAAGCGCGGATCGACGCCCGCGGGCGCCGAACCGGCCCAACGGGCGAAGGGCTTGAGCCCCGCCTTCTCCGCGGCCTTCGCTTCCATGACGAGCACGGCCGAGGCTCCGTCGTTCAAGGACGAGGAGTTGCCGGCGGTCACCGAGCCGCCGTCGCGGAACACGGGCTTGAGCGACGCGAGCTTCTCGAGCGTGGTGTCTTCGCGGACCGTCTCGTCCTTGGCGAACGGGACGGCCGCGCCTTTCTTCTGGGCGACGGAGACGGGCACGATCTCCTCGGAGAAGACGCCGGCGCTCGCGCGCGCGGCTCGGGCGTGGCTTTCCAACGCGAACGCGTCCTGGTCCGCGCGGCTCACCTTGTACCTCTCCGCGACGTTCTCCGCGGTCTCGCCCATCGATTCCAGCGGGAAGAGCGCCTTCAGCTTGGGGTTGGGGTAGCGCCAACCCAAGGCCGTGTCGTACGCCGTCAGGTTGCCGAACGCGTAGCCGGCTTCCGCTTTCGGAAGAGAATACGGCGCCCGGCTCATGCTCTCGACGCCGCCCGCGACGTAGGCGTCGCCCTCGCCCGCCAACACGGCGCGCGCCGCGGCGTTGATGGCCTCGAGCCCCGACGCGCAAAGCCGGTTGACCGTGCAGCCCGGCACCGACGACGGCAGGCCCGCCAACAACGCGGCCATGCGCGCCACGTTGCGGTTGTCCTCGCCCGCCTGGTTGGCGCAGCCGAGGTACACGTCGGCGATGGACGCCGGGTCCAGGCCCGGCGCCTGGCTCAGCAGGCCCGCGATGGCGCGGCCCGCCAGGTCGTCGGGCCGCACGGAGGCGAGCCCTCCGCCCAGGCGGCCGACGGCGGTGCGAACGGCGGCGACGACGACGGCTTCACGCGATCCCATCGAAAGCCTCCATCCTCTCGCGCGCGTCCTGAGGGATGCGCACGGGCCTGGCCAGGGCGTAATCGTAGGCCACCAGCACGGTCTTGGCCAGCGCGACGAGCCGGCCGGTCTCTTTTTCCTCGACGCGGTACGACATGTTCATGCTCGAGCCCCCGAGCGACTCCACCCGGCAGCCCACGCGCAGCGTCTCGTGGTGGAAGGCGGGGCTCTTGTAGTCCACCTCGGCGCGCGCGAGGATGACGCCGAAGTCCTTGACCTCGCGACGGCCGAGAACCTCCTGCAGGTAGCGCACGCGCGCGACCTCGATGTAGTTGAGATAGACCGCGTTGTTGACGTGGCCCAGCGCGTCGGTGTCGGCGAAGCGCACGTGCACGTCGCAGACGACGCGGAAGCCCTCCATCAGCGCGCCTCCCGCAGAAGCTTGGCGAAGCGGGCGCGCGTCAGCACGACCTGCAGCACCGAGGCCTCGCCGAGCTTGCGGCCGCGGCTGTGGACCTCGGCGCGCGTGAACACGCGGCCGCCGCGCACGCGCACGAGCTTGGCGCTCACGTGCAGCGGGGCGCCGACGCGCGCGGGCCGCAGGTGCTTGACCAGCACGCCGCCGCCGACGGCCTCCTCGTGCTCCTCCAGATACGGCGCCAGCAGCATGCGCGACGCGGTCTCCATGTGATAAACCATGGCCCAGGTCGCGTAGAGCGGGTGGCGCACCAGGCCCTCGAGGTGCGGCTTCATGTGTTTCTCGACCTTGGCGGGCATGTCCACCGTCATGCCGACGCGGAAGCCGGGCTTCATCCCAGGACCCCCAACGCGGCAACGCGCACGGCGTCGGCCGCGGCGGAGAAGGGCATGGCCTCGGCCAGGCGGCGCCCGGTCTCCCCCATCTTCTTGAGCCGCTCGCGGTCGGACAACATCTCGCGCAGAGCCGCGGCCAGCAGCGGCGGCGCCTTGCGGGGGCTCGGGTAGTGCACGAGGCGGCCCGCGTCGGGCGGCAGGGTGTCGCGCACCCCGTAGTGGTCGCTGGCCAGCACCGGCAGGCCCGCGTGCATGGCCTCGACCACGTTGAGGCCGTAGCTCTCGTGCACCGAGGGCGAGACGAACAGGTGGGCGAGCTTGAAGTAGGCGCGCTTGGAGGCCCCGTCGAGATAACCCGGGAACACGACCTTCACCTTCTTGAGCCGGGACGCCGCCTGGCGCACCTTGCGCATGTAGGCCTGGCCCTGCATGAAGGCGGGCTCGCCGCAGATGAAAAGCCGCAGGTCCTTGCCCTCCAGCTCGCCGTTGACCTCCATGAGGCGCAGCGCCTCGAGCAGGAGGTGCACGCCCTTCTCGGGCGAGATGCGCGAGAGCGTCATCAGCACGAAGGTGTCGGGACCGATCTCGTTGTAGTCGCGCAGGTCCTCGGCGCGGTTGGCGTCGCCCTCGGCCGGCGTCTCCGACCACACGCCCCAAGGCACGACGAGCAGCCGCCGGCGCAGCTCGTCCTCGCCGACGAGCTCGCCGTAGCAGCGGACGATGGTGTCGGCCATCGCCTGGGACGGCACGATCATGCGGCGGGAGTGCGCGACGGTCTCGCGCTGCTTGTCGAAGACGAGGTTGAGCACGTCGGGCAGGACCCAGTCGGCTCCCGCGGAGCGCAGGCGCTCGTGCAGCCGGGTCAGGTTCTCGGGCGCGAAGAACCGGCGCAGGTAGAGCTTGTTGAAGTAATCCACCACGTCCACGTGCCAGATGGAGACGACCCTGTAGCCGCGCGCCGTCAGGCGCGAGAGGGTCGGCCCCTCCGAGATGTCGTTGACCACGACGACGGTGTCGGCGGGCGGGTGGGTCCCGGCGCGCTCGAGGATCCAGTCCGTGGCGCCCTCCTCGAACTCCCGGCAGAAGCGGGCGTACTCCAGCTCGCCCAGGTCCACCAGCCCGTCCTCGCGGCCGGCGATCCGGACGTACTCCACCCCCGCCGCGGGCACCTCGGGTCCCGACCCCAGGACGGTCAACGCCCAGGTCGCGTCCGGCTTCCAATGGCGCACGAGCTGCAGGCCCACCATGGCGCCGCCGCCCAAAGGGGTGCGCTCCATCGGATAACCGATGTGCGAGCCGACGAAGACGAGACGCCTCAAGGACTCTTCCTCAAGAGGCCGTTATTATATGATTGTCGCCGCCACTCATATATGGAGGCCTCGCCATGAACGCCCAGAACAAGACCATCGTCGTCGCCGGAGGCGCCCGCACCCCCATCGGCCACATCTCGCGTTCGTTGGCGGGGCTCAAGCCCGAGGAGCTGCTGGTCGACGCCATCGAGGCGACCCTCTCGCGCGCCAAGCTCCCGAAGGACGCGGTGGACGGGCTCATCGCCGGGTGGGTGGGGCAGAGCTTCACCGCCCCGAACATCGCCCGCGTGGCCGCGCTGCGCGCGGGGCTTCCCGAGAAGACCCAGGCGGTGACGGTGCAGAACAACTGCGTCTCCTCCATCGAGGCCGTGTCCTCGGCCTGCCGTTTCATCCTGGCCGGAGAAGGCGACCTCTATCTTGCCGGCGGCGTCGAGGTGATGTCGCGCCTGCCCTACTCCATCGACGGCTCGCGCGCGGCCAAACCCCTGCGCTCGATGGCCGTCGTGAAGGAGAAGTGGGGCGAGCTGCTGGCCTCCTCCGACGTCACCGTGGTCGACGCGATGGAGGCCGGCCTGACCGACCCCGTCAAGAACATCAACATGGCCGGCACCGCCGAGGTGTGCGCCCAGATCTACGGCGTGGGCCGTGCCGAGCAGGACGAATACGCCCGCGAGAGCTTCCGCCGCTCGCTCGCCGGCTGGAAGTCCGGCTTCTACGCCACGCACGTCCTGCCCGTGACCCGCGCCGGCGCGACCGTGTTGGAGAAAGACGAGTACCCCCACCTGCGCGAGGACTTGGTGGAGAAGCCCCAGATGTTCGCCAAGGCCCCGGCCCTCTTCGACAACAGCGCCTACTCCATGAAGGATTTCTTCCGCGACTACGGCGCGCACATGCCCGGCAAGTCCTTCGTCGAAGGGCAGACCAAGGGCTCGGTCACGCTGTTCAATTCCTGCGGCCGCTCCGACGGCGCCGCGGTCGTGGTCGTGACCACCGCCGAGAAGGCCAAGGCGCTGGGCCTGGAGGTCCTCGCCGAGATCAAGGGTTGGGGCTTCATGGGCAACGACCCCGCGCACATGGGCGTGTCCCCCGCCCTGGCGGCGCCCGTCGCCCTGCAGCGCGCGGGCGTCAAGTTCGACGAGCTCGACAACATCGAGCTGCACGAGCCCTTCGCCGCCACCGTGCTGTCCATCTTCAAGCTCGGCAAGGACAAGTTCGGCCACGACTGGGCCGCCAAGAACGCCTCGGGCGCGCTCAACCCCAACGGCGGCTCCATCGCCGTCGGCCACCCGCTCGGCGCCACCGGCGCGCGCCTCATGCTCAACCTCGTCCACGCCCTGCGCGCCAACCCGAAGGGCCGCCTCGGCATGCTCGCCGCCTGCGCCGGCGGCGGCATGGGCGGCGCCCTCGTCGTCGAGAAGCGTTAAGCCGGGGGACAGTCAAGCTGGGGGACAGGCACCCAGCTTAACACGGCTTGGCTAGTGCTGGCACTTCAGGAAGCCGGTGCCGAAGAACTGGGTCTGCTTGGCGTTGATGCTGCGCTCCTTCATCTGGACGATGACGAGCATGGCGTCGCGCTCCTGGAAGAAGAAGCGGCGCGGGGGCTTGGAGCCCTTGGGCATGTCCACGATGTGCAGGGAGAACTCGCACTGCATGTCGAGTTCGGTGCACTCGGTCTGCGTGCCGGCCTCGCCGATGGCCCACTCCTGAGCCTCGACGAAGCCCAGCAGAGGGTTCAGCAGCCACTTCAGGTCGTCCTGGGTCAGCTTGGGGGGCTTGCAGCCGTCGGGCCCGGTCATGCGGATGCCGCCCTTCTTCTTGCCCTCGGCGACCTTGATGAGCGCGCGCAGCTCCATCTGCTTGCCGCGGGCCAGGACCCGTTGGCGCGCGGGCAAGGTCTGCGTGTCCACTTTCAGGAACGCTCCGGCCAGCACCGGGTCCAGGTCCACCGTCGGCGTCTTGACCGCGATGTCCGCGAGCTTGACCGTGTCGGCGTCGGCCGTGCCCGCGTCCGCGGAGGCCTTCTCGGCGGCGGGCTTGGCCCGGCCCGCGCGCGCCTTGCGCTCCGCGGCGTCGGCGGCGGGCGCGAGCAGCAGGACGCAGAGCAGCAGGAGCCTCATCCGCGGGGGTGATGGCGGGCGTGCGCGCCCTTGAGCGCGCCCGCGTCGAGATGGGTGTAGATCTGGGTCGTGGCCAGGTCGGCATGGCCCAGCATCTCCTGCACGGCGCGCAGGTCGGCGCCGCCTTGGAGCAGGTGCGTCGCGAAGGTGTGTCGCAGCAAGTGCGGGTGGAGACGCTGCTTGAGCCCCGCGCGCGCGCCCAACTCCCTGAGGCGCCGCCAGAACTGCACGCGCGAGAGCCTGCGGCCGGAGCGCCCCAGGAACAGCTCGGGCGCCGGCGCCTTGAAGCGCCTCTCGCGCTCCGCGAGGTAGAGCCGCAGCGCGGTCAGCGCGCGCGCGTGGACCGGCACCAGCCGCTCCTTGGAGCCCTTGCCCGTCACGCGCACCCAGCCGTCGGGCAGGTTCACCGACTCGGGCTTGAGCCCGAGCAGCTCGGAGACGCGCAGTCCCGAGGCGTAGAGGAGCTCGAGCAGCGCGCGGTCGCGCGTGTCCTCATAAGAGGAGCCCGACGGCGCGGCGAGCAGGCGGGCCGCGTCTTCCTTGGAGAGGTAGCGCGGCAGGCGCGCGGGACGGCGCGGCGCGCGCACGGCTTCGGCCGGGTTGTCGGTGACGCGGCCTTCGACGGCCTGGTAGACGAAGAAGGCCTTGAGCGCCTCGGCCTTGCGGAACAACGAGGTCGCCTTGAGCCCGCGCTCCTTCTCCGACCACAGGAACTCGTCGACATGCTCGCGCCGGGCCTTCACCGGGTCCACGCCCTTGGCGCCGGCCCACGCCGCGAACGCCTTGAGGTCGGAGGCGTACGCCGACACCGTGCGCGGCGAGAGTCCGCGTTCGAGGGTCAGGTACCGGGCGAACTCGTCCAAGGCGCCTGCTTCGGGCATGCCCCCAAGTGTAGCCTATGGAATCCCAAAAAAGTAGCCGCCCCCGGCCGCGAGGCCGGGGGCGGTTTGCGCGGGACGACCCTCGCCCTTACTTGCGGGCGGCGGGTTTGCCCGCGGGCTTCTCGGCCGCGACGGCGGCCGTCTCCTCCGCCGCCGGCGCGTCGGCGGCCGGCGGGGCCACCAGGAACTTGGCGCGCAGCGCCTTCTCGAGCTTCTCGGCGGTCGCCGAGTGGTGCTTGAGGTAGGCCTTGGCGTTCTCGCGGCCCTGGCCCAGGCGCTCGCCGTCGTAGAGGAACCAGGCGCCGGACTTCTCGACGATGCCGCCCTCGACTCCCATGTCCACGAGGCAGCCCTCGCGCGACACGCCGAAGCCGTGGATCATCTCGAACTCGGCCGTGCGGTAGGGCGGGGCGACCTTGTTCTTGACGACCTTCACGCGGGCGCGCGCGCCCACGACGACGTCGCCTTCCTTGATGTTCTCGATGCGCCGGATCTCCAGGCGCTGCGTCGCGTAGAACTTGAGCGCCAAGCCGCCGGTCGTCGTCTCGGGGTTGCCGAACATGACGCCGATCTTGTTGCGGATCTGGTTGATGAAGATGAGCGTGGTCTTGCTCTGCGCGACCGCGGCGGTGAGCTTGCGCAGCGCCTGCGACATCAGGCGCGCCTGCAGGCCCATGTGGGAGTCGCCCATCTCGCCCTCGATCTCGGCCTTGGGCACGAGCGCCGCGACCGAGTCCACGACGATGATGTCGAGGGCCGAGGAGCGCACGAGCTTCTCGGTGATCTCAAGAGCCTCCTCGCCGCAGTCCGGCTGGGCGATGAGCATCCCGTCGATGTCCACGCCGAGCTGGCGGGCGTAGCCCGGGTCCATGGCGTGTTCGGCGTCGATGTAGGCCGCGGCGCCGCCGGCCTTCTGGGCCTGCGCGACCGCCTGCAGCGCGAGGGTGGTCTTGCCGGAGGACTCCGGCCCGTAGATCTCGATGATGCGGCCGCGGGGGAAGCCCCCCACGCCCAGCGCGAGGTCGAGCGAGAGCACCCCGGTCGGGATGGTGTCGACGCGGATCTTCGCCGCGCGGTCGCCCAGCTTCATGACGGCTTCCTTGCCGTACGCCTTCTCGATCTGAGCCATCGCGAGCTCGAGGGCCTTCGCCTTGCCGGTTTCCATGTTACCCATGTTTCGTTGATCTCCCTCCTCGACCGCCTCACGCCGCGCGGTCTGAGGACGACAGTATAGCAGAGGTGTCGTTCGAACGCAAGTTCGATTTTTGTTCGATTGTTGTTCGAGTGGCGTTCGAACGCCCTCCCCTTACATACGATCGAGGGGGGTCGAAAGTTCCCCGCGCCGCGTCCGGCTAGTCCGCGCGCCGGTAGAGGTCTTCGCGCAGGATCTGCATGGCGGTGCGCCACTCGACGACGCGCTCGCCTTCCTTCACGGCGGGGATCTCGGCGAGGAACACGCGCAGGACGGTCTCCCCGTCGGACCACCAGATGCGGTCGTTGTCGCGCTGCGGCTCGCCGTAATGCAAGGAGAGGTCGGCGGCGAGTTCCTCGTGCGGCTTGTCGCGGGAGCGCTTGGCATCGTAGATGACCTGGATCTCGACGAGTTTGCCGCGCTTGAAGCCGAGGTGCAGGACCTGCGTCCAGGTCGGGAAGGCCTTGGCCATGTGGCGCTCGATCTTGTAGCGCTTCACGCCTCCGCGCGGGTCCTTCCATGAAGGCCAGTCGGTCGCGGGCGGGTAGATGCTCTGGACCTCCTCGAGCGTGTCTCCCAACCGCAGCTCGGCCAACACGGGACGGATCCTCTCGTCGGAGCCGGCGGACGCCGCCGCCGGCAGCAGGAGCAGGGCGAGCAGCGGCCCCACGCTAGCGCCTCGTCTTTCGGCGCGAGGGCGCCTTGGCGATGTACTGCGGGCCGGCGAAGGTCTTGAAGGTGACCTTGCCGAGCTTGGTGATGAAGTCCTTGGCCGTGGCGTAGGAGCGGTTCTGCCCGGTGAGCACGGTCATCGCGTAGGCGCCGTCGGGCGTCAGGAAGATGGCGGCGTCGTGGCACGCCTGGCGGAGCAGCCCGGTCTTGTGCGCGATCTCCCAGTTCGCGGGCAGTCCTTTGGCCAGGCGAGACGCCTTGGGCTTGGGGTGCTTGAGGATCTGGAGCATCAGCGCCGAGGACTCCTTGTCCACCGCCTCGCCTTTGTAGATCTTCTCGAGGAGCATGGTCATCTCGCGCGCGGTCGTGTAGTTCTCGTGCATCACGCGCCCGCCCTTGATGCTCATCCCTTCCTCATAGATGCCCGTGTAGAGCAGGCCCATGCGCGGGAACTGCTGCTGCACGTAGCCCATGCCGAGGCGGTCGAGGATCATCTTGGTCGCCGTGTTGTCGGACTCGGCGATCATCAAGGTCAGCACCTCGCGCACGGTCAGCTTCGAGCCGTCGTTGCGCCACTTCAGCGAGCCCGAGCCGCCGACGCGGTTGCGCCGCGACACGACCATCTTCTCGTCGAGCGAGAGCTTGCCCTCGCGGATCTTGTAGAAGGCCGCCACCAGCACGGGCACCTTGATGAGCGACGCCGACGGGAACAGGTCGTCCGGGTGGTAGTCCCAGCGCCGCCCGCTCTTGAGGTCCTTGAGCGTGATGGCCACGCGGCCCGGGTAACGCGACGCCATGCGCCCGAGCTCGGCGGTCATGCGCTCGAAGGCGGTGACGCCGGCGTCGCGCATCGCGGGCGCGGCGGGCGTGGGCGGCGCCGGCGACATGGACGGCTCGGGCGCGGGTGAAAGCGTCGCCGGCGGCGGCAGGACCGCGCCCGGCGGCTGCACGATGGCCGCGAAGGACGCCGGCGCCGGGACGGCCGCCGCCTCGACGGACTCGTCCTCGGGGCGGCCCGACTCCTCGGTCCAGTCGAGCTTGTAGCCCAAGCCGTAGGACAGGCCGACGACCACCAGGGCGGAGAAGAGCAGGAGGTCGGCGCCTTGCGCGCGCAGGCTCTCCCAACGGATCTTCCGGTCGACGACGATTCGGCTCATGGGCAGGGGACGGGCGGGTTCCTCGAGAGGATAACAGGGGGCGGGGCCCGCCGCAAGGGCGGGCCCCGCCGCTTCCCGACGGGCCTAGCGGCTCTTGACCGCCGGGCTCTTGGTGAAGATGAGCTTCTCGCCCGAGGGATCGGCGTCCACGTAGATGGTGGAGCCGGGCTCGAACTTCTTCATCAGGAGCTCCTCGGAGAGAGGGTCCTCGACGGAGCGTTGGATGGCGCGGCCCAGCGGGCGCGCGCCGTAGTTCACGTCGAAGCCGGTCTTGATGAGGAACTTCTCGGTCTCCTCGGTGAACTCGATCTTGTAGCCCTGCGCCTCGATCTTGGTCTTCACGCGGCCGAGCATGAGGGTCAGGATCTGCTTCATCTCCGACTCCGACAGCGGGTGGAACACCACGATGTCGCTGATGCGGTTGATGAACTCCGGGGAGAAGACGCGCTTGACCTCGTCCATCACGGTCTCCTTCATCTTCTTGTAGTCGCGCTCCTCGGCCTCGGCCGAGCTGGCCGCGGCGGTGAAGCCCAGGGACTTGCCCTTGGAGATGAGGCGCGCGCCGACGTTGGAGGTCATGAGGATGACGGTGTTCTTGAACGACACCTTGTGGCCGAGGTTGTCGTTGAGGATGCCGTCCTCCATGACCTGCAGGAGGATGTTGAAGACGTCGGGGTGGGCCTTCTCGATCTCGTCGAGGAGCACCACGGAGTAGGGCTTGCGGCGCACCGCCTCGGTGAGCTGGCCGCCCTCTTCGTAGCCGACGTAGCCGGGGGGCGCGCCGATGAGGCGCGACACGGCGAACTTCTCCATGTATTCGGACATGTCCACGCGCACCATCGCGTCCTCGTTGCCGAACATGAACTCGGCGAGCGCGCGGGCGAGCTCGGTCTTGCCGACGCCCGTGGGGCCGAGGAACAGGAAGGAGCCGATGGGCTTCTTCAGGTCCTTGAGGCCGGCGCGCGAGCGGCGGATGGCCTGGGAGATGACCTTGATGGCCTCCTCCTGGCCGATGACCCGCTTGTGCAGGCCCTCTTCCATGTGGACGAGCTTCTCGGTCTCGCTCTCGGTGAGCGCGGTGACGGGCACGCCGGTCCACTTGGACACGACGGCGGCGATGTCCTCGCCCATGATGGTGGGCGTGGACTGGTCGCGCTTCTCGCGCCACTTCTTCTTGGACTCCTCGAGCGCCTTGCGCAGCTCCTTCTCCTTGTCGCGCAGGCGGGCGGCCTTCTCGTACTCCTGGCCCTGGATGGAGCCGGTCTTGTCCTTGACGATCTTCTCGATCTCGGCTTCCTTGTCCTTGAACTGGGGCGGCGTGGCCGAGGACTGCAGGCGCGCGCGCGACCCGGCCTCGTCGATGAGGTCGATGGCCTTGTCGGGCAGGAAACGCTCGGAGATGTAGCGGTCGGAGAGCTCGGCGGCGGCGCGCAGCGCGCTGTCGTCGTATTTGACCTTGTGATGCGCCTCGTATTTGTCCTTGAGGCCCTGGAGGATGGTGAAGGTCTCGTCCACCGAGGGCGGGTCCACGATGATGGGCTGGAAGCGGCGCTCGAGCGCGGCGTCGTGCTCGATGTACTTGCGGTACTCGTCGAGCGTGGTCGCGCCGATGGTCTGCAGCTCGCCGCGCGAGAGCGCGGGCTTGATCATGTTGGACGCGTCGATGGCGCCTTCGGCGGCGCCCGCCCCGATGACGGTGTGCAGCTCGTCGATGAAGAGGATGACGGAGCCCTTGGAGCGGCGGATCTCCTCGATGATGTTCTTGAGACGCTGCTCGAATTCGCCTCGATACTTCGTGCCGGCCACGACCAAGGCGAGGTCGAGGGTGAGCACGCGCTTGGAGGCGAGAATCTCGGGCACGTCGCCGACGGAGATCTTCGACGCCAGGCCCTCGACGATGGCGGTCTTGCCCACGCCGGGGTCGCCGATGAGCACGGGGTTGTTCTTGGTGCGGCGGGCCAGGATCTGGATCATGCGCTCGATCTCGTCGGCGCGGCCGATGACGGGGTCGAGTTTGCCCTCGCGCGCCATGGCCGTCAGGTCGCGGCCGAACTCGTCGAGCGTGGGGGTCTTGGACTTGGTGCGCGACGGGGAGCCCGAGCCGGAGCCCGAGGAGCCGGCGGCCTGCTGGCCGCCGCCCTGCGCCTGGGACTGGCCCTCGCCCAGGAGGTTGAGGACTTCCTCGCGCACCACGTCCAGGCGCAGGCCGAGGTTCTCCAGCACGCGCGCGGCCACGCCTTCCTCCTCGCGGATGAGGCCCAGCAGCAGGTGCTCGGTGCCGACGTAGGAGTGGCCCATGTGCTGAGCCTCCTCGACGGCGTACTCCAGGACCTTCTTGGCGCGGGGGGTGAAGGGGATTTCACCAAGAAGCATGACGTTGTCGCCGGTGCCGACGATCTTCTCGATCTCGGAGCGCACGCGGCGCAGGTCCACACCGAGGTTGGCGAGGACCTGGGCGGCGACGCCTTCGCCCAGGGCGATGAGGCCGAGCAGGATGTGCTCGGTGCCGACGTAATCGTGATTGAGGCGCTTGGCTTCTTCCTGGGCGATGAGGATGACCCGCTGCGCGCGCTCGGTGAACCGGTTCGACATAGTGTCTCCTGGGAAGCCCCTTCGCTTCCCTATATTAGTGACAGTCTAACGCCCCCGCGTTACGCTTTCAAGGCGGGGGATGCGACGCGGCCATTCTACATATTTTGAGGGCGTCCACCGATTTACCGACTTTTTAACCTCCCGTAATCACTTCCGGCGAGCCGGGGTTATACTGCGAGGGCCAGGAGGACCCATGAAGAGCGCGCTGCTCGCCGTCGCCGTCCTCGTCCTGCCCGCCTTGTCCCAGGCCCGCGAGAAATACGTCGTCCGCAACGGCCGCGCCGTCACGGGAGGAGGCGGCGGGGGCCGCGCGAGCGCGGGCGGGGGCGGGGCCGCGGCGGTTCCCGCGGCGGTTCAGCGCGGCGGCGGCGTCTCCGAGGGCCCCCGTTACGGCGCTCCGACCGGCAACCAGGCCTTCGTCGCGGGCGGCGCCCGGCGCTCGAGCGGCGGCCACCGTTCCTTCTACGGCGGGGCGCGCCGTATCGGCTCCGGCGCGTACCGCATCCCGCAGCGCGCGCTCGAAGGCGGCGGCTCCGGCGAGACCGGCGAGGAGCCCGCTCCCGAGCAGGCCCCGCCCCATTTCTCCAAGCCCGGCGCCCTCATCC
Source organism: Elusimicrobiota bacterium (assembly GCA_033875325.1). Classification (GTDB taxonomy): domain Bacteria; phylum Elusimicrobiota; class Elusimicrobia; order UBA1565; family UBA9628; genus GWA2-66-18. Next base: position 12,273 of record JANRKA010000128.1, on the reverse strand, counting down.
GCACCGAAGGCCACCGTCGCTTCGAATACGCCGAGCCCGCTCAGGGCGAGCGACAGACCGGCGTGGCCGCCGGCGAGATCGCGCTCGTCGAGAGCCGCGCCCACCACGTCAACCGCTCGCACGGCCTGCGCGTGGGCGCGCGCGACACGCCCCCGCCCTGCACGCCGGGCTCCAACGGCTGCGGCGGAGGCTCGGGCGGAAGCTCCATCACGCCCAACACCACCGTCGTCAACGAGGGCGACGTGCGCCACAACGGCGCGCACGACAACCAGAACGGCGGCGGCAACGGCAACGGGCAGGGCAACGGGAACGGCTTCGGCGGGGGCACCGGCTTCGACCCGTCGTTCTAGTTGCTATCCTCTCCGGCGTGGACCCCCGCGTCGTCCCGCCGCTGCCCGACGGCTGCCCCTGGAGCGGCTGGGCGCTGCCCGACATCAAGCACTGCGAGGCCAACCTCTGCGCCGCCGTCACGGCGCCGGCCAACAGCTGGTCGAACCTCGCTTACGCCGCGGTCGGCGTCTGGATCCTGACGCGTCCGGGGCCGCGCGGAGCGCTGACGGCGCGCGGGCTGGGACCGGTGAGCCTGGCCATCGCCGCGACCTCCTTCGCCTTCCACGCCTCCTACACCTGGGCGGGCCAGTTCCTCGACTACGCGGGCATGTTCCTGCTCACGGGCTGGTGCCTCGCCCGGGCGCTGCTGCGCCTGGGTCTGTCCACGGAGCGCGGCGCCGCGGCCGCCTGGGCCGGCTGCGTCGTCGCGAGCCTGGCGGCGCTCGTCGCGCTGCGGGCTCTGGGTTGGGGCGTGCAGTGGGTGATGATAGTCCAGGCCGCGGCCATCACCGCCTTCGAGCTGCGCCTGATGACGACGCGCCGCGACGCGCCGTCCTACCGGCCGCTCTTCGCGATGCTCGCGCTGCTCGTCTCGGGCTACGCCCTCTGGCACCTGGACCACTCGTCCCTGTGCCGCCCGGACGACCACTTTTTCCAGCTGCACGCGGCCTGGCACCTGCTCACGGCGGCCGCCCTCGTCGCGGCCTGGCGCTTCCACGCGGGCGTGGACGCCGCCCGCGCGCGCGCCTAGCGGGTCAGGGCGCGCAGCTCCTCGCCCTTGCTCGCGCGCCCCAACTTCTCATAGAGGCGGGCGGCGCGCTCGAGCATCTCGCGGGCCTGCGGCGCGCGGCCCGACGCCGCGTGCCGGCGGCCGGCGGACTCGTAGAGACGGGCCGCGCGGCCCGGGACGCACCAATCGTAGCGCGCGGCTTCCGCGAGCGCCGCGTCGCAGCCTTCGTCATCCGCCTTCGCGGCGAATTTGCCGACGAGCTCCTTGAAACCCTCGAACCTCAGCATACACTCGAAGAAGCGGGGGTTGTTGTCGTTCTCGTCGGGCCTGCGCGGGATGACGACCGGGTGCTCCCGCCTGTGGCGCATCATCAAGCGCAGCACGGCGTCATCGGCCATCCGGCCCGCGTCCGCCAGCTCCAGCCAGCTCCGGATGGACTCGTCGCACGGAGTGGCCGGGGAGCAGATCTCCTCGATGCCGAGGTCCGCGCGCGCGGCGCGCCCGGACTCGCGCCTGAGCGCGGTGAGGTATCGTCCGGCCGCGACGTGGTAGAAGCTCCGCATGCGGGACTCCCGCAGAGCCGCGGCGCGCAGCGCGCGCGCGGTTCCGCGGAGCTCCTCCGCTCTGCGCTCCTCGCCGGAGAGCAGGGCCACCCACATCAACGCGTGCAGGTAGTCGCCCCAACGCGCCTCGTCGTCCTTGAAAGCGGCCGCCACTTCCTTCATCTCCGTCAGCGCGCGCTCGTCCTCGCCGAGAAGGTAGAGCTGCACGGCCTCGTGATGGCGCATCATGGGACTGCCGCTCGACAACGCGACCGCCGCCTCGAAGTGCCGCGTCGCGCCCGCGACGTCGCCTGACGCCATGCGCGAATAACCCTGCACCAGGTGGTCCTGGAGGCCTTCGGGGTCCACCCGCCTCGCCTTCTCGTAGAGCCCCGCGGCCTCCTTGAAGCGTCCCCGCCTGCGCAGCGCCTCGGCGCGCATGCGCAGGTCGTCGGCGGGCGGCGGCGGCTCGACGGGACCCGGGTCCTCGTCGGGCACGCCCAGCGCCGCGCGCAGGCGTTTCTCCAGCGCGGCGGTCGCCGCGGGGTCGGCGTCGGCCAAGTCCCGGGTCTCGCCGGGGTCGGCGCGCAGGTCGTAACGCTCCGAGCGCAGGCTCTCGAGGTCCATGACGAGCTTCTCCCCGCGCGCCGTCCGCAGCGCCACCTTCGAGAAGCGGTAGAGGTAGTCCGTCTCCGCGACGGCGTCGAGCTCCCGGCGCTCGCCGCGCATGAGCGGCCGCAGGCTGACGCCTTGCGCCTGAGCGCCGAACCGCTCGTCGGAGACGCCCGCCAGGTCCAACAAGGTCGGCGCCAGGTCCAACAGGCGCACCTGCTGGTCCACCCGTCGCGCGGCGATGCCCGGCCCCGCGACGGCGAGCACGACGCGCAGCACCTCGTCGTAGAGGGTCGGCCCGTGATCGACGCCGCCCCTCTCGAAGAGCTCGTCCCCATGGTCGGACATCAAGGCGACGACGACGCCGGAGGACGCGGCCGGCAGGCGCGCCGCCGCGTCGAGGAAAGCGCCGACGCGCTCGTCGGCCCGCGCGACCTGCTCGTCGTAGGCCGCCGTCACGGCCGCTTTCTCGGCGGGAGTGAGCGCCGGCATGCGGCCCTCGAGGTACGCCCGCCTCAGCTCGCGGTAGCGGTCGGCGCGGCCCGGCTCCCGGCCCTCGTACTGGCCGTGCGCGTCGTAGCCGTGCAGGAAGAGGAAGAACGGCCGCTCCCCGCGGCGCGCCAGCCAGTCGAGCGCCGGCGGGACGGTCGAATCGAAGCCCGCGAACGGCCGCGAGTCGTGATAGACCTCGAAGCCGCGCGCGAAGCCGTACGCCTTGTCCAGCCCGGCGTCGCCGGTGAAGGCGGCGGTGTCCCAGCCCGCGTCGCGGAACGCCTCGGCCAGCGTGCGCGCGTGAGGCGACAAGCGGTTGATGTTCGGGTTGTTGAACCCCAGCCCGACGAAGCCCTTCTCCGACACACCGGCGCTGACGTAGCGGTTCTTGAGACCGTGCCGGCCGGGCAGCAGCGAGGTGAACGCCGTGCCCATGGAGGGCAAGGTCCACGGCGCCTGGGCGACCGCCTCGCGGAAGAGGACCCCGCTCGCCGCCAGCCGGCTCATCCGCGGCGCCTTCGCGAGCCGGTCGGCGCGCAGCGCGTCCACGCTGATGAGGATGACGCCGCGCGGCCGCTCGGCCCGCGCGGGACCGGCCGCGAGCAGCGTCGCGAGGGCGAGGAAGGCGGCGAGGGCCGGCATGGGAGAGATGTTAGCTTGAAAAGCTAGAATGCGGCCATGCGCCGCATCCCCCCCGCCGGCATCAACCTCTTCCAGCTCATCTACGTCCTCATCGACGAATACAAGAAGTCCTCGGGACTGGAGCCGCTGAACCTCTCCTTGGGCAACCCCGACGGCGTGCCGCCCGAGGCCATCCGGCGGTTGAAGGCCCGCTTCGCGCAGGACCCGGGCTACGACTACCACACTTACGCCGAGAGTCGCGACCTGCACGGCTTCGCCCGCGCCATGGTCCGCCTCCACGGCGGCATAGACCCCGCCGAACACGCCCACCTGGCGGCGTTGCCGACCGCCGGCATCAAGACCGCGAGCGCGCTGGTGCCGTTGGCCTGCGGCCTGCATCTGCCCGACCGCGCCCGGCGCGGGAGCTTCCGCGTCGCCTCCAACCTGCCGGCATACGACGTCATCGGCACCTGGACCGACTCCTATCTCGCGGCCAAGCGCGTGGTGTGGCCCCTGGTCTCGGCCGACAACATGCGCCTGAGCGTCGACCGTCTCAAGGAGGCCCTCAAGCGGGAAGGGACCGACCGCGCCGACCTCGTGTTCGTCATCCGTCCCGGCAACCCCGCAGCCGTGGGCGCGTCCGTCGCCGACTGGAAGGAGCTCATCGCCTTCTGCCTCGAGAAGGGGATGCGGCTGGTCAACGACGCGGCCTACGCCGGCCTGTGCGCGCCGGGGACGCACGCGTCGCTGGCGTCGGTGGCCAAGGACTACCCGGACCTCGAGTGGCTCGAACTGTATTCCGTGAGCAAGTCCTACAACGACCCAGGCGCGCGCCTGGGCGCGCTCGTGGGCTCCAAGGACTTCGTCGAGGACTTCCAACTCGTCAAGGGCAACACCGACTCGGGCCCCGTGCCCGGCGTGATGGCCGCTTACGGCGAGTTCCTCAACGACGCGGTTGCCGCCTCGGCCGCGCTGCGCGACATCCGCGAGCTCTACGAGAAGCGCCTGGCTTTCGTCATCCCCAAGCTGAAGGCCGCCGGCCTGCGCCCGGCCTGCGCGACCGAAGCCGGCTTCTTCACGCTGTGGAAGACCCCGGAGAGCGTGCTCGGGGCGAAGCTCCCCGCCGAGGGCCGGCACGAAGCCTTCAACCGTGCGGTCATCACCGCCACCGGCCTGGTCGGCGTGCACTTCTCCGCGCAGGACGAGGCCGGACGCCCGGAGCCCCTGATCCGCTACGCGGTGTGCGCCGACGTGCTGGAGAAGAAGTTCCAGGAGCGCTTCGATGAAGCGCTGTCCCGTCTGAAGCCCGCATACTGAGAAAGGGGACAGGTACCTAACTCAGTTTTCAGGGAACAATCCGCCCCCCTCAATCGTATGGAGGGTAGTGCCGAGGATACCGAGGGGCGACACGACGAACCGCGTCTTTCACGTCACCGCAAGGGGCGTGGAGCGCCGGGTCATCTTCGTTTCTGACGCCGACCGCCGGTTCTTCCTGAAGACGATGCGCGCGACGCTCCTCAAACACGGGACCCGCCTGTTCGCGTATTGCCTCATGCCGAACCACGTTCACCTGCTTCTTGGCACGACCTCCGTGCCGCTGGCCGCGGCGATGCACGAGCTGCTGCTTCGCTACTCGCTCAACTTCAACGGCCATCAGGCTCGCGTCGGGCACCTGTTCCAGTCCCGTTATCACACCAGGCCGTGTTACGACCCGCATCATCTCATCAACATCGTGCCCTACATCCACTTGAATCCCGTCAAGGCGGCGTTGGCACGGTCTCCTGACGCCTGGCCATGGTCGAGCCATTCCGAGTTCATGGGCGGCCGCGGAGAGAATCTGTCGTTGGATGCGTTGTCCTCGATGACCGGCGTCTCGCTCGCTGAACTGCGCCGCGTCTATGTCGACCGCATCTCGGGGCGTGTTCGCGAGCCTCGTGATGCGCGCGAGATACTGCGGGAAGCGGCCGCGTCGGTCGGAATCGACCCTTACGAGCTGACCACGGGCCGTCGCGGCAACCTCTACACGACCGCCAAACGCGCCGCGATCGCGATGGCCGACAAGGCGGGGCTGTCTCTTGACGTTCTGGCGGCCGCGCTCAATTGTACGGCCTCGGCACTCAGCCACCTGCGCGAAAACTGAGTTAGGTACCTGTCCCCTTTCTCAGTCAGCGGGAGAGGTCGCGGGACTTCGCGGCCATCATCGCGGAGACGCGGTCGAGGCGGCGGGAGAGAAGGACCTTCTCGGCCTCGGCTCGGCGCAGGGCCGGGCTGGCCCAGACGGCCACGCGGCTGGGGGCGACGGCCGCGGGCGGCACGGCCGGGGGAAGGGACGCCACGGCGTCGCGCAACTGCTCGTCGGCGTCCACGATGGACGCGTCGGCCTCGGCCTTCATGACGACGTAGCTGCGGCCGGCCGCGCCCAACACGAGAGCGGCGGCGAACACGCCCAGGAGGATGCGTCGGTCGAGCTTGGCGTCCTTCATGACGACAGTATGCCCGAGCGGAAGCCTTCCAGACAGGGCCGAAGGGCCTATCCGCCCCTGGGCCCCCCGCCCGTAAAAACGACGAGAATAGGTCCTTTTATCGCTTGCCCCCCCTCGCCGGACCATCATAGACTCCCGGCATGAGAGCGCCCGAAGCGGCCGCCGCCGGCACGGCCCTCTCGGCCGTTGCGGGCGTCGCCGTGCGCGGCCCGGTGTCCCCGGCTCACGCCTCCATCCTCACGCCCGAAGCGCTCGCCTTCCTCGCCGGGCTCCAGCGCGCCTTCGACGGCCGCCGCCGCGAGCTGCTCTCCCTGCGCGTCGAGCGCCAGGCCCGCCTCGACGCGGGCGCGCTGCCGCGGCTCGACCCCGCGACGGCGGACCTGCGCCGCGACGCGTGGTCGGTGGCCAAAGCGCCCAAGGACCTGCTCGACCGGCGCGTGGAGATCACCGGCCCGCCCGAGCGCAAGATGATCATCAACGCGCTGAACTCGGGCGCGAAGGTGTTCATGGCCGACTTCGAGGACTCCCACTCCCCGGCGTGGGGCCCGACGCTCGACGGCCAGGTCAACCTGCGCGACGCCGTGCGCCGGACCATCACCTTCGCCTCGCCCGAGGGCAAGTCCTACGCGCTCAAGCCCGAGACCGCCGTCTTGTTCTGCCGTCCCCGCGGCTGGCATCTAGAGGAGAAGCACCTGCTCGTGGACGGCGCCGTCATGTCCGCCTCCCTCTTCGATTACGGGCTCTACTTCTTCCACAACGCCCGGGAGCTCGTCGCCCGCGGCTCGGGCCCCTACTTCTATCTGCCCAAGATGGAGTCGGCGCTGGAAGCCCGTCTCTGGAACGACGCCTTCCTGCACGCGCAGAAGGCGCTGGGGCTCCCCGTCGGGACCATCCGCGCCACCGTGCTCATCGAGACCTTGCCCGCCGCCTTCCAGATGGAGGAGATCCTCTGGGAGCTGCGCGAGCACTCGGCCGGCCTCAACTGCGGACGCTGGGACTACATCTTCAGCTTCATCAAGCGCCTGGGCGGCCGCAAGGAGTTCCTGCTCGGCGACCGCGGCGGCCTGGGCATGACCCAGCCCTTCCTGCGCGCCTACTCGCGCCGCCTCATCGAGACCTGCCACCGCCGCGGCGCGCACGCCATGGGCGGCATGGCCGCGCAGATCCCCATCAAGGGCGACGACGCCGCCAACGAGGCCGCGTTGGCCAAGGTCCGCGCCGACAAGGAGCGCGAGGCCGGCGACGGGCACGACGGCACCTGGGTGGCCCACCCCGGCCTGGTGCCCTTGGCCGCGGAGGTCTTCGACCGGCTGATGCCCGGCCCCAACCAGCTCGACAAGGTCCCTTCTCCCGCGCCCGCGGACGCGGAGCTCGTGGCCGTGCCGTCCGTGCCCCTCACCGAGGAAGGCCTGCGCGTGAACCTCGCCGTCGGCCTGCAGTACCTCGCGGCCTGGCTCTCCGGCATCGGCTGCGTGCCCATCCGCAACCTCATGGAGGACGCCGCCACCGCCGAGATCTCGCGCGCCCAAGTCTGGCAGTGGGTGCGCCACGGCGCCGTGGCGCCCGAGCGCTTCAAGACGCTTTTAAAGGAAGAGACAGAGCGGGCCCGTTCGAAGCCCGAGACGCGCTTCGAGCCCGCCAAGCTGGACCTCGCCGCCCGGTTGTTCGAGGAGATGATCCTCTCGCCCCGCTGCGTGGAGTTCCTCACCATCCCCGCCTACCAAAACCTCGATTAGGAGAGCCATGACCAACAGTTACGAGAGCAAGAAGCTGGAGAAGATCTGGGCGAGCGACAAGCGCTGGAAAGGGACCAAGCGCCCCTACCGCGGCGCCGACGTCGTCCGGCTGCGCGGCTCCATCCGCCAGCATCACACCGTCGCGTTCCTCGGCGCCAAGAAGCTGTGGCACCTGGTCAACACCGAGGACTACGTCCACGCGCTGGGCGCGGTCACCGGCAACCAGGCCGTGCAGATGGTCCGCGCGGGCCTGAAGGCCATCTACGTCTCCGGCTGGCAGGTCGCCGCCGACGCCAACGACGCGGCGCAGACCTACCCCGACCAGAGCCTCTACCCCGCGCACTCGGTGCCTCACCTGGTCAAGCGCATCAACAACGCGCTGCTGCGCGCCGACCAGATCGACCACGCCAAGGGCACCAAGACCGTGCGCTCGTGGCTCGCGCCCATGGTCGCCGACGCCGAGGCCGGCTTCGGCGGTCCCATCAACTCCTTCGAGCTCATGAAGGCCATGATCGAGGCGGGCGCCGCGGGCGTGCACTTCGAGGACCAGCTCGCGTCCGCCAAGAAGTGCGGGCATCTGGGCGGCAAGGCGCTGGTGCCCACGCAGGAGTTCATCACCAAACTCGTCTCGGCGCGCCTGGCCTCCGACGTGATGGGCATCCCCACCGTCATCATCGCCCGCACCGACGCGCACTCGGCGACTTTGCTCACCAGCGACTCCGACCCGCGCGACGTCCCTTACATCGCGTCCAAGGAGCGCACGCCCGACGGCTTCTTCCTCGCCAAGCCGGGCATCGAGTCGGCCATCGCGCGCGCCATCGCCTACGCTCCGTACTGCGACATGTTGTGGATGGAGACCTCCACGCCCGACCTCGCCGAGGCCAAACGCTTCGCCGAAGCCGTGCACAAGGTCCACCCCGGCAAGCTGCTGTCCTACAACTGCTCTCCTTCGTTCAACTGGAGGAAGAAGCTCGACGACGCCACCATCGCGAAGTTCCAGCGCGAGCTCGGCGCCATGGGCTACCGGTTCCAGTTCGTGACCTTGGCCGGCTTCCACAGCCTCAACCACGGCATGTTCGAGCTGGCGAAGGCCTACCGCTCCGAGGGCATGGCGGCCTACTCCCGCCTGCAGACCGCGGAGTTCGCCTCCGAGGCCTTCGGCTACCAGGCCACGCGGCACCAGGAGTTCGTCGGCACCGGCTACTTCGACGAGGTCAACTCGGTGGTGTCCGGCGGCCAGTCCTCGACGCTCGCGCTGAAGGGCTCGACCGAAGAGGAGCAGTTCCACGCCGACCACAAGCCCGTCAAGCCCGCGAAGAAGAAGCCCGCCAAGGCCGCCGTCTAGGGTTTCGAGCGCCGCACGAACGAGGGGCCGCTCCATTAGGAGCGGCCCCTCCTCTTTCCCCGGCCTTCCCAAGAAACACCTCCTCTGCGCGCTGGCCGGCAGCCCAGCCCGCAATGGTCGTTTCCCGCTAGGGCTTGTATTCGGTGTAGGACGACACGAGCCAGACGACCAGCCCCCGCTCCTCTGGCCCGAGCTTGGGCTCAGGCACGAAGGACCAGCTCATGGCCCCCGTCGTTCCCTTGTGCTTGAGGGCGTACCCGGCGATGGCCTTGCGATCTGAGACATCGAGGCTCTGCACGATAGCTTGAGCGCGCGATAAAGGCATGGCCGCCAGGAAGGCATACTTCTCCTCCACCGCCGCTCCGCTCACTTCCGACCAGGGGCGTTCCGGCGGCGTCGTCACCGCGGCGCCCTCTTTCATGAACAGCGCGATGGCGCGGTCGACGAATTCGGGGATGTCGGCATAGGCTTCAGACAACGCGCGCAGCTTCTTGAGCGCCTCGCCCTGCTCCTCCTTCGGGACGCCGAGCACGCCGTACGCGGACTGAAGGTATTCGCCTTTGCCCTTGGCGATGTCGCCGATGAGGTTTCGGTATCCGATGATGAGGAACTCCCGCGCTTTCTGACGAGCGTCTTTGTTCACGTCGGATTCCATCCGCGACGCGTTCAGCGGCTCCAGCGACACCATGTACTGACCGGGTGAATACTCATGCGCAGCTCCGGAGACGCCGTCCGTCGTCGAGCCGAGCAGCCCGCCGATGAGGATGTTGCCCCAGAACCAGCCGTCCATGCGCGAACCCATCGGCATCACCAGGCGCTTGTAGCCGTCCTTCTCAAAAGTCACCGACTTGTACTTGCCTTTCTTCAATGTCATGCTCAGCGGCGTCTTGCCGAGAGGCGTACCGTCCACCGTCACCGAGGCGCCCTCAGGATGGCTCTGGAATGTGACGGTCTGCGTGCTGCCGCTCACGATGGAGGCGCAGCCTGAGACGGCGAACAGGGCGGCGGGAAGGACGAGGCGTCGCATGACGTTCATCATCATGAGATATCATACCTAAACGCGCGAAAATGCCGGGCAGACGGCGCGCTGCCCTCCCCTTGCGCGCCGGCGCGCCGTGATTCATACTAGGACCTCGTGACCGCGCTTCTGCTCGCCGCCGCGCTCGCCGCGCCCGTCTCCGCCGAAGCCTGGGCGGCCGACGCCTTGTCGCGGGCGGCCGCCCTGCTCGCGGGCTTCGCGCGCCCCGCGGGCGCCGCGCCGCCGCGCCCGGTCCAGCGCGCGGCGCCGGCCTCGCGCGCGCCGCTCATCTGGCGCGGGGCCGCCACGACGCGGCTGGAGTCGGCGCCCGAGGTCTCGGAGCCCTTCGACCGCGCCGTCGTCTCCTGGAACGCGGACGGCCCCGTGCTCATCGAGCTCGAGGCGCACGGGCGCTGGCATACGATGGGCCGTTGGGGCGCGCGCCCCGAGAGCGTGCCCGGCGACCCCCGGGTGCGCGTGGACACCCTCGCGCTCGACGCGCCCGCGACCGCCCTGCGCTGGGCGGTCACCCCGGCGCCGGGCACGACGGTCAAGCTGGTCGCCGTCACGCGCTGGCGCGACGGCGACCCCATCGCTGACCCGGCCGCGCGCTCGCCCGCGTGGGGCCGCGTCCTCGCCGTGCCTCAGCGCTCCCAGACCACCGAAAGCGTGGACGCGGCGCGCGTCTGCTCGCCGACCTCGCTCGGCATGGTCCTCGTCCATCACGGCGTGACGCGCGCGACGCGCGCGGTGGCGCAGGGCGTCTACGACCACGCCGCGCGGCTCTACGGCAACTGGCCCTTCAACACGGCCTACGCGCACTCGGTCTCCGGCCTGGAGGCTTTCGTGGCGCGGGCGGGCTTCGAGGAGCTGGAGGCCGAGGTCGCGGCCGGCCGGCCCGTCATCATCTCGCACCGCTGGTCGCCGGGAGAGCTGCGCGGCGCGCCCATCAGCTCCACCGACGGGCACGTCATCGTCGTCGTCGGCTTCACGCCCGACGGGGACGTCGTCGTCAACGACCCCGCCGCCCGCCCGGGCTCCGTGCGCCGCACCTACCGCCGCGCGGACCTGCGCAGGACCTGGCTGGAGAAGGGCCGCGGCATCGCCTACTTCCTGCGCCCGGCCGCAGCGCGCTGACCCCTCCGCTCAGCGGCGCGCCGGGTCGATGACGTGCTGGCGGATGCGCGCGCCCTTGTTCTGCACGGCCCGCACGTAGGCCGGGTCGTGGTTGTAGTGCCAGAAGGCGCGCGCGGGGTCGCGTCGGTAGCCGTGGATCTGCAGGTAGTTGGCCGACGAATACACGGCGTCGCTCGCGTCGAAGGGGTCGCGGCGGCCGCCGTCGGCGCTGCGTCCGTACGCCTCGTAGCTCGAAGGGCGGAACTGCGTGTAGCCGAACGAGGCGCCGGGGCTGGAGCCGATGATGTTGGAGGCGTTGTAGCGGCCCAGCTCGCCGGCGGCCTGCAGGCGCACGAGCGCCGCCTGGTCGCGCACGGCCTGGCGGTAACGCGCCGTGCCGGGACGGTAGCGCTCCACCTCGCGGCGCAGCGACGCGGCGACGGGACCGCCGCCGAGGAAGCGCCCGAAGTTGGTCTCCTGCCAGAAGATGGCCAACGGGTGCTCGGGCGCCACGCCCCAGCGCTGCCTGGCCCTCTCCAGAGCGGCGCGCGTCATGGCGTAGGCCCGCTGCGCGTTGCCCGGAGGCGGCGGCAACCGCGGCCGGGCGGCCGGCGCGCGCGGCGCCTCGCCCGGCTGCGCCTCTTCCGCCGCCTCCTGCGCCTCCTCCTCGGCGGCGTCATCCGGCTCCTCGGGGAACGGCGGATGCGGGAACTCCGTGAGCGGCAGGTGGTCGGGCGCGGCGCGGATGCTCTCGAGTATGGCCAGCGCCTCCTGCGCCGAGATGTCCGGCGTCGGCGGGGCATCGGCCCGCGCGAGCTGGAGATTGACCTCCTCCTCGGTCGGTTCCACGCCGCCGGCGGCCAACGCGTCGGCCACGGCCCGCTTCTCCTCCTCCAGGGTGGTCGCGCGACCTTGGGAGCGCAGGCTCGTCAACGCCTGCTTGACGCTCGTCCCCACGCGCTGGTCCTCCAGGAACTGCTGCCCGACCGGGTCCTTCGACAGGGCCATGGCCGCGCGCATCTCGGCGTCGCGGGCCCCCGGGCTGAACCCCTTGGCCTCGTTGATCACGACGAGGGCCTGGTTCCAAGCGGGCGGCGGCGCGTTCCCCTCGCTCGCGGGCGGCGCCTTGGCGGCGGCCTTCGCGGGCTTGCCCGGCGCCGGGCGAGCCGCCGCGACGCGCGGCTCCGCGGCCGTCTCGCCCACGGCCGGCGCCGCCTCTTCCCCACCGCCGCGGGGCGCGGCGGCGGG
>JANRKA010000127.1:0-54249 GCA_033875325.1 Elusimicrobiota bacterium | reverse complement strand
AACCCGTCTTCGCGGCGTTGGCCGCCGCCGAAGCGCCGGCGCCGGACGCCCGGGAGCGTTCCGCCGAGAGCCGCGCCGCCGAGTCCGCGCTCCTCTTCGACGGCGCGACGCTCGCCGCCGCCGACGCGCCGGAAGTCCCCGGCGGTCCGCCGTCCGCGGGTCCCGCGCGCGACGGCGGGGGCCTCAAGCCCGCGGCGCCGCGCCCGCGCCGCGTGATGAACCACCGCCTGCTCGGCTCGCGCCGGCAGGGCGACACCGCGGTCTCCCGCGCCGGCCTGACCCTCGTCCGCCTCACGGGCGCGCGCGCGGCGTGGCTGCTCTACCGCGACGGCATCCTGCTGCAGCGCCACGCCAGCCGGCTGCGGGACCTGGGGCAGAAGGACTCGGCGCGCGCGGCCTCCGCCCGCCTGCTCGCCGAGATCGGCGCGGTCGAGGCGGCTCCCCTGCTCGCGTGGGCGCGCGAGCACGACCCGTCGCCGCGCGTGCGCGCCGCCGCCGCCGCGGGCCTGCTGCTCATGACGGAGCACGCCGTGCCCAAACTCGTCGGGGCGCTGCGCACGCGGCTGACCGGCGCGGGCCGAGAGGGCGCGGCCGAGGCGTTGGGCTGGCTCGTCGCCGAGGCCGACGCGCCGGCGGCGCTGCAGGCGCTGGGCTCCGCGGCCGTGCTCGACCGCTCCGAAGGCGTGCGCCTGGCCGCCATCCGCGCGTTGGGGCGCGCCGAGAGCCCGCGCGCGGTCAAGCTGTTGTTCTGGGTCCAGGCGCACGCCGCGCACGCGGGCCAGCGCGCGGCCGTCGAGGCGGCGCTGCGCGAGCACGAGCGGCGCCAGGAGAGCCGGGGCCGCGTGTTCTATCAGCCGCCCGTGGACGACTTCGGCGAGGTGTCGAGCCCGCTGCAGTCCTCCGCGCTCAAACGCTCGGTGGCCGTGGGGCTGTTCTTCGCCGCGCTCGAGTTCGCCGGCGGCGTGTTCACCGGCAACGCCGCGCTCAAGGCCGACGCGCTGCACCTGGCGGGCGACCGCCTGCTCGACGCGACGGGGCTGTTCGCGCTGTTCCTCGCGCGCCGGCCGCCCACCGGGCGGCGCACCTACGGCTTCATCAAGGCGGAGGCGGTGTTCGCGCTGCTCGGGGCCATGGTCATCGCGGGCGTCGCGCTCGGCATGGCGCCGGACGCGTGGACGGGCCTGGTCTCCGTCTGGAGCTGGTTGTTCGCCGGCGGCGCCGCCCTCGAGGGCGCGGGTTGGGCGGTGGCGGGTTACGCCTCGCTGGGCCTGGTCTCGAACCTCTTCTCGGGTTACCTGCTCATGCGCCACAAGGAAGGCAGCATGACGGCGCGCGCCGCGTTCCTCCACGTGATGGCCGACGCGATGGGTTCCGGCGGCATCATCCTCTCCACGGCGCTCGGGGCGTTGTTCGGCTGGACCTTCCTGCAGCCCTTCGTGCTCGCCGCCATCATCTTCCTCATCCTGCGCACGGCGTGGGAGCTGGGCGTGCCCGCGTGGAACGTGCTCATGGACGCGGTGCCTCCGGGGCTCGACCTCGACAAACTCGAGGCCGACCTGCTGTCGGTCCCCGGCGTGGCCGGCGTGCACGACCTGCACGTGCGCATGCTCAACGGCGTCAACGCCGAGCTGGCCGCCAAAGCCACCGTCGCCGCCGGCGCCGACCGGGACGCGGTGCTCGCCGCGCTCCAGGCGCTGCTGCGCGAGCGCTACAAGATCGCGCACGCCACCATCCAGCTCGAAGCCGCCCGCTGAGGCCGGCTTCAGTCCTTGAGCGAGACGACGGGGAAGAACAGGCCTTTGCGCTCGCGTTTCCACCAGGCGCCGTCGGTTTTGGCCTCGGCGGGGGTCGCGAAGCGGTAGGAGTAGAGAGCGGCGCGGGCGTATTGCGGCTTGCCCGTCAGGGGACTGGGCGCCAGGAGGGCTTCGACCGCGGGCGCGCCGGTCAGCAGCCGGTAGAGCAGGTTGCCGAACCAAGGGCTGTCCTGCGGCGAGCCCAAGGCCGCGAACCACATCTGCCAGTCGAGCCGCGGCATGTGCGGAGCGACGAAACGCGGGGCGGCGGCCGGGTCCGAGGGCTTCCAACGGAAGCGGCGCTCGCGCCAGTCCGTCCCGTCGGCGGAGACCTCGATGACGATCTCGTCGCGGGTCTTGGTCATCACGGCGAAGAGGCCGTAGCGGTTGATGGAGCGCAGGGGGGCCAGCGCGCCGGCGGCCGCGAGCGCGGGGGCGGGCGGGCGCAGGCCGAACATCGGCAAGGTCTGCACGAGGCTGACCGCGGCCCACGCGAGGCCGAAGGCGAGCAGGGCCCGGCGGCGGGGCGCGGGGGCCTTGGCGGGCGGCGCCAGCCGGCCGAGCGGCGGCAGCGCGTCGTCCAACGCCGCGACGCACAAAGCGGCCGTCAGCAGGTTGAAGAAGCCGTAGTTGCCGGTGGCGGCGATGAGCAGCTGCAGCGCCGCGAGCAGCCCCGCGCCGAGGAGGCGCGGGCGGCGCGGCAGGAAGAGCAGGAGCGGGGCGACGGTCTCGATGGCGAACATCGCCGCGCAGCCCGCCCGGTGGGCCCACGCCGGCAGCTGATGCGCGTACCAGGAGGACGGCGCGGGCAGCGGCTGGGTCCAATAGTGGTAGACGAGCGCGGTGAGGTCGCGCCAGGACGGGTCGCCGCTGACGAGTTTCACCAGCGCCGACTGCAGCATGAGTTTGGCCAGCAGGAGCTTGAAGAGGAACAGGGCGCCCGGGCGCGGGGCGGCGGCGGGCCGGCGCGACCAGCCCGCCAGCAGGAGGGCGAGCAGGCCGGCCTCCAGCAAAAGGGCGTCCCACTGGAAGTTCATGAAGTCCGCGCCGACCGCGCACAACGAGAGGTAGAAGGCCCAGCACGCGAGGGCCGCGGGACCGGGGAACAGGCCCGCGGCCAGCGCCAGGGCCGCGAGCGCGCCGGCCGCGCACAGGCCGACGAGGAAGGCGTCGCTCGCGGAGAGCCACGCCAAGGAGGGCAGCAGCCAGTAGCGCTCGGGGCCGAGGCGCTCGCCGGCCGCCGCGAGCAGCTGGGAGGCGGGCATCACGCCTTCGGAGCCGATGAGTCCGCGGACCTGGACGCCGAGCGAGACGAAGGCGGCCAAGTAACACAGGCCCAGGGCCGCGAGCAGGGCGCGCGCCGTGCCCGCGGCCGGCGGCGGCGTCAGGTGGCGGCCCCACAACGCGCGCGTGAGCGCCGAGAAGGCCGGCCGGCGCGCGGCCACGAAGCCGTAGGCGGCTTCCGCGGCGCGGGCGAAGAGGGGCGCCCGCCCGTAGAGCCGCGAGAGGAAGCCCCAACCCGGCGCCGCGGCCAGCGCGCGGAAAACGGCGTCGGCGCCGGTGGCGACGCGGCCGTCCGGCTCGACGAGGTGGATGGCTTTGGCGAGCGCCGCGGCGTCGAGGCGCGGGAAGCGGCCCGCGGCCGACTGGTACGGCTCGAAGGCGACCGCGTCTCCCGTCGCGGCGCGCCAGCGCTCCACCCACAGACGGCAGAAGCCGCACTCGCCGTCGAAGAGCAGGACGGGCCGGCGGCTCATCGGCGGGAGGACGGCGGATAGGCGGTCATGGGAGAAGTTTAGTAAACATGCTCTCATGACGCGCCAGAGCTCCCCGGCGGCGAAGGGTTTGCGGGCCGCGGCGCTGCTGGCCGCCGGCTTCCTCGCGGCGCGGGCCGTCGACGGCCGGCCCGAGTCGCCCTCCGAGCCCGTCGTCTTCGGCCCCCTCGCCGTCAAAGGCCTCGTGCCGCCGATGACGGGGGAGACCTACCCGCACGCCATCCGCTTCGCGCGCCCGGTCTGGCTCAAGGGCTTCGCCCTGAGTCTGCTCGACGAGCGGCGCGAGCCCGCCGCCGAGCGCGGCATGTTCTGCCACGCGAGCTTCGCCCGCGTCGTGCCCGGCGGCCTGCCCCGGGTCTTCCTCAACTTCCAGGACGGCTACGAGGAGTTCCGGCTGCCGCCCGGTTACGG
Source organism: Elusimicrobiota bacterium (assembly GCA_033875325.1). Taxonomy (GTDB): domain Bacteria; phylum Elusimicrobiota; class Elusimicrobia; order UBA1565; family UBA9628; genus GWA2-66-18. Next base: position 50,270 of record JANRKA010000127.1, on the reverse strand, counting down.
CCTGCCGCTCGCCGCCGGCACCTATCACCTGCTGTCCATGCTGCAGAGCGGCTCGCCGGACACGGACCGCGCCTTCCACCTGCGCCGCGTCGTGGACGCGGTCCCCCAGGACGAGGAGCCGGGTCTCGCGCCGCTGCGCACGCTCAACGTCGGCGTCGAAGGCTCCGCGTTGGGCCTGCGTCCCGTCCAGCCGGAGCGCCTCTACCACGACGGGGTGCGCTGCAGCCATTGGTGGGTGCCGCCCGGCGAACGCGAGTTCAGCGTCTCGTTCACGGCGCCGGAGGACGGGTCCGTGAAATACCTGGCCTTCCATCTCCATGCCTACGCCAAGGAGGTGCGCCTGTCCGAGGAGGGGGGGCGCGCGGGGGCCCCGCTCTACCGGGGCCGCGTCGAGCTCGATGAGCGCGGCGAGATACGGCGCATGCCGTTCTACTCCAGCGCGGAAGGCTTCCCGCTCGCGGCGGGCAAGCGCTACCGCTACTCCGTCGTCTATGACAACACGAGCGGCGCGCCGGTCTCGGGCATGGCCGGGATGATCGTCTTCTACCACCCCCGCAAATGAAAAAGCCCCGAGGTCTCCCGGGGCTCCTTCACGCGAGCGGCTAAATCTGGCGGGGCCGACCGGATTCGAACCGGCGATCTCCGCCTTGACAGGGCGGCGTGTTAGGCCAGCTACACCACGACCCCAACGAGGAGAGTATATCATACTTGCGCGGCCCGCGGACCCGGCGGGACCTTGACGAGGACGGCCGCCCGCGCTAGAGTCTCCGCATGGTCCTCGCGGCCGTGTTGAGCGCCGGGCTCGCCCTGCCGGCGACCGCGCAGCCGGCGCCCCCGGCTCCCGGGGTCCCGGTGGAGGAGGTCACGCTTTTCACCCGGGGCGCCGCGCCGGGCGAGCTGCTCCTGGTGTCGGTCAACCGCCGCGCGGGCGCCGCCGCGCCGACGGGGACCTTCCGCGGCCGGCCGCTCGTCTTCTACGCGACGCGCGCCGGGGACTGGGCCGCGCTGGCGAGCATCGACCTCGATACGCCGACCGGTCCCGCGCCCCTCGAGTTGACCCTCAACGGGCCGGGAGGGCCGCGGCCGTGGTCGCGCGCGGTCATGGTCGCCCCGAAGGACTTCCCGCGGCGCGAGCTTCGGGTCGACGACCGCTACGTGCGGCTGTCGCCGGAGGACGCGGCGCGCGTGGCGCGCGAGCAGGCGCGCACCGCGGCGCTGTACGCGACGGCCGGGCCGGTCCCGCTCTACGACGGCCGCTTCGCCACGCCCATCCCGGGCGCGCCCGCCAGCCGCTTCGGCGAGCGGCGCGTGTTCAACGGCGTGCCCAAGGACCCGCACAGCGGCGCGGACCTGCGCGCCGCCGAGGGCGAGCCCGTGCGCGCGGCCGCGGCCGGGCGCGTGGCGCTGGCGGGCGACCTGTTCTATTCCGGCAACACCGTCATCCTCGACCACGGCCTGGGGCTGTACACGCTGTACGCTCATCTCTCGCGCATCGGCGTCGTGGAGGGGCAGGCCGTGCCGGCCCGGGCCGTCATCGGGCGCGTCGGCCGCACCGGCCGCGTGACCGGCCCGCACCTGCACTGGGGCGTGAAGGCCGGCGGCGACCGCGTCGACCCCTTCTCGCTGACGGCCCTGCCGCTGGAGAACTACCTGCCGTAACGCGCCGCGGGCGGGCGCGGACCGAAAAAAGGGGCGGGAGGCGCCGGAGCGCCTCCCGCCCGTTCTTCAGGAACGGCTCAGCGGCGGACGACGCCGTCGAGGACCTGCACCGGGTAGCCGGCGAAAGCCGCCGGGATCTGGCTCAGGCGCGGGTCGTTGCCGCGTCGCACCTTGCTGACCGTGATGGTCCACGCGGGCCGGCCCGTCGCGCTCGTGACGTCCGCCCACAGGTACGCGGGCTGGTCATCCTTGCGCAGCAGGATGGCGGGGCGCGCCGCCGCCAGCGAGGCGATGAACGGGTCGGCGATGAACGCCGCCACGGCCGCCCGCGCCTGGTCGTACTCCTTGCCCACGCTCAGGATGTTGAGCACGGTCGTGCCCATGCGGTCGAGCTCGGGGGCGTTGGCCTGCGAGAGCCGGCGGATGTGGCGCGCCAGCGGCTGCAGGCAGTCGGTCTGCGCCGCTTCCGGCAGGCGGCGGCAGGTGTGGTAGGAGGCGTCCTGGGCGTCGCGCGTCTCGTCGAGGCTCTCCGTGAACTGCGCGAGCACGCGCAGCTGGATGTCGAGCTCCGTCTCGATGTAGCGGGCGTAGGCGCCGTTGGGCGCGTCTTCCAGCGTCGATTTCATGTCGCGCACCTGCTCGACGAGACGCCGCGCGGTGCTCAGCTGGTGATTGAGGACGCGCAGCTCGGCGTGCGCGTTGAGGTCGCTGCCCCCGGCGGCGGCCATGGTGAGGCCCTGGGAGACGGCGCGGGCGAGGTCTCCGTCGGCGACGGCGAGCGTGCCGAAGGAAGTGGAAGCGGCGGAAGCGGCGACGGCGGCGAGCAGCGGCAGCACGGCGAGGACGGCGGCGCGGGTCGGTCTCATTCGGGGTTACCTCGGTGTTTGTAGTCTCCGAGCGGGCTGCGTCGGCGCGGTCAGTCCCCGCTGACCGGGCCTAAGTGCCTACTCGGAGTAGGACTTCAAGGCCCACATCATAACCCGAAAGGCCTAGGCGGCCGTTCAAGTCTTTGGGTCCTTTTTCATCTCCGCCCTATGCTCCAGAAGCGTCCCTGCCGATTAAGGCGAAAAGAAGGAAACGAGGCTTCCTGCGGCGGACGCCCCGCCGTCGCGGCGACTGGTAGAATACGGGCGATGCTCGCGTCCGCGTTCGCCCTTTCGCTCGTCGTCGCGTCCACCCGCGCCGAGCCGGCCCCGTTCTGGTGGGGGGCCGGCGGCTCGGCGTTCCAGATGGAGGGCGAGCCCGCGGACTCCGACTGGCGCCGCTGGACGCGGCAGCCCGGGCGCATCGCCGACGGCACCGACGCCGAGCGGGCCGCGCGTTTCTGGGCGCAGCCCGAGAAGGAGCTCGACCTCGCGCGGGAGCTGGGGGCCACGATGTACCGGCTCTCCATCGCCTGGGAACGCGTGGAGCCCGAGCCGGGCCGCTGGGACGACGCCGCGCTGGACCGCTACGAGCGCATCCTGTCCGCCATGCGGCGCCGCGGCCTCGAGCCTTTGGTGACGCTGCACCACTTCGCGCTGCCGGGCTGGCTGGCCGACAAAGGCGGGCTCACGGCCGAGGAGTTCCCCGAGCGTTACGCCGCCTACGCGAGCCGCGTCGTGCGCCGCCTCTCGCGCGGCCCCGGCCGCGTCCGCTGGTGGATGACCTTCAACGAGCCGATGGTGCTGGTGACCGGCGGCTACCTGCTCGGCGAGTGGCCGCCCGGCCTGCGCAGCCCGTTGGAGGCCAAACGCGCGGCCGAGGGCCTGGTGCGGGCGCACACGCGGGCGGTCGCGGCGCTGCGCGCCGACACGGAGCTGCCGCGCGACTTGAAGTTGAGCGTCGCCTACCACTGGCGTCCGGTGGACGCCGCGGGTTGGGGGCCGCTGGACCCGTTCGTCGCGTGGGCCGGCGACCGCCTGCTGAACCGGTGGTTCCTGGAGGCAATCCGGGCGGGGGAGACGCTGGATTACCTCGGCGTCAACTATTACGGCCGGACCGTCGTCCGCCGCGCGGACCGCTGGCCGTTCGTCGCGCTCGACGAGGGTCTCGGCGTCCGCAGCGACCTGGGCTGGGTCGTCCATCCCGAGGGCCTGGGACGCGCTCTGCGCGACGCGTCGGCGGCCTACGGCCTGCCGCTCCTGGTCGCGGAGAACGGGGTCGCCGACGCGTCGGACCGTCTGCGTCCGGATTTCCTGCGCGCGCACCTCGCCGAGGTGCGCCGGGCGCGCGAGGCGGGCATCCCGGTCATCGGCTACCTGCACTGGGCGCTGACCGACAACTTCGAGTGGGCGAAAGGGCTCGCGCCGCGCTTCGGGCTGGTGGCGCTCGACCATGAGACGGGGCGGCGCAGCCCGCGGCCGTCCTTCCGCGTCTATCGCGACCTCATCCGCGAGGGCCTGCCGCCCACTCGTCAAGACGCGCCCAACCTGTTACACTCGCCCTCGACGGGCCGTTAGCTCAGCGGTAGAGCAGGGTCCTTACACGACCAAGGTCGGGGGTTCGAATCCCTCACGGCCCACCACTTTCGCGGGCGTCAGCGGGCGCGCGCCAGCCCGCGCAGCGACACGCTCAGCCGTCCGAGGCCGGCGCCCAGGACGTTGAGGATGACGCAGGCGTTCCAGAGCGTCGCGTGGGCCGGCGGCAGCAGGGCCAGGCGCCCGAAGCCGAGCATCCCGGCGACGAGCGCGAAGGACAGCAGCACGTCGAGCGCGCTGCCCAGGTCGCGCCACCTGGCCAGCGAATCCGTGCCCGCGCGCAGGAGCCCCGCCGCGAAGGACAACGAGCAGGTGGGCAGCGGGCGGCGGTCCCAGGCCAGGAGGCCGATGAGGTTCGCGGCGTTGACGACAGCGTCCACCAGCCCCAGCGCGACGAGCGCCGCGCCGGCGGGGCCGCCCATGGCGAGCCCGGCCAGGAGTTTGAAGCCGCAGAAGGGGAGGCCGACCGTCGCGACCTCGAGCAGCTCCAGGCCCATCGGGACGCCTACTCGCCTTCGGGGCGCTTGGCGGGCAGCTCTCGGCCGAGGGCCTCGAGCTCCTTGCGGGCCTCGACGATCTGTCCCTCGACGGCTTCCAGGAACTTCTTGGCGTAGCGGCCCTGGATGTCGTCGGGCTTGTAGTAGGGGATCTCGAACTTCAGGCTCTCGGCGGTCTGCTGGAGCCCGCCCAGGAGGCGCTCGAGGTATTCGGCGCGTTTGGCGGGGTCCTTGGGCGGCTCCATGCGGGCATTGTCCCACATACGCGTCCCGTCGTCAAATGTCGGCGCCATCGACGGGCCGGGCGTGCTATAATAAGGAGGTACCCGGAAGGGTATGACCGTGCGGAAACGCCGGAACGACGCAAGCAAAGAGGATATACAGACTCATGTCGACTGGAAAAGTGAAGTGGTTTAACGATCAGAAGGGTTTCGGTTTCATCACCCCTGATGACGGTTCTAAGGATCTCTTCGTGCATCATTCTTCGATCCTGGGCGATGGTTTCAAGACTCTCGCCGAGAACCAGGCCGTCGAATTTGACATGCAGGAGTCCGACAAGGGCCCCCGCGCCGCCAACGTCCGCAAGCTCTAAGCTTAGGACCGACGAAAACCGAAGGGCCCGCCGAAAGGCGGGCCCTTCTCTTTTGAGTCGACAAAGGGGTCTGACCCCTTCGTTAAGTCACGGCACGTACTCGATGTCTTTGAGGTCGTAGCGCGCGCCGAGGCGGGCGAGCTTCTCGGCGCGGCGCAGGGCGCGGCGCAGGGTGGAGACCTTCAGGGTCCGGTCGAGCCTCACGAGGATGACGGCGCGCTCCGCGTCGAAGTCCACCTCCACCTTCTCCATCTCCGGGAGGCGGCCCCATTCCGCGGCGACGGCGCGCGAGCAGACCGTGCTGACCATCCCGGTCACCGACATCGAGTAGCGGCCGGGCGGGAGCTCCTCGTACGCCGGAGGGGCGGGCTTGGCCGGGGCGGGCGCGGCGGCCGCGGCGGCGGCGCATGACGCGAGCGCGACGCAGAGCAGGAGCCTCATCGTCCTGAGCATAACAGGCCTGCGGCCGTCCGTCCATGGGAATTTGATAGACTCGGCCCGTGGACCTCTTCGGACGCGCGTCCTGGCTGACCTTTCTCGCCGGCGCGCTGCCCACGGGCCTGGCCGGCTGGTGGATCGGGACGCATCCGCACGCGCCCGCGGCGGCGCTGCTCGCGGCGGGCGCGGCCTCCCTGGCGGTGTCGCTGGCCTTCTCGTGGCTCGCCCGGCGCTGGTTCGTCCTGCCGCTGCGCGAGTTGGAACGGGGGCTGGAGCGCTGGACGCGCGGCGACCTCGGCACGCCGCTCGACGAGAGCAAGCTCGGGGGCTGGCGGCGCCTCGGGCCACAGTTCGCCCGCGCCCAGAACGACCTCGCCCTGGCGCTGGCGGAGGCGAAGGCGGGCCTGGCGCTCGAGCGCGCGCGCCTGGAAGCCCTCGTCGAGAAGCTGCCCGACGCCATCATCATGACGAACCTGCGCGGCGAGGTGGTGTTCCTCAACGCGCCCGCGCTGCCGCTGCTCGGCGCGGGCCCGCGCGACGCGGAGCCCGGCCGCCGCGCCCTGCTCGTGCCGCGCGACCCCGCGCGCTGGCGGGCCCGTTTCCAGGAGCTGCTCAAGGCGCACTCGGGCGGCGGCGTCTACGAGGTCGCGCCGGCCGGCGGCGGCCCGGCGAGCTCCTACAAGACCGCGGTGTCCATGTTCAGCGACCCCGTCACCGGCGACTTCGGCGTGCTCATGATCCTGCGCGACGTCACGGCCGAGCGCCGCCTCGACGCGCTGAAGGAGGAGTTCTTCCAGGCCGCCGCACACGACCTGCGCGCGCCGCTGTTCGCGGTCTCCGGCTTCCTGCGCCTGCTGCGCCGCTCCTTCGAGCCCGACGGCCGCCAATCCGGCTGGCTCGACCAGATCGACCAGTCGGTGGAGCGGCTGACCATGCTGGTCAAGGACACGCTGGACTCGGCGCGCATCGAGAGCGGGCGCCTGCGCCTCTCGCCGGCGCCCGTGGACGCGCGCGCGCTGCTGCGCCGCGCGGCGCGGCTCTTCCAGCCGTTGGCCGACGAGCGGCGCATCGTGCTCGACGTGCGCGTCCCGGACGAGGCCCCGGTCATCGAGGCCGACGAGCGCCTGCTCGAGCGCCTGCTGCACAACCTCCTCTCCAACGCGGTGAAGTTCACGCCGCCCGGCGGCCACGTGACCATCGAGGCCATCCCCGCCGGGGCCGACGTCGAGCTCGCCGTCACCGACACGGGCCCCGGCATCCCCGAGGCCCAACGCACCGCCGTCTTCGAGAAGTTCCGCCAGCTCGACCCGGGGCAGACGCGCTCGGGCTTCGGGCTGGGCCTCAACATCTGCGCCAAGATCGTGAAGCTGCACGGGGGCGTCATCTGGGTCCAGAAGGGCCCGACCGGCGGAGCCCAGTTCGTCGTCCGCCTGCCCCTCTCACGCCGGACCAAGGAGCCCGTCCAATGAACGCCGCCATCGCCATGCCGACCCTCGCCGACGCCGTCTGGCCCGAGAAGGGCCTGCGCCGCGACCTGCTCGCCGTGGGCGCCGCCAGCCTCTTCATCGCCGCCTGCGCGCGCGTCGCCATCCCGCTGCCGTTCACGCCCGTCCCGCTCTCGGGCGGCACGCTCGGCGTCCTCTACGCCGGCGCGCTGCTCGGCGCGCGCCGCGGCGCCGCGGCCGTCCTGCTCTACCTGCTCGAGGGCGCCGTGGGCCTGCCCGTGTTCGCGGGCGGCGCGGCCGGATTCGTCCACTTCGCGGGACCCACGGGCGGTTATCTCGTCGGTTTCCCCGTCGGCGCCTTCGTCACGGGGCTGCTCGCCGAGCGGGGCTGGGACCGCACCCCGGCGCGCGCTTTCGCGATGACCTTGCTGGGCAGCCTGCCCATCCTGGGTCTGGGCTGCCTCGGCCTGGCGCGTTTCATGCCCGCCTCCGCCGTGCTGCCGGCCGGGCTGTATCCGTTCGTGCCCGGCGACCTGATCAAAGCCGCCTTCACGGCGGGGCTCCTGCCCTTCGGCTGGTCCCTGCTCGGCGGGCGCGCCTCCAAATAAGACGCGACGGCGCGAAGACGCGAAGGCGGGCGACGGCGCGAGGCGCCGCCGCCCGCTTCTCATTGTGACCGTGTCAGGGTTGACAAGATTGGGTCAAAGCCTTACACTTGCCACGGCTCAGGAATTTTCATCATTACTCGCGCGCGAGCGCCCTCCTATTAATGAAGAAGAAGTCGGTCGTGGTCGACGCGCTGCTCGGACTGGCGTTGACCGGGTTCGTGGCCGGGTCGTTCTTCCTGCGCCTGCCTCTCCTTGAAAGCGTCGAGTTCAAGGCCTACGACCTGCGCGCCAAGCTCCGCCAGAACCTGACCCCGCCGCCCGAGATCGTGCTCGTCGCCATCGACGACGACTCCATCGCTCAGCTCGGCCGCTGGCCCTGGCCCCGCACGCGCATGGCCGACGCCGTCGCCAAGCTGCGCGCGACCGGGCCCAAGGTCATCGGCCTCAACGTCCTGTTCTCCGAGGCGGAGCAGAACCAGGGCCTCGTCGAGATCCGCCGCCTCGAGGGCGTGTATAGGGACCTGCTCGCGGCGAAGAAGGTCGCTCAGAAGGGCGTGGACTTCTCGACCGAGTTCTCCTCGGCCGCGGTCGCGCTCGACTCGGATTCGAAGCTGCAGGCCGCGCTCGCGGCCGCGCCCGACGTGGTCCTGCCGCTGTTCTTCTCGCCGGGTTCCGTCGGCGCCAAGCCCGAGCCCGCGTCGCTCGCCGTGTCGAGCTCCGCCATCGCCGCTCCGGCGGGCCTCGAGGGCCTCATCTACGAGGAGACCAAGATGTCTCCTCCGGTGCCCGCCTTCTCGGAGGCCGCCGCGGGCCTGGGCCACGTGAACCTCTATCCGGACCTCGACGGCGTCGTGCGCCGCGAGGCGCCGCTCGTCAAATACGGCGGCCAGCTCTACCCGTCCTACGCCCTGCGGCTGACCATGGCCTATCTCGGCCTCAAGCCCGAGGACCTGGCCTTCACGCCCGGCGCGGAGCTCAAGGTCGGCCGCCTGAGCGTGCCGCTCGACAACGAGAACATGATGGCGGTGACCTTCAACGGTCCCGCGCTCGAGACCACGCGCGTCGTGTCCTTCCAGGACGTGATGAACGACAAGGTGGACGCCTCGCTCTTCAAGGACAAGATCGTCATCGTCGGCCCCACCGCGTTGGGCGTGGCGACCGTCTACCAGACGCCCGTGGCGGCCGGCTTCCCCTCGATGGAGGTCGTCGCCAACGTCATCGAGAACGTGCTCCACCAGAAGTTCCTCACGCGCCCGGATTGGGCGGAGAATGCCGAGTGGGGGCTCATCGCGTTGATGGGCCTGTTCATCATGTTCGTGCTCCCGCGGCTCAAGGCCCTGTGGGGCCTGGTCGTCAGCATCGTGCTGGCGCTCGGCATCATGGGCGCGGGCACCTTCCTCTTCACGCAGGGCCAGTGGCTGAAGGTCGGCTACCCGATGGTGCTGCTCGTCGCGGGCTACCTCGTCATCATCTCCAAGGGTTTCCTCGTCACCGAGAAGGGCAAGGAGCTGGTCGAGGCCTCGCAGGTGGAGACCAACAAGATGCTCGGCCTCTCCTTCCAGGGGCAGGGCATGCTCGACCTCGCCTTCGAGAAGTTCCGCCTGTGCCCGCTCGACGACAACATGAAGGACACGCTCTACAACCTCGCGCTCGACTTCGAGCGCAAGCGCCAGTTCTCCAAGGCCGCCGCCGTGCTCGACCACGTCGCCGCCAAGGACCCGAAGTACAAGGACATCGCCGAGAAGACGAAGATGCTCAAGGCCGCGTCCGAAGGCGCGGTGTTCGGCGGCGTGGGCGGGCCCAAGAAGGACGGCACCGTGATGATCACGGGCGGCTCCACCAAGCCAACGCTCGGCCGCTACGAGATCGAGAAGGAGCTCGGCCGCGGCGCGATGGGCGTGGTCTACCTGGGCCGCGACCCCAAGATCAACCGCATGGTGGCCATCAAGACCATGATGCTCGAGGCCGGCGGCGACGACGCGTCGCTCAAGGAGGTCAAGGAGCGTTTCTTCCGCGAGGCGGAGTCCGCGGGCACGCTCAACCACCCGAACATCGTGCGCATCTTCGACGCGGGCGACGAGAACGAGGTCGCCTACATCGCCATGGAGCTGCTCGACGGCCACGATCTTGTCAAATACGGGACCAAGGACGGCCTGCTGCCGCTCGAGAAGGCGCTCGATTACGTCGCGACGGTCGCCGACGCGCTCGACTACGCGCACGCGGCCGGCATCGTCCACCGCGACATCAAGCCGGCCAACATCATGCTGCTCAAGGACGGCTCCATCCGCGTGGCGGACTTCGGCATCGCGCGCATCTCGGCGTCCTCCAAGACCGCCACCGGCACGGTGATGGGCACGCCGTCCTACATGAGCCCGGAGCAGGTCGCGGGCAAGAAGGTGGACGGCCGCTCGGACCTGTTCTCGCTGGCGGTGGCGCTTTTCGAGCTGACGACGGGCGAGAAGCCGTTCAAGGGCGGCGAAGGCATCGGGACTTTGCTGTTCCAGATCGCCAACGACCCGCACCCCGACCCGCGGGCCATCCGCGCGGACCTGCCGGCGAGCCTGAAGGCCGTCATCGACAAGGGCCTGGCCAAGAAGCCCGAGGAGCGTTTCTCGCGCGGCTCCGAGATGGCCGCCGCCATCCGCGCCGTCATCGCCGAGCTCAAGGGCGGCGCCCCGGCCGCCGCGCCCGCGCCCGCTCCCGCGCCGGTCAAGACCGCGGAGGTCACGGCGCCCGCGCCGGCCCCCGCTCCCGAGCCGGCGCGCACGCCCGCCCCGCCCGTGGGCCTGGCCCCGGCGGAGAAGACCCAGCCGCCGGCGCCCGCCCCCGTCGCGGCGCCCACGCCGGCCGTCGAGCGCACGACCCCGGCCATCACCTTGCCCGGCCTCAACGACTCGCCCGCCGCGGCGGCCCGGCCCGCCACGCCCGCGTCGGAGCGCACTCTCGGCCCGACCATCCCCAATTGGAAGATGCCGTCGCCCAAGCCGCAGGCGGCCGCCGCCCCTGCGCCTGCCCCGGCGCCTGCTCCGGCCGACGCCACGATGCGCCTCGAGCCGCCTCAACGGGCGGGCGCCGGCGCCGGGGGGGACGTCCCGCCGCCTCCCAAGAAGGACGCTTTCGCCGGCGAGGTCCCGCCTCCGCCGAAGAAGGACGCGTTCGCCGGCGACGCCCCGCCGCCGCCGGCCCCGAACGCGGACCCCGGCGCCACCTTGCGCATCGAGCCCACGCAGAGCCCCGACGCGACGCTGAGGCTGAAGCCCCACTCGCAGGAGCCGATATGAGGACCAAGGACTCGGTCGAGATCGCGGGCGCCACGGACCCGGGCATCGTGCGCAAGAACAACGAGGACAATTTCGCCGTCGACCCGGACTTGGGCCTGCTCATCGTCGCCGACGGCATGGGCGGCCACAACTCCGGCGAGGTGGCCAGCGACCTGGCCGCCAAGACCATCGTGGACTTCGCCCGCAAGATGCTCGGAGGGGACAAGAACATCGTCCCCGAGGGCGGCACGCGCGGCCTCTCGGTGCGCGGCGCCCAGCTCGAATACTTCGTCAAGACGGCCAACACGATGATCTACGAGAAGGGGCGCGCCTTCCCGAAGGACGCGGGCATGGGCACGACCGTGGTCGCGGCCATCGTGGACGCCAAGGGCCTCACCGTCGCGCACGTGGGCGACAGCCGCCTGTACCTGTGGCGCAAAGGCGAGCTCTCCCAGCTCACCGAGGACCACTCCCTGGTCGGCGAGCAGGTCAAGCGCGGGCAGATCTCGGCTGACCAGGCCGCGCGCTCGAACCTCCAGAACATCCTGACCCGCGCCCTCGGCGCCGAGGCGGAGGTCGTCGTGGACGTGGCCGACCACCCCCTGCTGCCCGGCGACCTCGTGCTGCTGGTCTCCGACGGCGTCAACAAGATGGTCACCGACGCCGAGATCGCCGCCATCGTCGCGTCCGAGCGCGAGCCGTCGCGCGTCGTCGACGCGCTCATCGCCCGCTCCCGGGCGGGCGGCGGCGTGGACAACATCACCGTCGTCGCCGCGCGCGTCCCCGGAGGCGAAGGGGGCAGCGGCGTCGGCGGGCTCGTGCGGCGGCTGCTCGGCCGCTGAACAGAGGAGAGACATGCCCAAGCTTCTGCTGAAGTTCAACGCGGCGGTGATCAAAGAGATCCCCTGGGACAAGGACGCCATCACGGTCGGCCGCAAGCCCGACAACGACATCGTCATCGACAACCCCGCCATCTCCGGGCACCACTGCAAGCTGGTCAAGCAGGGCGCGGGCTTCTTCGTCGAGGACCTCGAATCCACCAACGGGACCTTCCTCAACGAGAAGCGGGTCAAGACCTCCGGCCTCAAGCACCACGACGTGGTGGGCGTCGCCAAACACGCGCTCGTGTTCGTCGACGACAACCCGCCGCCCGTCCCCGCCGCCGAAGCCGCCGCGCCCGCGGGCGACGCGACCATGGTCCTGACCCCGCAGAAGCAGGCCGAACTCGCCGCCGCGTCCACCGCGGCGTCCAAGCCCGAGGGGCCACAGAAGGCCGGCTGGCTGCGCATCCTCAAGGGCGCCGTGGACGCGACCGTCGAGGTCGAGCTCAAGGGCATGTCCACCTACATCGGCAAGTCCGACCGCGTGCAGATCCAGATCAAGGGCTCGGGCCTGTTCGGCTCGGCGCCCGAGGTGGCCGCGTCCATCCATCGCAAGCCGGAGGGGTTCGTGCTCGTCGCGGTGGCCGACGGCTACCCCGTCGTCAACGGCAACAAGGTCTCGGGCTCGACGCTGTTGAAGGAAGGCGACATCATCGACTGCGGCGCCACCACCATGCAGTTCGAGTTGCGCGGCTGACGCGCCGACCTCAAAGCCCTAGGACGGCACGGACCTAAGGCCCTGTCCGGGGCGGGCCTCCTGCCGGGCCCGGCGGGGCCGGTCGGCCCCTAGGGCCGACTCGCCTTCGGCGCTATGCTGTGGGCATGAGGACGCGCCTGCTCGTCGCCCTGGCCTTCGCCGCGGCCCTGTCCGCGGCTCCCCGCGCGCGCGGGCAGGACACGGCGTACTCCAGCCTCGTGGGCCTGGCGCTCTCCGGCGGCGACGACGCGTCCCAGGAAGGCCGCCTGCCCGAGGGCGCCGACGGACCGCTGAGCCGGGAGGCCCGTCCCGGCCCCGCGCCGCGTCCCGCGGCGGAGGCCGTCTCCGTCGCGCCCCGGCCCGAACCCGTGACGGCGCCCGAGCCGCGTCCCGTCTCGGCGTGGACGCGGCTGTTCGTCCTGCTCCTGCCCCCGTCGCGTTCGGGCGTGCCCGAGCTGCGCGCCTCCACCGCGGCCTTCGCGGGCCCGCGTCCCATCCGCGTCCACGCGCCCCTGCTCGCGCCGCGCGAGACGGAGGAAGGCGTGCGCCGGGGCATGGCCGACATGATGGCCCTGATGTCGGCCGGGGCCGACCCGCTCCCCGCGGGACGCCGCTAACTATCGTCGTTTCCCGCCGGGCGGCGGGGGATGGGGGATTCTTGACCTAGGTCAATACCGGCGCGGCGCTCTCGGGGGTTATAATAGGGAAATGCGGCCACCGGCCGCGACGACGCACCCCACGGAGCCCGCATGAGCGACACCTCCACGAAGCCCAAGCCGTCCACTCTCCCCATCGAGGAGATCGAGTCCGCGACGATCCGTTTCGCGGGCGATTCCGGCGACGGCATCCAGTTGACCGGCATGCAGTTCACCACGACGACCGCCTTCGCTGGCAACGACCTGTCCACCTTCCCCGACTACCCCGCCGAGATCCGCGCCCCCGTGGGCACCATCGCCGGCGTCTCCGGCTTCCAGATCCAGTTCTCCTCCCGCGAGGTGCTCACGCCCGGCGACGCGCCGGACGTGCTCGTCGCGATGAACCCCGCGGCGCTCAAGGCCAACGTCAAGGACCTGCGCCAGGGCGGCCTGCTGGTCGTCAACAAGGACACCTTCGGCGACGCCAACCTCAAGAAGGCGGGCTACGACAAGAACCCGCTGGAGGACGGCACCCTGTCCGACTTCCGCGTCATCCCCGTCGAGCTCGGCCGTCTGACGCGCAACGCGCTCGACGGCATGGGCCTGACCGCCACCGAGACCGAGCGCTGCAAGAACTTCTTCGCGCTGGGCATGATGTATTGGCTCTACGACCGGCCCATGGAAGCCACGCTCAAGTGGATCGAGCAGAAGTTCGCCAAGAAGCCCAAGTTCGTCGAGGCCAACCACAAGGCCCTGCACGCGGGCAACGCCTACGCCGAGACCGCCGAGATCTTCGGCCACCACTTCCGCGTGCGCAAGGCGCCCATCGCGCCCGGCTTGTACCGCAACATCACCGGCAACGAGGCCACGGCGTTGGGCTTCGTGGCCGCCGCGCACCGCTCGGGCCTGCCGTTGTGGTACGGGTCCTACCCCATCACGCCGGCCTCCGACGTGCTGCACGAGCTGTCCAGGCACAAGAACTTCGGCGTGAAGACCTTCCAGGCCGAGGATGAGATCGCGGCCATCGGCTCGGCCATCGGCGCGGCCTTCGCGGGCTGCCTGCCGTTGACGGGCACCTCCGGCCCCGGCGTCGCGCTCAAGACCGAGGCCATCGGCCTCGCGGTCATGACCGAGCTGCCGCTCGTCGTGCTCAACGTCCAGCGCGGCGGGCCTTCCACGGGCATGCCGACCAAGACCGAGCAGGCGGACCTGCTCCAGGCCTTGTACGGGCGCAACGGCGAGTGCCCGGTCATCGTGCTGGCCGCCGCCACGCCGTCCGACTGCTTCATGATGGCCTATGAGGCCAGCCGCCTGGCGGTCAAGTACATGACGCCCGTCTTCCTGCTCACGGACGGCTACCTCGCCAACGGCTCCGAGCCCTGGCTCATCCCGGACGCGTCCAAGCTGCAGAAGTTCGACAAGGCGGCCCTGCCCGCCCTGGCCGACTTCAAGCTCTACAAACGCGACCCGGAGACGATGGCGCGACCGTGGCCGACCCCCGGCACGCCCGGCTACGAGCACCGCATCGGCGGCATCGAGAAGCAGGACATCACGGGCAACATCTCCTACGACCCCGACAACCACGAGCGCATGGTGCGCCTGCGCGCGGCCAAGGTGAACAAGGCCGCGCAGGACATCCCGCCGCTGGAGGTGCTCGGCGAGAATAAGGGCGACGTGCTGGTCATCGGTTGGGGCGGCACCTACGGCGCCATCACGGCCGGCGTGCAGAACCTGCAGAAGAAGGGCGTGAAGGTCTCCGCCGTCCACCTGCGGCACTTGAACCCCCTGCCGCCCGACCTGGGAGGCCTGATGTCGGGCTTCAAACACGTGCTCGTGCCCGAGCTCAACATGGGCCAGCTGCTCAAGGTCCTGCGCGCGAAGTACCTCGTCCCCGCCACCGGCCTCAACAAGATCAAGGGCCAGCCGTTCAAGGTGACGGAGATCGAGGCCGGCGTCGAAGCGGTCCTCACGGGGGGCAAGTAGCCATGGCGAACCAGAAAGACGAGATGGAGATGCTGCCGGCGGCGGGCCCCATCACGCTGACCGCGAAAGACTTCAAGTCGGACCAGATGGTGCGCTGGTGCCCCGGTTGCGGCGACTTCGCCATCCTCTCCGCCGTGCAGAAGGTCATGCCCACCTTGGGCATCCCCAAGGAGAAGATCGTGTTCGTGTCGGGCATCGGCTGCTCCAGCCGCTTCCCGTACTACATGAACACCTACGGGTTCCACTCCATCCACGGACGCGCGCCGACGGTGGCCACCGGCATCAAGTGCGCCAACCCCGACCTGCAGGTCTGGGTCGTCACCGGCGACGGCGACGGCCTGTCCATCGGCGGCAACCATCTCATCCACGCCCTGCGCCGCAACGTGGACCTGAAGATCCTGCTCTTCAACAACCGCATCTACGGCCTCACCAAGGGTCAGTACTCGCCCACCTCCGAGATCGGCAAGAAGACCAAGTCCTCGCCCTACGGCACCATCGACGCGCCCCTCAACCCCATCGCCCTGGCGCTCGCCTCCGAGGCGAGCTTCGTGGCCCGCGCGGTCGACACCGACCTGCCGTTCCTGGGCGAGGTACTCACGCGCGCCGCCCACCACAAGGGCTCGGTGTTCGTCGAGATCTTCCAGAACTGCATCGTCTTCAACGACGGCGCGTTCGAGCCCGTCGCGGCCAAGGACGTGCGCGACGACAAGATGATGAAGCTCGCCCACGGCAAACCCATGGTCTTCGGCGCCAAGAAGGACAAGGGCATCCGCCTCAACGGCTTGGAGCCCGAGGTCGTGACCTTCGACCCGGCGAGCCCGCCCAAGGACCTGCTCGTGCACGACGAGAAGGCGAAGTCGGCGACGCTGGCCAACCTGCTCGCGCATCTCGAGCTGCCGGTGCCCCAGGGCGTGTTCCGCGCCGTGGAGCGCCCGGCGCTGCACGAGATGATGGACGCCCAGATCGGCGAGGCCAAGGCCGCCAAGCCCGCCGACCTGCAGAAGCTGCTCAAGGGTCCCGAGACCTGGACCGTCGCCGCTTAACCGCTGAACACCGGAGAGACATGAAACTCCTCGAGCACGAAGGCAAAGAGTTCTTGAAGGCCCGCGGCGTCGCGGTGCCCCCCGCGGGCGGCGTCATCACCAAGCCCGCCCAGCTGACCGCCGCGATGAAGCGCGCCGGCAAGAAGGCGCCGTGGGTCATCAAGGCCCAGGTCCTGGCCGGCGGCCGCGGCAAGGCCGGCGGCATCAAGCTCGCGAAGTCGCCCAAAGAGGCGAAAGAGCTCGTCAAGAAGATGCTCGGCATGGACCTCATCACGCACCAGACGCACGGTCAGGCCATCAAGGTCCGCGAGCTCTTCATCGAGGGCGGCGTCAAGATCGAGCGCGAGCTCTACTTCTCGGTCGTGATGGACCGCAAGACCGCGGGCCCGGTCATCATCGCCTCCGCCCAGGGCGGCATGGAGATCGAGACCCTCGCCCATGAGAAGCCCGAGGCCATCGTGCGCATGCCGGTGGACCCCAACGTCGGCCTGCGCGACTTCGCCGGCCGCCGCCTGGCCTTCCAGCTCGAGGTGCCGGCCGACCGCGTCGCGGGTTTCGTGAAGACCGCCAAGGCGCTGGTGAAGGCCTTCGTGGACCTCGACGCCTCCATGCTCGAGATCAACCCGCTCATCCTCACCCCGCAGGGCGTCATGGCCCTGGACTGCAAGCTGACCACCGACGACAACGCGCTGTTCCGCCAGCCGGAGCTCTCCAAGATGACGGACCACGAGGCGTCGGCTCTGGAGAAGGAGGCGAAGGCCGCCGACATCTCCTACGTGGGTCTGGACGGCAACATCGGCTGCATGGTCAACGGCGCGGGCCTGGCGATGGGCACGATGGACACCATCCAGCTCGCCGGCGGCAGCCCCGCCAACTTCCTCGACGTCGGCGGCGGCGCCAACGAGGAGCGCGTCACGCACGCGCTCAAGATCATCCTCAAGGACAAGAAGGTCCGGGCCGTGCTCATCAACATCTTCGGCGGCATCGTCAAATGCGACATGATCGCCGCCGGCGTGGTGGGCGCGCTCAAGAAGGTCAAGCTGAAGGTCCCGCTCGTGGTGCGCCTGCAGGGCACCAACGTCGAGGCCGGCCGCAGGATCCTGTCGGAGTCCGGCATCCCGGTCATCCAGGCCGAGGAGCTGTGGGACGCGGCGAAGAAAGCGGTGGAGGCGGCGAAATAACATGGCGATCATCCTCGACAAGGACTCCAAGATCCTGGTGCAGGGCTTCACCGGCTCGCAGGGCACCTTCCACGCGAAGCAGTGCATCGAATACGGCTCCCAGATCGTGGCGGGCGTCACGCCCGGCCGCGGCGGGCAGACGCACCTCGACCGCCCCGTGTTCAACACCGTGCACGAGGCCGTGCGCGCCACCGACGCGTTCGTCTCCCTCATCTTCGTGCCCGCGCCCTTCGCCGCCGACGCCATCTTCGAGGCCGTCGACGGCGGCTGCTCGGTGGTGCTGTGCATCACCGAGGGCATCCCGGTGCTCGACATGGCGCGCGTGAAGCGCTA
This sequence comes from Elusimicrobiota bacterium, assembly GCA_033875325.1. Lineage (GTDB taxonomy): Bacteria > Elusimicrobiota > Elusimicrobia > UBA1565 > UBA9628 > GWA2-66-18. The sequence goes on along the minus strand of JANRKA010000127.1, from coordinate 32,559 downwards.
CATCACGCAGCAGGAGCGCACGGGCCGCGAGATCACGCTCATCGGTCCCAACTGCCCCGGCGTCATCACGCCCGGGCAGTGCAAGGCGGGCATCATGCCCGGCTACATCCACAAGCCCGGCCGCGTCGGCGTCGTCTCCCGCTCCGGCACCTTGACCTACGAGGCCGTGGACCAGCTCTCCAAACGCGGCCTCGGCCAGTCCACGGTCGTGGGCATCGGCGGCGACCCCATCAACGGCTCCAGCTTCACCGACATCCTCGCCAAGTTCGAGGAGGACCCCGAGACCGATTCCGTCGTCATGATCGGCGAGATCGGCGGCTCGGCGGAGGAAGAGGCGGCCCGGTACTTCAAGGAGAAGATGACCAAGCCCGTGTTCGGCTTCATCGCCGGCAAGGCCGCTCCCGAAGGCCGCCGCATGGGCCACGCCGGCGCCATCGTCGAGGGGGGCTCCGGCACTCACGCCTCCAAGATCGAGGCCATGCGCGCCGCGGGCATCACCGTCGTCGACAACCTCTCCGAGATCGGCGAAACCGTCCTCCGCTCCCGCAAACCCCTCGCCGCCTGAGTTAAGCTGGGGTCGAGTTAAGCTGGGGTCAGACCCTTCTTAACTTCTTTGCGAGCAAGGAGACCGCGGCCTTGCTGCAGCGCAGCGCGCGAGCGATGTCGGCATCCGAATGCCCCGCTGCGCGCGCTCGGATGATGAGCTCCAATCGCGCGCGGGAGTAGGCTGAGCCGCGACGACCGGCCCACAGCTCTTCCGTCCCTATGCCGTGCCGTCCAGCGATCTGCTCCAACATGGCCGCGAGCGCGTCCGGCGCGCTCTTCTCGGTCTTGGATTCGAGCAGTCCCAAGTAGAGCTCCTTGAGCTCCGCTTCCTGCATGCCCGTCGATTCGTGAAGGCAGCGGAGGTCCACCCATTCGTGCGCTCCGGAGATCAGCTCGGCGTGACTGGACCAACGCCACCTGCCGGGATCTGGGACCATACCCGCTTTGACGGGGTTCAAGTGTATGTAGGCCACCGTCTCGACGAGTTGCCGGTCGCTGCCGCAGAGGACGGCGTGATATCGTCCTTGAAACAGATGGCCGACCCGCGCGTGCAGATGATTGAACCAACTGCCGTAGCGGCCGAGCGCCTCCTGCAGCGGCGTCGAGATGGGGGTGTCACCGCTTCGCATCAGCAAGTGGAGGTGGTTGCTCATCAGGCAGTAACTCAGCAGCGCGGCTCCGTGTCGTGCGAGTGCGCCCCCCAACTCGGACATGAACCGGCGCCGCTCGTGTTCGCCGAGGAAGATGGGTTGCCGAGCCACGCCGCGTGTGACGACGTGGTGGATGATTCCCGGGTAATGCGTTCTGAGCAGTCGTGGCACTACCCTCCATACGATTGAGACCCCTCGATTGTTCCGCGTCGGGTCGCGGTGGTGCTAAGAAGAGTTAAGAAGGGTCTGACCCCAGCTTAACGCTGTTGGAGCATCTTCTGGATGTCGGGGTTGTTGGCGGCGCCGGGGGGGAGGTTCTTGAGCATCTCGGACATGTCGGTGTCGTCGCCGGCATCGTCCGGGGCTTGGGCGCCGGGCTGGTTGCGCTTGAAACTGGTGAAGCCCTTGGTCGTGTTGAGCTTGGGCATCACGAAAGGCTTTTTGCCGGGTTTCGTCTTGGCCGTCTTGGGCGCCGGCTTGGGCTCCTCGGGCGGCGGCGCCGCCTTGACCGGCTCTTCCTTCTTGGGGGGCGCGACCTCAGCGGGCTTGTCCTTGAAGTAGTCGTCGCTGGGCTTGATGAAGCCGAGCGAGCCGCCTGAGGCCGTGCCGCCCCCGGAGCCGCCGGGAAGAGGCGTCATGACGGGGGGTGGCGGGGCCGAAGGCGCTTGCGCGGGCGCGCCCAACGCCACGGCCGCGGCCATGGCGGGAGCGTTGGAGGGCACGATGCGTCGCTCCCCTTCGCGCTGCTGGAAGACGCCCGCGGCGTCCTTCTGTTGGATGACCTCTCGGCTCTCCTTCCAACGGAGGTAGAAGACGCCGAGCAAGGGAAGCACCAGGGATAAGGCGCCCCCTGCCAGGAGGAGGAGGGTTTTCTTGCGCCTGGCGGCTTCTTCCGGGTCCATGGGGTCCACGACTTTTGGAGTTTAACAGGGGCGGGGGGGCTTGTCCAGTCCTGGTGACCGTTATGGCATCCCGGGGGCCGCGGGCTCCGTCCGGGCATGATTCGAGATTCCACTAATTATGCCCATGAAAGTTAAGCTGGGGTCTGACCCCAAAGTTAAGTTAGTGGGCCTTGACGGGGGCAACAATTCCGTTATACTGGGGAGGTAGCATCCTTTCCGCGTCGTCTCGGGCCGTAATTTGGATCGGGGGGTTGGAGATCCATGGGCCGGACCGAGGCCGTCGTCGCGGAAGGGCGATAACGGCAAACCTGGTGCAAACCAGGGGCGCAAAGCCATGACTCCCGATAGGCGGGAGTGTCAGGCTACCGAATAGAAATGGCCCATTGGAAGAAGGGGGGCATTGCCCTCGTTCGCATCGCGCCCGCGTCGGCGCCGCACGCGCCTGCCCGAGGCGCGCGCCTGTTCCTGGGCGCCCTCTCTCTCTTACTCCTCGGCGCGCGCTCCGCTTACGCCCAGTCGGGCGGCCAGGCCGGGCAATTCCTGAACTACGGGGTCGGCGGCCGCGCGCTCGCCATGGGCGGCGCCTACTACGGCATCTCGGACGACGCCTCCGCGGCGTACTGGAACCCGGCCGGCCTGGCCCAGCTGCAGCGCAAGGAAGTCACCACGATGCAGGCCACGCTGTTCCAGTCCACCAAGCTGACCTACATCGGCTACGCGCACCCGACCAAGGGCGGCGGCACCTTCGCGCTGAGTATGACCCAGCTGGCGAACACCGGCTTCGAGCAGGTGGACGCGACCTTCAACCCGAACACCGGCGAGGTCCAGAGCGTGACCTCGGGCGGCTCGTTCTCCGACCAGCAGCAGGCGATGGCGCTGTCCTGGGGCAAAAACGTCACCGAGACCGTGTTCTTCGGCATGACGGGCAAGCAGGTCACGCGCAAGCTCGGCGGCTCCTCCGACAACTTCAAGAGCCTCGACATCGGCGCCATGAAGTTCATGGGCAACTCCTACCGCCTGGGGTTCGGCCTGACCAACGTCTTCGCGCAGCGCACGGGCGACACCGACGACAAGCTGCCGGTGACCATCAAGGTCGGCAACTCCCTGCGCCTGTTCAAGGACCGCCTCACGCTGGCCGCGGACGCCCAGAAGGTGCTCAACGGCGACACGGACATGCGCTTCGGCGGAGAATACTGGGTGGCGCGCTGGTTCGCCTTCCGCTTCGGCCTGCTCGGCCTGCCGCGCATCCAGGAGACCGACTTCGGCTTCGGCCTGAACTTCCGCTCCTTCGGCCTGGACGTGGCGCAGGGCATCCACGACCTGGGCTCCTCGACGCGTTTCTCCCTGACCTTCCGCTTCGGCCAGTCCCGCACCGACCGCACCACCGTGCAGGTGCGCGGCTTCATCAAGCAGGCCATGGAGGCGTTCAACGAGGGCAACTTCGCGCTCGCCGCCCAGAAGCTCAACCAGGCCCAGGACGCGGCCCCCGGCAACAAGCAGGTGGCCACCATGCTCGGCCGCCTGCAGAACGTGACGGCCTTCGTCCCGCAGGCCGCCGGCGGCGAGGAGTTCCAGACCTTCGTGCGCAAGGGCGCCATCGCCTATGTGGACGGCCGCGACCTGAAGGTCTCGGTCAACGCGCTGCGCTACGCCTTCAACAAGAACCCCCGCGACGAGAAGCTGCTGGGCCTGCTCAACATGGTCGAGAAGGAGGCGAACGTCTCCGACGTGACGCGCCGCCTCGAGGGTCCCGAGCAGTTCACCTGGGTGGACCAGAAGGTCTTCGACGCCCGCCAGTCCGTCTACGACGGCCACTACGACGCGGCGGTGCGCCGCGCCCAGGACGTGCTCGACCTGGAGCCCAACAACGTGACCGCGCTCGAGATCATGGGCTCGGCCTTCTTCCTGATGGAGCAGAAGGACAAGGCCGTCGCGGTGTGGCGCAAGGTGCTGGAGCTCGACCCCAACAACCGCTCCGTGCGCGAGTTCCTCCAGTCCATCCGCCAATAAAGGGTTTTATTGCCTTGTTTTTGTAACACGATGCGGCCCATACTGAGGGGCTTGGACTCATAAAGGAAAGATGCGCTGCTTGCTGCTCGCCGCCCTCTTCGCGGGGCCCTTGGCCGTCAGGCCGGGGGTCGCGGCCGTCATCGCCCCCGACCTGGGGCTGCTCCAGGAGCAGGCGCGCATCAAGGCCGACTCCGAGCTCAAGATCCAGCGCGACGTGCTCGACGCCATCCTCGGCAAGGGAAAAGCCATGCCCTTCGTGGACGTGGAGATGGAGCTCAAGCTCGAGAGCGAAGAGAGCCAGCGCATGGGCATGGGTTTGGCCGAGAAATACAAGGAGAAAGGCGGCGGCGCCAAAGGCGGCATGCAGACCACCTTCGTGCTGCCCGGCATCCCCAAGCCCAAAACCATCACCTCCGGCCCTCAGACGCCGGACCGGCCCGAGCAGGCGCAGGCGCAGCAGGCCCAGCAGCAGAAGGGCGTGCAGGAGGAGCGCTTCGCCATGAAGCCGGTGTTCAAGCGCCTCCAGGTCACCGTCATCCACGACGACGGCGTGCTCGACCCGACGAAGGACGCCGCGACGGTGGGCCTGGTGCGCGACCGCATCGTGGACGCGATGGGCCAGTACCAGCTCCAGAAGGACCAGGTCGTGTTCCGCCCCACGAAGTTCGAGAAGCCGCCTCTGGTGGACTGGCGCGACGACCTCAAGAAGCCGTCGGTGTACCTGCCCCTGCTCTACGCGCTGCTGCTGCTGCTGTTCCTGTCCTTCCTGTTCGGCCCGCTCACGCGTTTCTTCCGCAACTATGTCGCGGCCCTGCGCGAGAAGAAGCTCGGTGAGTACGAGGTCCTCAACAAAGGCGAGGACCAGGAAGGCAAGGACGGCGAGGACGAGAACGACGAGACACTCGAGGAACTTTCCAAAGGCGAGCTCGACATCATGCTGGGACGCAAGCCGCCGGAGCCGCCGCCGGCGCCGCCGGAGGAGGACGAGTCCATGAAGAAGTTCGAGCCGTTCACCTACATCACGGAGGAGAACTACAAGAGGCTCGGCAACCTCTTCCTCGCGCGCGCCGACGAGCCCTGGCTCGTCGCGGTGGTGCTCAGCTACCTCAAGCCCGAGCTGGCCCGGGCCACGCTCACCTCTTTGCCCGTGGAGCTGCAGGCCCGCGTGGCCGTCGAGGCGCTCAAGATCCGCCAGCTCACCCGCGAGCAGCTGATGGCCATCGACGCGGACATCAAGGAGTCAGTGGATTTCGTCGTCGGCGGCATGGAGCGGCTCACCCAGCTCCTGGACGAGGCGGACACCCAGACGCGCTCCAACATCCTCGAATACCTCAAGAACGAGAAGCCCGACGTGTATCAGCGCGTGCGCAAGTTCATCCTCACCTTCGAGGACGTCGTGACCTTCCCGGACCGCGACATGCAGAGCATCGTGCGCGAGCTCAAGACCGAGTCCATGGCCAAGGCGCTCCAGGGCGCGCCCCCGGACGTGGTCAACAAGTTCCTCGGCAACATGTCGGCGGGCGCGGCGGCCCTCCTGAAGGAGTCCATCGAATACGCGGCCGGTCTCACCCCCGCGCAGGTCGAGGAAGAGCGCGCCAAGATCATGGACACGGTCAAGGTGCTCGAGAAGGAAGGCAAGATCAACGTCCGTCAGGGGCGCGGCGACGCCTTCTCCGGCTTCCGCGAGGAGGTCGCCTCCGAGCGCGGCGAGAAGTACGCCCCGCGCACCAAGGCCGCCGAGCAGGCGCTGGCCAACCTCGCGGGCGCCCAGGCGCAGGCGGCCATGGCCGCAGGCGGCTCCCCGGTCGGGGCGTCCGCGCCGGCCGCCGCGCCCAACCCGCAGGCCCAGCAGTACCTGCAGGCCGGCATCCAATATCACGACGCGGGCCAGTTCGGCCCCGCGGCGCAGTACCTGGAGTACGGGCTCTCGCTCGACGCTTCGCAGTGGCAGGCGCGCCAGTATCTGGCGAACTGCTACCTGCAGCTCGGGCGGGCGCCCGAGGCTCTGGCGCAGTTCGAGCAGGTCTTGCTCGCCAACCCCGACCCCGGCCTTCGCGCGTGGGTCGAGGGCATGAAGGCACAGGCGCGCTGAGAGTCAGGAGACATCAGGAGAGACACCATGGCGTCCGACGACAAGTTCCCGCCTCCACCGCCGCTGCCCCCCGGTAAGGGGGGCGCGCCCAAGCCCCCGCCGTTGCCGGGAGCCTCCCAGCCGCCGGCCCTGCCGCCGATGGGCGGCGCTCCCGGCCTGCCGCCGCCTCCGCTGGGCGGGGCGCCCGGCCTTCCGCCCATGCCGCCCGCGGGCGGCATGCCCGGTCTTCCTCTGCCGCCGATGGGCGCCGGCCCGGGGCTGCCGCCCATGCCCAGCTTCGGCGGCCGCCCCGGCGGGCTGCCTCCGATGCCCGGCATGTCCATGCCGGCCGCGCCGACCATGGCCTTCCCCGTCCCGGCGTCTCCCGCGGCGGCGCCGGAGGACAAAGCCGCGTCCATGAAGGCCGACTTCGAGAAGAAGATGCAGGAGCTCGAGAAGCGCCTGCAGGAGGAGCGCGAGAAGGCCCTGACGCTCCAGCTGCGCAGCCAGGAGGAGAAGGTCACCGCCGCCAAGGTGGAGGTCTCCCTCAAGGAGCTGCAGGACAAGCTGCGCCGCGACCGCCGCGACCAGGAGAACGAGGAGAGCAAGCTCAAGCTGGAGAAGAAGGCCGCCGAGCTCGAGCAGCGCCTGGCGCAGGAGCGCGAGACCTGGGTCACCACGCTCAAGAGCCAGCTCTCCACCCGCGAGGCGCAGGAGAAGGAGGTCGAGACCCATTTCGCCATGCGCCTGCAGGAGATGGAGCGGCGCTGGCTCGAGGAGAAGGCGTCCTGGCAGAAGATCGCCCTGGCCAAGGACGACGAGATCCGCACTTTGCGCTCGCTCGCCGAGAAGCTCAAGGGGGCCGACACCGACCTGGCCAAACTCGTCCACGAGAAGAAGATCCTCGACGAGCGCGTGGCCGAGCTGGCCAAGGACCGCGCCGAGGCCCTGGCCAAGCTGCAGAACGCGGCCGACCGCGAGAAGGAGGCCATCCAGCTCAAGGCCGACCTGCAGCTCGCCCGCACCCAGGCCGCCATGGTGCAGGAGCGCCTGGAGCGCGACCACGCGAGCCTGCGCGCCAGCGCGCGGGACCGCGAGGAGCGCCTGATGGCCGACCAGGAGCGCCTGCAGCGCGACCTGCTCACGGTCAAGGACCGCCTCGCGGCGGAGCACGACGCCAACCTGCGCCGCGCCAAGGCGGAGTACGAAGCCGACCTCGTCAAGCACAAGGAGGCGGCGGAGAAGGCTCAGGGCGAGCTGCAGCGCCTGCGGGCCGTCTGCGGGGCGCTCGAGCGTCAGGCCGCGTCGGGCCGCGTGCAGGTGGAGGAGCTGCGCCGCTCCGCCGCCGAGTGGGAGAAGACCCAGGAGCGCTACAAGGCGGAGTTCGTCGTCCTGCAGCGCAAATGGGTCGAGCGCGAGAAGGAAGTCCGCGCCGAGGCCACCGCCTCGGCCATGCAGATGCTCGAGTCCGAGAAGAGCCGCCTGCGCGTGCAGGCCCAGGACGAGCTCAATCAGCGCGCGGCGAAGATCGCCGAGCAGCTGCGCGCCGAGAACGAGTCCGAGGCGCGCCGCGCGGAGATGAAGCTGCGCGCCGACCTGGAGCGGGAGCTGGCCGAGCGCCGCCTCCAGCTCGAGCGCGACTCCGAGGTCGTGCGCGCGCAGATGGAGGCGGAGACCGCCCGCCTGCGGCGCGAGCTGGTGCAGCGCGACTCGGACTGGAACCAGAAGACGCTGGCCAAGGACTCCGAGATACACCTCCAGCGCGGGCGCGCCGACGAGCTGGCCGGGCGGCTGGCCCGGGCCGACGACGCGCTGGCGGCGGCGCGCCGCGAGCAGCAGGAGACGGAGAAGTCGCTGCACGCCCTGCGCGAGCAGCTGGGCGGCCAACAGGCGTCGCTGCGCGAGCTGCACGACCGCGTCGCGGCGGCGGAATCGAAGGCCGCGGAGCTCGAGCGCGAGAAGCTCGAGCTGGAGCGGCTGGCTTCGGCCCAGGCGGCCCAGGTCACGGGCACGCAGGACGCCTTGGAGCAGGCGCGGGTGCAGATCGCCCGCGAGACCCAGACCGCGAAGATCGCCCAGACCTCCCGCGAGCAGGCCGAGCGCGCGTTGGCCGCGGCGAAGGCCGAGTCGGCGCGGGCGCTGCACGAGCTCAAGCGCGAGCTCGACGCGGCCCAGGCCGAGCTCGCCCGCTTGCGCGGCGGCGGCGGACAGGTATAATCGGGGGGACATGATCGTACTGCACAAACTCAACGGCACCGAGGTCGTGGTGAACGCCGAGCTCATCGAGACGCTCGAGCCCGGCCCCCAGACCGTCGTCAACCTGGCCACGGGCAACCGCCTGCTGGTCAGCGAGAGCGCCGCCGAGGTCGCCGCCAAGGTCGTGGAGTACCGAAAGGCCGTCGCCGCCTCGGGCAAGCCCGTCAACCCCATCGCGGGCTACGAACGGGACCGGGGTTAGCCAAGGAGCCGCTCACACATGGACATCGCGACGATAGCAGGCATCTTCACCTTCTTCGGCCTCACCGTCTTCATGATCTTCCACAGCGAGGGCGCGGCCGGCTTCAAGCCCTTCATGAACATGGAGGCCATCTTCATCGTCATGGGCGGCACCTTCTGCGCCACGCTCGTGAACTACCCCATCTCCCAGGTCATCGGCGTGGGCAAGATCATCAAGAAGACCCTGTTCTCCATCGAGGAGGACGACACCTCGCTCATCGTCGTCACCTTCGTGAACCTGTCGCAGAAGGCCAAGAAGGAGGGCTTCCTGGCGCTGCAGGGCGACCTCAAGAACATCAAGAACGACTTCCTGCGCCGCGGCGTGCAGCTCGTCGTGGACGGCGCCGACCACGAGTTCATCCGCAACATGCTCGAGACCGAGATCGGCTTCATCCGCGAGCGCCACAAGGGCGGCGCCGAGATCCTCAACGCCCTGGGCACCTATTCGCCCGCCTTCGGCATCATCGGCACCGTGCTGGGCATGATCATGATGCTGTCCACCATCGACGACGTGTCGGCGGTGCCGCGCCGCATGGCGCTGGCCTTGGCCGCGGCCTTCTACGGCCTGGGCTCCGGCTACCTCATCTTCCTGCCCATGGGCGGCAAGCTGAGGACGCGCTCCGAGGAGGAGCTGCTCATCAAGGAGATCATCATCCGCGGCGTGCTGCTGCTGCAGAGCGGCGCCACCCCGTCGGTGATGGAGGCCAACCTCAAGGCGTACCTGCCGCCCTCCAAGCGCCTCATCGTCAAACCCGCCGCCGCGCCCGCCGGCGCCGGAGCCCCGCCCGCCGCATAAACGCCCATGCCGATGCGCGCGCCGAAGGGCTTCATCGACGAGAGCGACCCCAAGGTCGCGAAGGTCGGCCATCCCGCGCCCGCCTGGGTCGTCTGCTACGCGGACCTCATGACCGAGATGGTCTGCTTCTTCGTCATCCTCTACGCGCTTTCGGCCGCCCTCAACAAGAACGTCCAGAACGCCGCCGCCCAGGTCAAGGAGATGATGGAGAAGGGCGAGATGAAGGGCGAGGTCAAGATCGACAAGGACGGCCTGAAGATCACGATGGAGGAGCAGGGCTCGGCCTCGTTCTTCGGTTCCGGGGCCGCGGAGCCCACGGGCGAGATAGACGACAAGCTGGCCAAGGTCGTGCCGAGCCTGCGCAAGCTCACCGAGGACCACGAGGTGCTCATCGAGGGGCACACCGACGACCAACCCATCCACAACGACTACTTCGACTCCAACTGGGAGCTGTCCACCGCGCGCGCCACGAGCGTGGCGCGCCTGCTCATCGAGAAATACGGCCTGCCGCGCGACCGCATGGGCGCGGTGGGCTACGGCGACACCCGCCCCATCGCCTCCAACGCCACGCCCGAGGGCCGCGCCAAGAACCGGCGCGTCGTCTTGTTCGTGAAGGGCTCTCCCATCAAGAAACCCGCCGCCGCGTCCGAGGCCGCGCCGGCGGCGGCGCCCGCCCCGGCGCCGGCCCCGGTCCCTCAGACGGAGGGGGGCTAAGTGGTAGAATACCCGCTGATGACCCGTCGGGCCCTTCCCGCCGTGCTCCTGTGCGCCGCGCTGGCCGCTTGCGGACCCTCCAACAAGAACGTGGTCGCGGAGGACTTCGCCGAAGGCCGCGTCGTGGACCTGTCCATCACCGAGAAGCTCACCGGCACCTCGGAGCTGCTGCTCTTCTCCGTCTCGAAGAAGACGCGTTTCCTCGACGGCTACATCCAGGGCGTGGTCACCGATTACCAGGACAACCCCGTCCAAGGCGTGGTCGTGCGCGCGGTGGCCAGCGGCGAGAGCACGCTGGAGGAAGGCGAGGCGCGCCCGTCCGGCTTCGCGACCTCCTCCTTCGACCCCGGCGTCTCCGACACCAACGGCTTCTACCGCATCCGCTTCTCGCTGCCCATCCTGGCCGAGAAGGTGGACGTGCGCGGCCGCCTGCTCTACAACCCCGGCTGGGAGCAGGAGCGCGACAACCTGGGCAAGGCCTACGAGCCGCAGACCAAGCAGAGCCAGTTCCGGCTGTTCTACGACCGCAAGAAGGGCCGCATCATCTTCTCCGAGGGCATCCGCAAGAGCATCGTCGCGCCCGTGCAGAGCAAGGGCGCGCCCAAGGCGGTCGCGCTGCCCGGAGCGGAGGCGCCCAAACCCGTGGAGAAGCCCAAGCCGGCCGCCGACGCCGCGCCCGGCGCCGCGGGCGAGGACGACCTCTTCAAGGGCTTCGGCTTCGGACAGTGACCGCCTACTTCGACCACAACGCCACGACGCCCGTCCGCCCCGAGGTGGTGGACGCGATGCTGCCCTGGCTGCGCGAGGGCTTCGGCAACCCGAACTCGGTCTACTCCCTCGGACAGAAGGCGCGCGCGGCCGTCGAGCGCGCCCGCGCCCAGGCGGCGGGCCTGCTCGGCGCCGCCGACGAGAGCGAGGTCGTCTTCACCTCCGGCGGCTCCGAGTCCGACGTGCTCGCCATCGCCGGCGCGGCGTGGCAGGCCCGCGACGAGAGCGGCGGCAAGCGCCGCAAGGTCGTGACCTCGGCCATCGAGCACGACGCGGTGCGCCTTCTCGTCTCCCAGCTGCGCCGCCGCGGCTTCGAGGTCGTCGAGGCCGGGTGCGGCGCGGACGGCGTCGTGGACCTGGACGCCATGACGAAGGCGGCGACGGACGACGCGGCCGTCGTGAGCTTGATGCACTCCAACAACGAGACCGGCGTGCTGCAGCCGGTCGCGGCGCTGGCCGCCGCCCTCAAGGGGCGCGGCGTCCTCCTGCACACCGACGCCGTGCAGTCCGCGGGCAAGGTGCCGCTCAGCGTCAAGACGCTCGGCGTGGACCTGCTCGCGCTTTCGGGCCACAAGCTCAACGCGCCCAAAGGCGTGGGCGCGTTGTGGGTCCGCAAGGGGACGCGCCTCTCGCCGGTGGTCACGGGCCATCAGGAGCGCAACCGGCGCGGCGGCACGGAGAACGTGGCCTCCATCGTCGGCTTCGGCCTGGCCTGCGAGCTCGCCGCGCGCGAGCTCGAGGCGCACGCCGCGCGCGACCTGCAGCTGCGCCGCCGCGTCGAGGCCGCGGTGCTGGCCATCCCGGGGAGCCGCGTCAACGGCGGCGGCGAGCGGCTGCCCAACACCGTGCACGCGAGCTTCGAAGGCCTCGACGGCCATCACCTCGTCGTCGCGCTCGACCTCGAAGGCGTATGCGCCTCGTCGGGCCCGGCCTGCTCGTCGGGGGCCTCGACCCCGTCCCACGTGCTCACCGCGATGGGCGTGGACCCGGTCCGCTCGACCGGCTCCATCCGGCTGTCCACGGGTTGGGGCACGACCGACGCGGACCTGGAGCGCCTGCTGGCCGTCCTGCCCAAGGCCGTGGAGCGCCTGCGCGGGAAGGTGCCCGCGTGAGGCCCCGCGTGCTCGTCGCCATGAGCGGAGGGGTGGATTCCTCCGTCGCCGCCGCGCTCGTCGCCGAGTCCGGCGCCGAGGCCGTGGGCGTGACCATGAAGCTGCTCGGCCGCGAAGGCGTGGGCTTCGGCTGCTGCGGCTCGCCGGCCGACGTGCAGGACGCCAAACGCGTCTGCGAGAAGCTCGGCATCTCCCATTACACGGTGGACATGGCGGAGTTGTTCAACGACGCGGTCATCAAGCCGTTCATCGACGCGTACGCGGCCGGCCGCACGCCCAACCCCTGCGTGGAGTGCAACCGCAAGGTGAAGTTCGGCCACCTGCTGGGCCTGGCGCAGGCCTGGGGCTGCGACACGGTCGCGACCGGCCACTACGCGCGCGTCGAGGGCGGCCGCCTGCTGCGCTCGCGCGACGAGGCGAAGGACCAGACCTACTTCCTCTACGCGCTCACCGCGCGCGAGTTGGGCAAGGTCTCGTTCCCGGTGGGCGGCTTATCCAAGGACGAGGTGCGGGCCAAGGCGCGCGAGCTCGGGCTGAAGACCGCCGACAAGCCCGAGTCCATGGAGACCTGCTTCGTCCCGGGGCGCGACGTGAAGGGTTTCCTCGCGGCGCACGGCGTCGCGCCTCAGCCCGGCCGCGTCGTCAACGCCGCCGGCGAGACGCTGGGCGAACACGCCGGCTACGCGGGGCTGACCGTCGGCCAGCGCAAAGGCCTGGGCGTCACGACCAAGGCGCCGGTCTTCGTCACGCGCATCGAGCCGGAGACCAACACCGTGGTCGTGGGCGGAAAAGACGAGACCTTCTCGAAGGGGCTGACGGCGACGGGCGTGACCTGGACGGGCGCGGCGCCCGGCGCGCCGACGCGCATCCACGCCCGCATCCGCCACCGGCACGCGCCGGCGGCGGCGCTGCTCACGGTCGCCGGCGAGACGGCGAGCCTCTCGTTCGAGGCGCCGCAGGCGTCCGTCACGCCGGGCCAGGCCGTCGTTTTCTACGCAGGCGACGAGGTCCTCGGCGGAGGGACCATCGTCCGGGGGGAACCGTCATGAGGCACCTGTTGCCGGTCGTCTTCGCGGCGTCGCTGGCCGCGTGTTCGAGCTTGACGGGCGCCCGCGACATGGGCGGCTCGTCGGACTTCGAGTCCGACACCAGCGCGACCGACCTGCGCGTGCGCGAGGACCGCGCGCGCGCCGGCCTGGGCAAGATCGAGTCGAGCCTGGCCGACTTCGTGAAGACCGAGAAGAAGATCCCCGCGCGTCTCGAGGAGCTCATCCCCAAGTATCTCGCCGAGCTGCCGACCTTGAGCCTGCCGACCTGCGGGCGCGACACCGACCGCGTCGAGCCCTACGGCCCTGAAATCCTGCGCGGCGGCCAGGTGGACGGCTCGCGCATCAAGGGCACCGGCCGTTGGGGCTACGTCTACAACGACGGCCGCGTGGTCGTCTTCGTGGACTGCGTGAAGCCCTCCACCCGCGGCGTGCCCTGGTACCAGGAGCGCGGCGCTTACTAGTCGGGGTCAGCGATCCGCACGCCGCGCGCCCAAGACGAGGCGCGCCATCAGGACCGGGCGCAAACCCCGAAGGCGTTCGGACACGCGTTACACGCGGACCTGCGCTGCCCCGCCTTAACTAACGATAATCCTTGCTCTGGCGCAGCAACTAACGATAATCGTGCTGCGACGGCGCAGGAACTCACTGCGGAGACAGTTTGAGGTCGTAGCGTCGCGCGAAGGCGTCGTAGTCCTGGGGCGCGGCGGCGCCTGATAAGCGGCGGCCGACGTGGCGCGCCAGGTCCGCGCCCAGGTAGGCCAAGGCGTGCAGTTCCCGCAGGCGCGGCTGCCCGCGCAGGAAACGCTTGAGCGCGGGGTCGGGATGCGGCCAGGCGGGGATCTCGCCGACGGGCGCGCCCGACAAGGTCGTCAGATGCGTGGAACAAGCCGCGTCCACGCCGAGCTTGCGGCAGGCGGCGTCCACGGCGGCTTCGGCCATCACGCGGTAGTCCGACATCTTGCCGCCGCCGACCGTGATGAAGCCGTCCAGGCCCTCGCGGTCCTTGTGGTCGAAGATCTCGAAATCCCGCGAGAGCAGCTTCTCGCCGCCGGGCTGGCCGATGATGGGCCGCGAGCCCACGATGGTGCGCGCGTGCCTCTCGGGCCAGCGCGGGAAGTAGCGCTTCACGGAACGCGTGAGGTAGCCGATTTCATCCTCACCCGTGCGCACGGCGTCGGGGTCCTCGGGGCCGGGCAGGTCGGTGGGGCCGACCCAGGTGCCGAGGGGAGAAGGCACCACGAATACATAACGCCCCCGGTCCTCGGCTTCCAGCAGCAGTCCGACCGGCGTCAGCGCCTTGTCCTCGTAGATGAGGTGGGTGCCCTTCATCAGGCGCAAAGGCATGCTCGCGCCCGCCAGGCGCGCCACCTTGTCCACCCAAGGGCCCGCGGCGTTGAGCGTGACCTTGGCGCGGAACTCGCGCGCGCCGCAGCGCGCGCCGGCGACGCGGCCGTTCTCCACGATGAGGCCGTCCACGGGAGAGCCGGTGAACGCCTCGGCGCCGGCGCGCCGGGCCGACTCCAAGGTGCGTCCGGCCAGGGCCTGCGCGTCCACCCACCACTCGTCGAAGACGAGCGCGCCTTTGAGGCCTTCGGGGGCCAGGCCCGGCACGGCGCGCAGGGCGGCCTCGGGCGTCAGGCGCAGGTGCGGGCGGCCGTATTTCATCGGCTGGAAGCGGTCGTAGGCTTCGAGCAAGGTCTCCACCAGCTCGAGACCCCGTTTGTGGCCTTCATAAACCGGCCAGAGGATGGGCAGGCGCGTGAGGAGCTCGCCCGAGGTGCGCACGATGTGGCCGGAGTCCCAGCAGGAGGCGTGCGTGGTGAGGCGGTCGTAGAGCAGGTAACGCACTCCGCCGTGGATGAGGTGGGTCGAGGCGGCCGTGGTGCCGCCGCCGGGCTCGGCGCGTTCGAGCAGCAAGGTCTTCAAGCCGCGCAGCGCCGCGTCGCGGGCCGCGCCCGCGCCGGTCACGCCGCCGCCGATGATGAGCAGGTCGTACACGCGCGTCTATTCTACCAAGCCGCGGCCGCCGTGGCGCCGTCAGCGCGTCTCGCAGCCCGGCGACCGGGTCCTTGGACCCGGTCGCCGCCTGGGCCCGCCGTCGGCGGATCGTCACGAGTTCGTGACGCGCCCCGAGGGCCGTCCTGCGTTATGCTAGAGGTGACGCCGACATCCCCGATGAAACGAGGTAGAACGATGAAGCTGCTTCTCGCCGCCGTGTCCCTGTCGTTGGCCGCCCCCGCCGCCGCCGGTCTCGCCGAGGCCCAGGCCTCCGCGCGCGAACTCATCAAGCAGGCCGTGACCGTGTCCGGCCGCGCTCCCACGCGCGCCGTCTCCCAGGCCGCTTCGGCCCGCGCCTGTTGGCAGCGCGCCGCCGACGCTCAGGCCGACGCCTTGGGCATGGCCCGGGTCGTCTGCGTGGACTCCGTGCGCGTCGAGGGCGAGTCGCTGGTCGTCGCCGGCACCTTCACCGGGCGCTTCCGTCTCCTGTGGGGCGTGCGCGCGACCGTCTTCAGCGCGTACCGCAGCGAGGGCGCGTGCGAGAGCGGCGAGTCCGCCTCCATCTCCATCACGCCCGAAGGCCGCGTCGAGGGCTCGGTCGGCGAGTCGCCCGACGTCTGCCACTCCGGGTTCCAGGAGAGGGACTTGGCTTTCACCCGCGTCCCCTAAAGGGACGCGCGACTCAGACGGTCGTCAGCGAGGGCCGGGGCGTCATGCGCCCCGGCCCTCGCGTCGCCCGACGGGCGGGGGCGTTCGCGTGACGACGCACGGGAGGCAAATGGTAAGATGGCCGCCATGCCTCGGTCGCGTTTCTACGCCCTGGCGGCGCCGCTGCTGCTCGGCCTGATACTGGGCCTCGTCGGCCTGCGCCTGCTGCTCGTGGGTCTTCCGCAGATCCACGCGTTGGAGGACTACGCGCCGTCGCAGACCACCCGCATCTTCGACGCGAGCGGCGTGGTCGCCGCGGAGCTGTCCATCGAGAAGCGCGCCCTGCTCCCGCTGTCGAAGATACCGGTGGACCTGCAGAACGCGGTCATCGCGGTCGAGGACGACGCGTTCTTCAAGCACTGGGGGCTTTCCCCGCGCGGCATCCTGCGCGCCGCCGTGCGCAACCTCATCGCGCGGCGCGTCGTGCAGGGCGCTTCCACCATCACGCAGCAGCTGGCCAAGCAGATCTTCCTCAAGCCCGAGCGCAAGCTCTCGCGCAAGATGCGCGAGGTCCTGCTCGCCATCCAGATCGAGCGCAACTTCTCCAAGCCGGAGATCCTGCAGTTCTACCTCAACCAGGTCTATTTCGGCGAAGGCGCCTACGGCGCCCAGGCCGCGGCGCGCAACTACTTCGGCAAGGAGATCGGGGAGCTCACGCTCTCGGAGTGCGCCCTGCTCGCGGGCCTCATCCGCGCCCCGCGCGCCAACTCGCCCTTCTACAAGCCCGACAACGCCCGAAGGCGCCGCTCCGTCGTCCTCTCGCGCATGGAGGACGAGGGCATGATCACCAAGGCCGAGCGCGAGGCCGCGGAGGCCCAGCCCGTGCCGCTGGTCAAGCCCATCGGCGTGGGCTCGCAGGCGCCCTACTTCGTGGAGCACGTCCGTCGCCGCCTGGAGTTCAAATACGGCACCGCGGCGGTGTGGCGCGGCGGCCTGAAGGTCGGCACGACGCTCGACTTGACCGTCCAGAAACACGCCGAGGAGGTCATGTACAAGGCCCTCGACGAGTTCGACGTGAAGGCGGCGACCGAACACGCCAAGAAGATGCGCGAATACGAGCTCTCGGGCGAGTCCCTGCCTCCCGACGTCTCGACCTCGCCGCCGTCGAAGATCCAGGGCGCCTTCGTGCTCATGGACGTCAAGACCGGCGCCATCCGCGCGATGATCGGCGGGCGCGAATCCATCTTCAACCGCGTCACCCAGGCCAAGCGCCAGCCCGGCTCGACCTTCAAGCCGTTCGTCTGGGCGGCGGCGCTGGGCGCGGGCATGACCGCGGCCTCGCTCATCGACGACACGCCGCTGGCCTTCTACTTCGACGGCCGCGACTGGCGCCTGCTGGAGGGGGCCACGGACCAGTACTCCATCAACCTGGCGACCCAGCCCTTCGCCGCGTCGCCGGACTTCAAGATCTGGGTGCCCAACAACTTCGACGGGAAGTTCATGGGGCGCGTGACGCTGCGCCGCGCCATCGCCCAGTCGCGCAACATCTCCGCGATCAACCTCATCACCCAGATCGGGCCGCCGCTGGTGGCCGAGATCGCCCATCGCGCCGGCATCCGCTCCGACCTCGAGCCCGCGCCGGCGCTGGCGCTGGGCTCCTCCGTCGTGACGCCGCTGGAGATGGCCAACGCCTTCGCCACCTTCGCCAACGGCGGCATCGCGGTCACGCCCTACACCATCGAGACCGTGGAGGACGCCGCGGGCAAGCAACTCGAGGCCCACGTGCCGTCTGACCGCGAGGCGATGACGCCCCAGCTGGCCTACCTCGTCACCAACGTGCTCAAGGCGGTCGTGCAGGGCGGCACGGGCGTGCGCGCCCGCGCGCTGGGCCGACCGCTGGCGGGCAAGACCGGCACCTCCAACGACAACCGCGACCTGTGGTTCGTGGGCTACACGCCCGACTTCGTGGCGGTCGCGTGGATGGGCTACGACGACTTCACCTCGCTGGGCCGCAAGGACTGGACGGGCGGCTCCACCGTCGTGCCGTGGTGGACGGCCATCATGGAGGGCGCGCTCAAGGACCAGCCCAAACGCGACTTCGCCGTGCCCCCGGGCATCGTCTTCGCCGCCATCGACGCGGAGACCGGCCTGCTCCATCAGCCGACCTGCCCGAGGAAGAACCGCCTGCTCGAGGCCTTCCAGCAAGGCACCGCGCCGACGGCGTACTGCGAGGTGGACCACCTGCGCCCCGTGGCCGAGCAGGTGGACGCCGCGCCGGCGCCCGACGCGGCGCCCGGCTCCATGCTGCCGCCCGGCTCGACCGCGCCGCCCGTCGGGCTGCCGGCGGAGGACCCGGACGCGCCGGCGCCGCTGCCCACCGACGACGAGCTGGGCCCCGCCCCGGCCGAAGAGGAGACGGGGTTGGAGTGAGCCCCTTCTACGACCGCAAGGAGGAGGGCGCGGAGCTCAAGCTCGCGGCCGTCTTCATCGCGGCGACGGCCGTGGTCGTGTCGGGGTGGCTGCTCCTGTCGAGCCCCGAGTCCTCGCCCCTGTCGGGCACGCGCGCGTTCGACCAAGGCGGGGCCGCGCCGCCGCCGCGCGTGCCGCGCGCGGTGGAGCGACGCACGGGCACGGGCCTGGACATGGTCCAGGTCGCCTTCTCCGAGGCGCCGTCGGCGACGAAGCCGGAGGCGGACCCGACGGCGCCGGCGGCCGCGGCTGTTTCCGCCGCGCCCGCTCCCGCCCCCGCGCCTGCCGCGCCGGCGCCCGCGCGCGCCGAGCCGCCGCCGAGCGACGCCGAACTCGCCGCGGCGGGTTTGCCCGTCACGCCGTCGGGGCTCACGAAGCTGGGGGCGCAGAAGGGCCTGCTCTCGGCGGCCGTGCGCAAGCTCCTGGACCATCCGCGCGTGCTCAAGGCCGTGCTCGACAACAAACTCGTCGTGGACGCGGTGATGGGCCGCGAGACCTCGCGGCGCAACTGCTCGGACCCGGGCGCGCTCAAGTCCGCGCTGTCGGACCCGCGCTCCGGCGCGATGGCCAACCTGTATCCGCTCGTGCAGCAGGCGTTGTCCAAACCCGCCGCCGCGTCCGCGATGATCTCGAGCGAGCTGGGCTCGCGGCTCATGGAGTGCCCGTCCACCAAAGCCCTGACCTCGGACCCGTCCATGATGATGTCGGTGGCCATGGCCAACCCCCAGGCCCTCGGCCTGGTCAGCGACCCGCGCGTGGCCCAGGCCCTGGCGTCCGACCCGCGGGCTTCGGGACTGTTCTCCCAGGTCCAGACGGGCCTGGGCGGGCTCGGCGGCGCGGGTCAGCGCAAGTAGACGCGCGGCAGGCCCGCGGCCGCGGTGCGCCGGCCGGGCAGCGCGACCGCGTCGCCCAGCTTGAGGCGCGGGGCGTCGGTGGCGTCCACGAGGCAATGCGTGATGCCCACGCGCCCCACGAAGGGCAGCTTCACGCCCTCGAACAGGCCCCAGTAACGCGAGCCCGCGCCCAACCCGATGAGGCGCTCGGCCGGCTCCATGGTCAGGCCGTCGGCGTAGCCCACGGGCAAGGTCGCCACGCGCATGCGGCGCGGGGCGAGGTATTCGCTGGCGTAGCCGATGGAGACGCCTTTGCGCACCTCGCGCAGCGACACCACGCGCGCGAACTGCCGCCAGGGCATCTTCAGCGGCGCGGGCCGCGACTTGGAGCGGTTGATGCCGTAGAGCAGGTTGCCGATGACGGCCATGTCGAAGCGGCGGTGGGGGAAATCCACGAACACGGAGCTGTTGGCGGCGTGCGCGACGAGGCCCGGGTGGCGCGCCTTCAGGGACGCGGCGAGCCGCTCGAAGGCGCCGAGTTTCTCCTCGGCCTCGACCGAGTTCTTGCCCGGGACGTAGCCGATGTGGGTCGAGACGCCGGCCAGGCGCAGTCCCTTGAGCCGCGCGAGCGTCGCGGCCAGCGCGGGCGCCGCGGCGGGCGGCGCGCCCCAGCGGCCCAGGCCGTAGTCGAGGTCGAGGTGGACCGCGACCCGGCGTCGGCCTGCCGCGCGCGAGAGGGCGCGCGCCGTCGCCGGGCCGTCCACGCTGACCTCGACGCCGAGCCGGACGGCCTCGGGCGCCTGCTCGGGGAGGATGGGCGCCAGCAGGAGCACGGGCGCGCGCAGGCCGGCGCGGCGCAGCTGCGCGGCCTCGGAGAGGTCGCGCACGCCCAGGCAGGAGGCGCCCGCCTTCAGCGCCACGCGGGCGACCTCGACGGCGCCGTGCCCGTAGCCGTTGGCCTTCACGACGGCGCAGAAGGAGCGGCCGGGCGCGAGCGCGGACGCGACCCAGCGCGCGTTGTGAGCGAGCGCCGAGAGGTCCACCTCCGCCCATTTGAGCAGCGTCACGGCTCCATCATATGAAAAACCGCTAGAATCGGCTCATGACCGTCCTCAAGATGGGCACCCGCGGCTCGCCGTTGGCGCTGGCGCAGTCCGGCCTCGTGGCCCGAGCGCTCGAGGCCGCGCATCCGGGACTGAAGGTCGAGACCGTGGTGGTCAAGACCAGCGGCGACCTCTTCGGCGCGCCGCCGCCGGAGAAGGCCAAGGCGCTGCCGCAGGGCGCCAAGGGCCTGTGGGTCAAGGAGATCGAGGAGGCATTGCTGCGCGGCGAGCTCGGCTTCGCGGTGCACAGCGCCAAGGACCTGCCCGCGGTCATGACGCCCGGACTGGTCGTCGGCGCCTACCCCAAACGCGAGGACGCCCGCGACGCGCTGGTCTGCCGCGCGGGGCTGACCTGGGCGACCTTGCCCAAGCGGGCGCGCGTGGGGACTTCCTCCTTGCGCCGCCAGCACCTGCTCGCGGCCGCGCGGCCCGACCTGGTCTTCCTGCCGCTGCGCGGCAACGTGGACACGCGCCTGCGCAAGCTCGCCGAGGGCGAGGCCGAGGCGGTGGCGCTGGCGGTCGCCGGGCTCAAGCGGCTCGGGCGCGGCGACGCGCCCCACGAGGCGCTGGACCCGGGGTTGGTCGTGCCCGCGCCGGCGCAAGGCGCGCTGGCGCTGCAGGTCCGCGCGGACGGCGGCGAGGCGGCCAAACTCGTCGCGGCGCTCGACCACGCGGCGACGCGCGTGTGCGTGGAGCTGGAGCGCGGCTTCCTGGCCGGCGTCGGCGGCGGCTGCGGCGCGCCCGTGGCCGCGCACGCCCGTCATCAGGCCGGCGGACTGCGCTTCGACGCCTACTTCGCGGCCGACGGCGAGGCCGCCGGCCGGCGGGTCGAGGGCGTCCTGCCCGACGGCGCCGACGCGGTCGCGTTCGCGCGCGTGATGGCCGAGAAGGCGCGAGCGCGCTGATGGCCGTGCTCGGCGGGGTGCCCGGCTCCGGGGCGCTCGCCTACCTCGCGCGGCTCCTGCTCGACGGCAAGGCGCCGGCCGGCGCGACCGCGCCGCGCGGCCCGCTCGTCGTCGTCCTGCCCGACGACGACGCCGTCGAGGACGCCGCCGACGCGGTCAAGGCGCTCGCGCCGCTGTTCGGGGGCCGCGCCGAGTCCTGCGCCGTCTTCGGCGAGGACGGCCGCGAGCGCCTGGCCTCCCTCGAGCTGCTGCGCGCCGGCGCGCGCCTGGCCTTGGGGACGCCCGCGGGCCTGGCCGCGCCCGCGCCCGCGGCCGCGGACTTCGCGTCGAAGACCGTGCGCTTCCGCTCCGGCGACTCCTTCGCGCGCTCCGCCGCCATCGAGAGGCTCGTCGCCGCGGGCTACCAGCGCGTGGACTTCGTGGAGAGCCCCGGCGAGTTCGCGGCGCGCGGCGCGGTGCTCGACTTCCACGCGCTGGAGCCCGCCGTCGCCTACCGCGTGCTCTACGACGAGGACCGCGTCGCCTCCATCCGGGTGGTGGACCCCGTCTCGCAGGAGCCGTCCGCCGTCGTGGCCGAGGCCGAGGCCACGCCCGCCGAGGAGCCGGCCGACGGCGGCGCGGTGTCGCAGTGGCTGACCGAGGGCGCGTTGTGGCTCGTCGCCGACGGCGTGGAGGGCGCCGCCGTCCCCGATGGGGTCGCGCGGCTGGACCTCTCGCGCGCGCCGGGCGGCGACGCGGACCTGGGCGCCGCGGCGCTGGGTCCCTACGCCGGCGACCCCAGACGCGCCTGGGAGGAGATGCGCCGCGACGCGCAGGCCGGGCTCAAGGTCCACCTGTGGAGCCTCAACCACGGCGAGGACGCCCGCCTGCAGGAGCTGCTGGCCGAGGCTCTCCCGGACGCGCCGGTCCAACACCTCATCGGGCCGCTGCGCGCGGGTTTCCGCCTGCCCTCGGCCGGGCTCGCCGTCTACGCGTCCAGCGAGGTGTTCGGCCGCGACTGGCGCGGGGTGGGCCGCTGGAAGCGCTTCGCGGCCAAAGGCGCCCAGCAGGTGCGCTGGCGCGAGCTCAAGGGCGGCGACTTCGTCGTGCACCAGGACTACGGCGTCGCGCGTTATCAGGGCCTGGAGCCCGTGAGCGTCCCGGGCCACGGGGCTCAGGACTGCGTGAAGCTCGAGTTCCGCGGCTCCGACCGGCTGTTCGTGCCGCTCACCGAGTTCGACCGCGTGCAGAAGTATTCGGGCGTCGAGGGCAAACGCCCGCGCCTCTCGTCCTTGGACACGCGCACCTGGGAGGAGACCAAGCGCCAGGTCGCCGAGGGCGTGCGCGAGCTGGCCGAGGAGCTGCTCAAGATGCAGGCGCGCCGCGCCGCGCGGCCCGGCCACGCCTTCCCGCCCGAGGGGGAGATGGAGCGCGAGTTCGCCGCCGCGTTCCCGTACGAGCCCACCGAGGACCAGAGCAAGGCCATCGCCGAGACGCTCGCCGACATGATGACCCCGCGCCCGATGGACCGGCTCGTCGTGGGCGACGTGGGCTTCGGCAAGACCGAGGTGGCGATGCGCGCGGCCTTCAAGTGCGTCATGGGCCTCAAGCAGTGCGCGGTGCTCGCGCCCACGACGGTGCTCGCCGACCAGCACTTCCGGACCTTCTCGCGGCGCATGGCCGGTTTCCCCGTGAAGCTCGCCCTGATGACGCGTTTCCAGACCAAGTCCGAGCAGAAGGCCGTGCTCGCCGACCTCAAGAGCGGCAAGGTGGACGCGGTCATCGGCACCGCCCGCCTCCTGCAGAAGGACGTGCGTTTCGCCGACATCGGCCTCATCGTGGTGGACGAGGAGCACCGCTTCGGCGTGGGCGACAAGGAGAAGCTCAAGAAGATCCGCGCCGAGGTGGACGTGTTGTCGCTGTCGGCCACGCCCATCCCGCGCTCGCTGCACCAGGCGCTGACGGGCCTGCGGCAGATCTCCCTCATCGAGAGCGCGCCCTCCGGGCGCCAGCCCATCGTCACCCGCGTCGGCCCCTGGGACGAGCGCGTCATCTCGACGGCCATCTCCGAGGAGCTGGCCCGCGGCGGCCAGGTGTATTACGTGCACAACCGCGTGCGCACGATGAAGGACGCGCTCGACGCCATCACGCGCCTCTCGGGCGGCGCGCGCGTGGCCATGGTGCACGGGCAGATGCGCGGCGCCGACATCGAGAAGGCGATGTGGGACTTCGCGCAGCGCAAGTCCGACGTCCTCGTGGCCTCCACCATCATCGAGTCGGGCCTCGACATCCCGAGCGTGAACACCTTGCTCGTCGAGGACGCCCAGGACTTCGGCCTGGCCCAGCTCTACCAGCTGCGCGGGCGCATCGGCCGCGAGAAGCGCCGGGCGTTCTGCTACCTCTTCCATCCCTCCGACGCGACGCTCAAGGAGCTGCCCGAGGACGCGCGCAAGCGGCTCGACGCCTTGAAGGAGTTCGGCGCGCTGGGCGCGGGCATCAAGCTGGCCCTGCGCGACCTGGAGATCCGCGGGGCCGGCGACCTGCTCGGCGCCAAGCAGCACGGCTTCATGAACGCCATCGGCGCCGACTACTACTCCTCCCTGCTCGAGAACGAGGTGACCCGCATGCGCGGCATGCCCGTGGAGGACGACCGCCCGGTCGCCGTGGACCTGCGCATGCGCGCCTACATCCCGGAGGACTACCTGCCGGGCGAGCTGGAGCGCCTCAAGCTCTACAAACGCGCCCTGCGCGCCACGCCCCAGGGCGCGCGCGACCTGCTCGCCGAGCTCGAGCGCCTCTCCGGCCCCGCGCCGCAGCCGGTGAAGAACCTCTTCGAGATGCTGGCGCTGCGCGCCGAGGCGCGCAAGGCGCGCGTCGCCTCCATCGCGGAGTCAGACGGCGCCGTGACGCTCGCTTGGCACGCCGACGCCCCGCCCGACCCTTCCGCGCCCGCGCGCTGGCTGCAGGCCTTCGGCCCGCGCGTGTCCTTCGTGCCGTCCTCGGAAGGAGACGCCGTGCGCCTGAAGCTCGTCGAGGGCCAGGACGCTGCCGCGGCCGTGCGCGCCCTGCTCGCCGCCTGAGGCTGGCGGGCCGCGCCGGGCGGGGTTATACTGCCGCCATGAGCGCGCTCCTGCTCCTGGCGGCGTGGTGCGGCGTCGCGTCGGTCCAGGCTGCTCCGAATGAGGAGCCGGACCTGGTGAAGAACCCCGTGCTCAAGCTGGTGCTGGTCAACAAGGAGGACCGCCAGGCGTACGAGGAGTTCGCGGAGCTCGACGTGGGCCGGGTCGCCGCCGTCGCGCACGCCATCGGGGCGGGGCCGCTGCCGGTGGAGCGTGCGCACTTCACTCTTCTCAACCTCAACCCGCATTACTCGCCCTGGGACCGCTTCGTCTCGCTCGGCGCCATCCCGCGGAGAGGCGGCGTCGGCGTCGGCTACCGCGCCGTATCGATCCATGAGTTGGGTCACGCGATGCTCAACGGCTACTTCACGGCCAGGAGCGGCGAGGAGATGCTTTATACGCCGTCCAACTGGCGGCTGCTCGCGCCGCTCGACGAGTTTTTCGCCGATTCGCTGGCCGTGCTGCTGCTCGCCGACGCCGACGCCATCACCGGAGCCCTTGCGCCCGCCTCCGCCATGCCGAGGGGTTCTCGGGCCGCCGCTCAGCGGAGAGTCGAACTGGCCCGACGCGACTCCGATGATAAACTCGCTGCTGTGTGCGATGCAAGCGACCCGGAAGCCCACTACTGGTTCCCGATGTCCCGCCGCGTGTTGTGGCAGGAAGTCTTCGTCGGCAAGTACGGTCGCTCCCAGGACGCCGTGCCGAAAATCATCAAGGCGTTGATGGAGCAGGTCCACGCTGAATGGCTCAAGCAGATGAGCGAGCGGGACGCGCGTGAGCGCGCGCAGTTCGCGCGCTTGTCGCAAGCGCCCCGGTCCGGCCTCGTCATGGGCCCACCGCCGTCGCCCAGGCCGGCCGTCGGCTCGGAGCTTCTCAATGTCCCGCAGGGCTTCGATGGGATGGTCGAAGAGCTCACGGACGACCGCCTCCGCACCGCGCTGCGCAAGCGTTTCGGGCTGCCGAACCCGTGACCGGCCCGCGCCCCTTGCGGCGCCGCCCGGCGCGGGGCTACACTCCCGTCATGCGCGCCTTGTTGACCGCCCTGCTGCTCGCGGCCCCGGCGGCCCACGCCGCCTCCAAACGGCCCGCGCTGTTGCCCCACGGCCGGCTGCAGGGCCGTCCCGCGCCGGGCGAGCTGGCTCGCAACCTCATCAACGGGACGAAGAACGTGCGCGCGCTCGACGCGCACATGAACGCGCTCGACCGCGAGGACCCGCGCGAGAACCGGGAGTGGGTCACCTGCCTGCGTCTCATCGCGCAGGAAGGGGCCGTGCTGCGCTCGGGGCTCAAGCAGGCGCGGGCGCTCATCAAGAACGAGGTGCCGCTGGACCCGGGCGCCGTGGACCTCGCCTTCGAGCCGGGCCAGCCGCTGCCCCTGCCCGCGCAGAACGACGCCGACGGCGCCCGGCAGGCGTTGGCCCTGGCGGCCGTCGAGGAGGCCGAGCCCCTGGCCGCCGCCATCATCCTGCGCGCCCAGGGCGCCGACGAGCTCGACCGCATCAGCGCCTACGAGGCCGCCGCCGACGAGGCGTCTTTGCGCGTGTCCGAGCAGCGCGCCCACCTCGCGGCCTTGGCGGGGGAGAAGGCGGCCGACGAGGAGCCCGCCCCGGCCGGCCGCCCGGCGGCGGCTCCCAAGGCGGCCGGTCCCGCGCTGCCGGACATCATGAACGCCGCGCCGTCCAAGCCTCGCCGCGAGCCCTAGGTCCGCGCCGCGAAATGATAAGATGGCGGCCATGAGGCGCATCGCCTTCGCCGCGCTCGCCGTCGCCGCGCTCGCCGCCTGCCGGGGGGAGAAGGACCCCGTCGTGGCGAAGGTCGGCAAGCTGGAGATCACCCAGTCCGAGTACCGCCGCAAGCTCTCGGAGGTCTCCTCCGGCTACCAGGACTACGTCCTGACGCCCAACGGCCGCCGTCAGTTCCTCGACGTGCTGGTGCGCGAGAAGCTCGTGCTCGCCGCCGCGCAGCAGTCCGACGTGCCGCGCTCGGCCGATTTCCGGGCCCGGCTCGAGCGCCTGCGCAAGGAAGAGGAGGAGCGCGTGCGCGAGGGCGGGGAATACCTGCTGACCTCCCTGTGGGTCGAGGACCTGCGCAAGCGCGGGGTGCTCAAGGTGGAGGACGCGGAGATCGCAGAATACCTCGAGAAGCACCCCAGCGAGGTGGACATGCGCCACATCCTGCTGGCCACCCCCGACAAGGCCGAGGACGTCGCCAAGCGCCTGCGCTCCGGCGCCAACTTCGCCAAGTTGGCCAAGGAGGAGTCCCTCGACGCGGCCACGGCCGCCGACGGCGGGCGCCTGCCGCCCTCCCTGTACGGCGAGGTCATCCCCGAGCTCGAGGAGGTCGTCTTCCGCATGCGCGTCGGCGAGATCGGCGGGCCCCTCAAGAGCAAGTTCGGCTATCACGTCCTGCGCAAGGAGGGCGAGCGCCGCCCGCCGGCCGAGGAGGCCCGCGAGCGCGTCTCCCGCCTGCTCGAGAAGCAGAAGCTCGACCGACACCTGCAGTCCATGCAGGAGAAATTCCCCGTGGAGATCGTCGATGATGAATTCAAGTAAGCTGCTCCTCGTCCTTCCGCTGCTGGCGAGCGTCGCCGGCGCGGCGAAGCCGGTGGAGGACACCGTCGCCGTGGTCAACGGCTCGCCCATCCTGCTCTCCGAGTACCAGAAGGAAGCCGCCACGGCCATCGACTTCTGGAGCAAGTCCCAGCCCGGCTCGATGGACGACCCGTCCAACGTGCGCAAGCTGCGCGAGAGCACGCTCGAGCAGCTCATCGACCGCGAGCTCCTCTATCAGGAAGGCGTCAAGCTCAAGCTCAAGGTGCGCGAGCGCGAGATCGAGAACGCCGTCGAGGAGATCAAGAGCCGCTTCCGCAAGGACGACGAGGGCAAGGACCTGACGCCCGCCGAGGCGGAGGAGAACTTCCGCAAGCAGCTCAAGGCCGAGGGCCTGGACCTGACGCAGTTCCGCGAGCGGCTCTCCCGGCAGATCATGGCGCGCAAGGTCATCGAGGAGGGCGTCAAGGCCAAGGTCGTGCCGCCGACCCTCGAGGAAGCCAAGGCGTATTTCGCCAAGATCGAGTCGTACCTGGCCCAGAAGACCACGGACACGCCCAAAGGCATGGACGAGGAGGAGGCCATGGCCCTGCGCGAGGTGTCCGGCCAGGTGAAGGCCCTCAGCTCCGAGCGCGTGCGCGTGCAGCGCATCCTCATCCGCCTCTCCCCGGGCGCCAGCGACGCCGAGAAGCGCCGCGCCCTGCGCACCGCGCAGGACATCAAGAAGAAGCTCGACGGCGGCGCCGACTTCGGCGCCGTCGCGCGCGAGGAGTCCGAGGACCCCGAAAGCGCCGCCCGCGGCGGCGACATCGGCTTCGTGCTGCGCGGCGTCGCCTCGCCGGACCTCGAGAAAGCCGCGTTCACCTTGCCCGTGGGCGAGGCCAGCGCCCCCATCCTCACCGAGGTGGGCTACCACATCATCCGCGTGACCGAGCGCCGCGCCGCCGAGAAGCCCGACTTCGAGCGCTTCAAGGACGACATCGTCAACTTCCGCGGACAGATGGCCTTCCAGCGCGACCTCGAGCGCTTCGTCAAAGGCCTGCGCGAGAAGGCGCACATCGAGCGCAACCTGCCCGCGGCCACCGTCCCCTGACGACCCGGACGCTCGCCTTCACCTGCGGAGACCCGGCGGGCGTCGGCCCCCGCGTCGCCGCGGCGTCTCTCAAGTCCCTGCCGCGCGGCGTGCGCGCCGTGCTCGTCGGCGAACGCTCCGTCTGGGAGCGCGCCGGCTGGCGCCCCGGCCTGGCCGAGCTGCGCGACACCGGCCTCGGCCTGAAGCCCCCGCGGCCCGGCCGTCCCACGCCCGACGGGGGTCGCCTGTCAGCCGCCTCTTTCGAGGAAGCCCTGCGCCTGGCCGCCCGCGGCCTGGTCGCCGGCGTGGTGACCGCGCCGGTCTCCAAGGAGAACTGGGCGCAGGCGGGTTATCCCTGGACCGACCACACCGACCGTCTCGTCGCGTTGGCCGGCAAAGGCGGCGCTCACATGGTGCTCGGCGTGCCGTCCCGGAACCTGTGGTGCGTGTTGGCCACGCGCCACGTCCCTTTAAAGGAAGCGCCGCGCCTGCTCAGCGCCCGCGAGGTCGTCGCCTCGGCGCGCCGCCTGGACGAGGCCCTGCGCCTGTTGGGCCGCGCCCGGCCCAAGCTCGCTTTGTGCGCGCTCAACCCGCACGCCGGTGAGGGGGGGCTGCTCGGCGCCGAGGAGCGTCGGCTTCTCGCCCCCGCCGTCGCCGCCGCGCGCGCCGAAGGCCTGTCCCTGTCGGGTCCCCTGCCCGCCGACTCCGCCTGGCGCCTGCACGCCGAAGGCGCCTACGACGGCCTGGTCTGCCTCTACCACGACCAGGCCCTCATCCCGCTCAAGGCCTTGGGCGGCCTGTCCGGCGTCAACTGGACCTTGGGCCTGCCCTTCGTCCGCACCTCGCCCGCCCACGGCACCGCCTACGACGCCGCGGCCTCCGGAAAAAGCGACGCCTCGGCTTTCGCCGAGGCGTCTTTGCTCGCGGCGCTTCTCGTCAGCTAGGCCAGTCGCGACGGTTGACCGGGGTTGGGGATGAACAAGCCGAGCATGATGGAGCCGATCAGGAGCCGTTCGTCGCGCGTGAGGTAGAGCTCCCTCGACTGCTGATAGTGCAGCGGCGGGATGGTGTTGGTGTCGCGCTGTATCTCCCTGAGGAACGCGCGAGTCTCGGCGAAGCGGAACGCGGCCGCGGGGTCGGTCGCCGACAGGGTGGCGAGAGACATCGTCCCGACTCGGTCGCTCGCCACGGCCCGCACGGTGGCCGCGTCCAACGGCTGCCGCCCGTTGCGGACCCGGGTCTGGTCCACTTCCGCGATGACGGCCGCCGCCTCCTGGCTGAGGCCGGGCACGGGAACGGCGAACGCCGCAGGAGCGGCGAGAGCGAGAACGGCCGATGCGATGAGCGTTTTCATGACGATGACTCCTTTCCCCGACCGGCATCCACAGTGTAGACCGCGACGCGGTGGACCGCAAGGGGCGGTTCGGTAAAAAGAGGGTTAAGAAACGGCCCATTTCCGCGGTCCATATTGACAGGTCACCGGTCCGAGGCTACACTGCGACCATGACCTGGTTGCGCGGCTCCTCTTGGTGCGCGGTGCTGTCCATGCTCGCGTTCGTCCCCATCTTCGCGCATGCGGCGGGGGAGGGTGCGGGGGGGGATAATACTCAGCGAGCGCCCGTGGTCGCCCCCGGCTTCCCGAACGAGATGTTGGAGCTCGCCGAGGCCAACGCTGCTTTGTTCCAACGCCTGCGCCAAGGCGAAGACCCGTTGCGGCCGGAGTTGTTCCGCAGTCCGATAGCGTTGGCGGAGTGGACGGAGAAACATGCGAATCTCCTCGCGGGACGCGATAACCAATCCTTCCTTCTCCTGCTGGGCCGGATGTCGACTTCGGCAGGACCGCCGCCGGCTCCGGGCGGAGGCTCGACGCGCGGCGACGCGAGCGGTGACAACCGCCCCTCGCCGCCCGGGGCCGTCGCCGCGCCCCGCGCTCAGCCGCCGAGCGCCGGAGAGCGCTACTACGCGCAGATTGGAGACCGCTTCCCCTACGCCTACTCCGAGGCCGGTCGCCTCGCGGGCGAGCGTGAAGCTTACTCCGAGTCCCTCCAATATTACGGCGGCGCCATCCAAGGCGGCTACCGTAACCCTGAGACCTTCACGGGCTACGCGCGCGCCGCGCACTCGTTGGGCGACTACGGTCTGGCGCGCGATGCGGCGGCGTTGGCGCTCAAGATGGAGCCCGGGCATCGGGGCGCGACGGCCGTCCTGAAGCTGTCGCAGGGACGCGTGTCGAGCACCTCCCTTCCGTCCGTGCTGGGCCCCGGCGGCTCGGAGAGGGCGGCCGCCCAGTGGAACGCGCAGAACGCCGAGTTCGCGGCCGGCGTCGACGCGGCGCCCGCCGCGTTCGTCGCAGGCGGGGCGCCGCAGGGCGCCGTGACGCCGCCCGCCGGTCCCCAGGGCGGGGGCGCGCCGCCGGACGCCGGCGCGGCGCTTTCTCCCATCCAGGCGTCGGCGCAGGCGACGGAGAACGCGCGTCACGCGCTCACCTTGAAGGATTATCCGCTCGCGGTCGTGCACGCGACCAAGGCCATCGAGTACAACGCGGAGAACGCGCAGGCGCTCAACTACCGCGCCATCGCCTACAACCGCATGCAGCGCTACTCCGACGCGGTCACCGACGCGAGCACGGCGCTGGAGCTGGCGCCGGGCAACGCGGCGGCGCTGCAGACGCGTTCGTGGGCGTTCGCGCAGCAGAAGGAGTTCCGCAAGGCGCTCAACGACGCCGAGGACACGCTGCGCACCGACCCGCGCAACGCCTTCGCCTACCAGAACAAGGCGTTCGCGCTCGCGGGGCTGGGCGACCGCGCCGGCGCGCTCGACTCGTTGCGGCTCTCGGCCGCGCTCGACGCGCGGTTCAAGGGGCAATACGAGCGGGCGATGCAGCTGCCGCAGGACCAGGACCTGACCTTGCTCTTCGACGACAAGAACATGGCGGCGGCCGCCGCTGCGGCGCCCCGTCCCGCGCAGACGCCCAAGCGCTTCGCGCGCATGGCCCTGCTGTCGGCCACCGGCGGGCTGCTCATCGCGCTGGGCATCCTCCACGTGGTCTCGGCCAGCTGGCGCGAGAAGGTCCGCATGACGGTGCGCCGCGTGCTCGCGCCCGCCGACGCGGTCGCCGGCGACCCGGCGATGGCGACGCCGGCCCCGGGCGTCTCCGCGTTCTGGACGCAGTACGACTTGGTCAAGGAGATCGGCATGGGCGGCATGGGCGTGGTCTACGAGGCCACGGACCGTTCGCTCGAGCGCCGCGTCGCGGTCAAGAAGATGCGCGACGAGATCCGCATCGACCCCCAGGAGCGTCAGCGCTTCGTCAACGAGGCCAAGGTGGTCGCGCAGCTGCGCCATCCCAACATCGTGGACATCTACGCCATCGTCGAGGACGGCGGCGACGTCTACCTTGTGTTCGAATACGTCGAGGGGCGCACCTTGCACGACCGTCTGCGCTCCGAGGGCGTGTTCAGCTTCGGCGAGGGCCTCAAGATCTTCCGCGACATGGTCGGCGCCGTCGAACACGCCCACGCGGCCAAGATCGTGCACCGCGACCTCAAGCCCTCCAACGTGATGGTGACCAAGGACGGGCGCGTGAAGGTCATGGACTTCGGCGTGGCGCGCCAGGCCAAGGACGCTTTGACCAAGATGTCCATGACCAACTCCATCGTCGGCACGCCGCCCTACATGGCGCCGGAGCAGGAGCAGGGCACGGTGCGCAAGGAGTCCGACGTCTACGCGCTCGGCGTCTGCTTCTACGAGATGCTCACCGGCCAGCTCCCGTTCGCGGGCACCGGGTCGGGCATGCTCCTCAACAAGATCAACGGCAAACACATCCCGCCGACCCAGCGCGTGCCCAGCCTGCCCGCCTCGCTCGACGCGGTGATGGCCAAGGCCCTGCACCCCGACCCCGACAAGCGGCATCACACCGCCGCCGAGCTGCTCGCCGACCTCGAGCGGCTGGCCTAGCGCCCTTGACGCTCGGCCGTTGACGGCCTAAACTGCGATATGGCGTCACGCCGCCTCGCCGCCCTGACCTTGTGGTGTCTGCTGGCCGCGCCGGCCGCGGCGCGCGTGTTGACCGCGGAGGAGAACGCGCTCGTCGCGCGCATGCGGGCGCTCTCGCCGCACAACGACGCGCCCGTCGTCGCCCTGCTCAACCTGCTGCAGACCGAGAATCTCACCGAGGAGCAGTTCATCGCGCGCTTCTCGGACACGCTCAAGCGCCAGGTCAAGCCCGAGGAGGGCGGCTGGACCCCGACCTACGGCGAGGCGCGCTCAAACCGTCCCTTGGAGCCGGACATCGTGACCCAGCTGTCCGACATCGGCGCGCAGGCCTTCGAGGTCGCCCGGCGCCCGCCGAGCGACGCCAACCAGCCGGTCAACCCCGCGTTCGAGCAGGCGCGCCCCGGGCGGACCAGACCGAACGACGGCGAGCCGCCGAAGCTCGGGGCGAGCCTCGGGGAGCGCGTCGCCGCGACCGTGGCGAGCGGAGCCAACAGCCCGCGGCTGTTCGTGGCCGTGGCGCGGTCCGCCAGGGAGCGCGGCGACCAGGAGGCGGCGCTGCAGGGCTACTCCCAGGCCGTCGCCGCGGGCGACCGCTCGCCCGACACCTTGTCCGCCTTCGGGGCGGCGGCCTACGAGACCGGCGACTACGGCCAGGCGCGCGAGGCCGCGCTCGAGGCTCTGAAGTCGTCGCCGGCGCACGCGGGAGCGTTGGCGGTGCTGCGGCTCACCCAGGGGCGCGTCAACGACGGCTCCGCCGCCCTGCGCGTCGCTTCG
>JANRKA010000126.1:0-23984 GCA_033875325.1 Elusimicrobiota bacterium | reverse complement strand
CGCCCCCGCCGGGCCGGCGCGTCCGCCCGAGCCGCCGCCCCCGCCCTTCGCCAACCAACGGCGCGTCTACGGGGTGGTCTACGACCTGGAGACCTTGAGGCCGGTCGCGGGCGCGCGGGTGCTCATCGCGCCCCGCGCCGGCGGCGCGGGCCAGGAGCAGGTCACCGACCGCGACGGCCATTACCTCGCGGACCTGTTCCGGGAGCAGTTCGCGGCCGGCCAGCTCGTGTCGGTGTCCGCGCCCGGCTACCGTCCGGGCCAGCTGGAGGAATCGGGCTCGCCGTACCGCGAGCGTTCGCTGGAGAGCCGCCGCGCGACGCTGGAGGAGACCACGGACTCCGACCTGGAGCCGACCTTGCTCAAGGCGTCCGACGACGGCGGGCTGGTGCCCTTCGACCTCGTCGTCTTGCCCGAGCGCGCGCCGCGTTAGCGGATCACGACGAGGCTCGTCGTGTAGCCGTGGACGAAGTTGCGCCCGCCGACCTGGCCGAACTCCCCGTTGGCGAAGAAACCGGCCAGCGGCAGGGGGCCGGCCATGGTCTGCACGACCGTGGCGTCGTGGTCGGGCTCCCCGTAGAGGCCCTTGCCGCGGCCGCAGCAGCTCACCAGCAGCGCCGCGCGCGGAGACGCGTCGGCCTCGGGGATGGCGCCGAGCAAGGTCTGCAGGTCCTGGTCCGAGGTCTGCGCGTCGCGCAGCTGGAACTGGAGGGTCTGTCCGCGGCGCAGCGCCGCGCCGACCACGAGGTGACCGCTGTCCGGGTCGAAGCCCATGAGGTTGCGCACGACGAAGTCCCCGCGCTTGAAGCCGGAGCGGTACTCGTTCATCACCAACCCCGCGAACAGGGAGTGGCGCGCGAGCCGCTGGTCCTCGGGCGAGCAGCGCGACAGGGTCTCGCGCAGGACCTCCAGCGGCTGGCGCCCGCCCAGCTCCTGGAGCACGTTGCCCTCCGCCTTGGTGACGATGAGCGGCTCGCCGATGGGGCGGCAGCCCTGCGCCACGACGGGCAGGAACTCCACGGGCCCGGTCAGCGCCGCGGCCACCGCGCCCGCGGCGTGCACCTCGCCGTCCACGAGCAGCCAGGACGGCTTGCGCAGCAGCGGGCCGCTGGCCAGCCCGCCCACCACGGGGCAGCCGGGGTAGGCGGCGGTGAGCAGGCCCAGCCACTTCTCCGCGTCGCAGGTCATCGGGTCGCCGAAGGTGATGAACTTCGGCTTCTCCGTGGGGTAGAGGTCGAGCGCGGCCACCAGCGCCGCCCCGTCCTCGAGCCGGTCCAGCTCCGACGGCGCGAAATGCAGGCCGCGCACGCTCACGCCGGGCAGGCGCATCGCCAGCACCGACACGCCGGGCTCCATCTCCACCTCGCGGCGCCCGGCGATGACGCCGCTGGCGTTGCAGCCCAGGCTGTGCAGCGGCGCCAGCTCCTTGGCGAGGATGGCGGGCAGCTCCTGCGCGTCGAACTCGGGCCAGGTCTGGGAGACGAAGACGAGCGCGAGGTCGCACGGCACGGGGCCGAGCTTGGCGCGCGCGCGCTGGCACGCCTCCACGAGCGCGGCGCGCCAATCCGGCAGGGTCGAGAGCGCCTCGACGAAGCGTTTGGGCTCGCTCAACCGGGCCTCCCCGCCGCGAGCACGGCCGCGACGACCGCCGGCACGCCTTCGGGACCCCCGGCGTCGGCGACCTTGCGCAGGTCCGGCGCGCAGCCGAAGAGGCGCGGGAAGCTGTCGGCGTGCAGCTTGTGCGCGAGCAGGTAGTCCTGGTCGTCGGGGTCCACGAAGGAGACGACCTTGCGCGGCAGGTGCAGGCGGTTGAGCGCGGCGAGGATGGCGACGGCCGCGGGCTCCCCCGCGCGCCCGACGAGCTCGAAGTCCGCGCGCCCGCGCGCGGCCAGCGCCGAGACGCGCGCCAACCCGGCGCGGCGCGCCGGCGCGGCGGCCGGCCAGACGCCCGCCAGGCCCCAGGTCAGCCAGCGGCCGTAGTTGGCGACGCCCTTGAGGTGCTGCAGCCGCCAGCAGGTCTCCAGCGCGACGGCGTTGGCCTCGGGCGGCAGGTGCGCCTCGCGCAGCACGGGCGGGTCGTCGGGACGCGCCACGCGGTCGAGGAAGCCGCCGCGCTCGCGCTCCCACAGCTCCTGGAAGAGGAACCGCACCGTCGCGTCGGCGAACTCGCGGTGCGCCTTGAGTCCCGTGGCCAGGAAGGCCTCGGTGAAGGCCAGCGCGGTCCAGGCCGCGTCGCCGAGCAGGCCGTGGACCGCCTCTTCGCCCCCTCCCGCGCCGTGCACCAGGCCCAGCAGCGGGTCGTAGAGGCGGGTGCGCAGGAAGGTCAGCGCCTTGGCCGCCGCTTCGCCGGCCCCGGCCACGCCGAAGGCGTCGGCCTTGATGAGGGCGTAGGCCGCGCGCGCGTTGCCCTCCGCGGGATACACCGCGCCCGCGCCGGGCGCGCGGCGGAACGCGCCCACGGCCGGGTCGTAGAGCTCGCGCAGCAGGAAGGCGGCGGACGCTTCGGCCGCGGCCCGCAGGCGCGGCTCCCCCGTCAGGCCGTGCGCCTCCCACAACAGGCGGCCGCGCGAGGCGTTGGCCAGGAGCGGCGACTCGCCTTCGACGCGGAAGCGCCCGAGCCGCGCGTCCCACGCCGGGGACGCGAGCAGGTCGTCCAGCGCCCGGCCCAGCGCGGAGACGGACGCGCCTTCCGCCGCGTGCGCGAGCAGGGCGGCGAGGTGCTCCGGCTCGGCCCCGGCGTCCGGGCGCCCGGCGAGGTAGTCGGTGAGCAGGTCTCCCGCGGAGCGGGGCGGGGCCGCCTCGGTGACGGCCCCGGTCCACACCGGGGCGGCGGGCGCCGGCGTCGGGCGCTCCGGCGCGCCGGCCTCCCCGGCCAGGCGCGACAGGCCCGCCGCGAGGTCCACGCCCGAGAGCGGCAGCACGCCCCGCCGCTCGCCGTCCGGGCTGAGCACCAGCGCCTGGCCCGCGCCCACGCGCTCGGCGGCGTCGGGACGCGCCTCGGGGTCGGCGAGCACGGCGATGAAGCGGCCGGCCTCGGCCTCGCCGGCCAGCTCGCGCGGCGGCGCGCTGCCTCTGGCGGCGAGCAGGGGACGCCCGCTCCTCTTGGCCTCCGCGAAGGCCTCCGGACCCCAGGGGCGCCAGGCGCTCACGAGGCGGAGCGGTCCTCGGCCAACTCGAACATCCTCTCGATGGGGCGCTTGGCGCGCGCCGCGAGGGCGGGCGGCACCTCGATGACCTGCGAGGCGGCGGGCCGCTCGAGCGCGCGCAGGACGCGGTCGAGGGTCGTCGCCTTCATGTGCGGGCACAGGCGGCACATCGGGACGAAGACCTTGTCCGGGAACTTGGTGCGTGCGTAATCGCCCAGGCCGCACTCGGTGATGAGCATGTACGACGGCGCCTTGTGCTCGTCCACGAACCTCATCATGTCGCCGGTGCCGCCGATGTAGTCCACGACCGAGGTCAGGCCCGGGGAGCATTCGAAATGCGCCAGGATCTTCACGCCGGGGTACATCTTGCGGTAGAGCTCGACCGAGGCGGAGTCGAAGCTGTCGTGGACGATGCAGGTGCCGTCCCAGACGATGAGCTCCTTGCCCACGGTCTTGCCCAGCTCGGCCGCGAGGTTGTTGCCCATCATGCGGTCGGGCACGAACACGACCTTCTCGTGGGCCGCGTAGAGCTTGCGCATGATCTTGGGCGCGTTGGCCGAGGTCACGATGACGTCGGACTCGGCTTTGACCGCGGCGGAGGTGTTGATGTAGGTGACCACGGGCGCGCCGGGGTGCTTCTTCTTGAGCGCGCGCACGTCGGCGGCGGTGATGGCCTCGGAGAGCGAGCAGCCGGCCTCGGGGGCGGGCAGGAGCACGGTCTTCTCCGGGCTCAGGACCTTGGCGGTCTCGGCCATGAAGCGCACGCCGCAGAAGACGACGACCTCGGCGGAGGACTCCGCGCACAGCTTGGCGAGCTTGTAGGAGTCGCCGACCAGGTCGCCCACGCCGAGGATGATCTCCGCGCGCTGATAGACGTGCGCGGGGACGATGGCGTTGCGCTCCTTCTTGAGCCGGTTGATCTTCCAGGTCAGGCGCGCGGCGCGCTCGAGCTCGCCGTCGGGCCAGCCGAGGTCGCCCAGGCCCTTGTCGGCCAGGCGCGCGGCCTCGGCCTCGACCTGCGCGGCCGTGGGCTCCGGCGCGGCCATCGCCGTCTTCACCGCCACAGGTCGAGCTCCGGGTAGTTGCAGAAGATGCCGTCGACCCCGAGTCGGGCCAGGGCGTCGCGGTCGGCGGGATGGTTGACGGTGTACACGAGGACCTTGAAGCCGCGGTCGTGCGCGGCCTTGACCGCCCGCGCCGTCACCTGGCGGTGGGAGAGGTTGAGGCTCTCGGCGGCGAGCTCCTCCATCTCCTTGAAGGCCACGGGCAGGCGGGTGAGACCCAGAAGGTAGCCCAGGCGCGCCTTCCCGTCAAGGGACCTCACCGAATACAGCGCGTCGTGGTCGAAGCTGGAGACGAGGGTGCGCTCGCGCGCGCCGCGTTTGTGCAGCAGGTCCACGACGCGCTCCTCGATGCCCGGGTAAAGCGACGAGCCCTTCTTGATCTCCAGGTGCAGCTCCACGCTCGGCGGCAGGAGGTCGTACACCTCGCTCAGCAGAGGGAGGCGTTCTCCCGAGAAAGCCTTGTCGAACCACGACCCCACGTCCACCTGCCGCGCCTCGTCCCAATGCAGGTTCTTGAGCGCGCGCCGGTCCTTGCCCGTGCGGCGCAGGTCGTTGTCGTGGCAGACGACGAGCTCGTGGTCGAGCGTCTGGTGCACGTCGAGCTCGATGGCCTTGGCGCCCATGTCCAAGGCCTTCTTGAAGGCGGCCATGGTGTTCTCGGGGCAGTGGCCGGAGGCGCCGCGGTGCGCGATGACGAGCATGCGGTGATTGTAGCTAATGGGACGCGACGACGCCCGTTTGCCGCCGTTCCATCGTCAACGCGAGTCCCGGGCCGTTGCGCTTGAGCCATTCACGCCGTTTTTCATAGTCAGGCAGGACGGATTTAAGCAAGCGCCAGAAGTTCACGGAGTGATTCGGAGTCCGCAAATGACACAGCTCATGAACGACGACATACTCCAAGACCGGCCCAGGCATCATCGCGAGGCGCCAGTTGCAGCGGATATCCCCGGTCTTGGCGCAACTCGCCCACCGCTGGGCCTGGTCCACAATCCGAAGCCTCCCTGGCTTTACGGATAACGCCGGTGCATGTGTGCGGAGCGCAGTTATGACCTTCTTTTCCGTCAAAGCGGAATACCAACCCCGGATGGCGCTCCACACCACCTCTTTGGATTGACCGTCCACGAACACCCTGAGCCTGCGCGCCTCAGAACGGCAGAAGGGAGTCTCAACGCCTGGCCGCGACTCGATCATCAATCGGTGATTGCGGCCGAACAGAGGGAAACTCTCGCCGTTCTTCAGCTCCTTGCCGGGATTCCTGCGGAGCAGGTCCAGGAAGTAGCGCTGTCTTTCGACGATCCAGTCCGCGCGTCGCGCGACAAGGCGGCGGACCTGGGCCTGCTTCACGGAGCGCGGGGCGCGGACTTCCACCGTCCCGTCGCGATGGACGCGCAAAGCGACGGTCTTGACCCGCGGCGTCGCGACCACCTGATAGACAAGTCTGCGGCTCCGATGGAGGATGCTCGCCATGCCCATCATGTCACCCAATGCTGCGCCAGCTCCATGAACTCGCGCACGAGCGCGGGGAGGTCGTCCTCGTCACAGCCCTTGGCGCGCAGGAGCCTCTTGATCTCCCGGCGCATCTCCTTCTGCACGTCCTCCCGCTCCGCCCACTCCGCGACGGCGCGGTCCTCGATGATTCCGATGACCTCTTTGGCCAAGGCGGCCTTGTCTTCGTCGCCCCCGAGCGGGACCTCCGCGGCATGCCCGGCGATGAGGCCGAAGAACGCGAACTCTTTCCCGCCGCCCAAGCCGAGCTTTCGAGCGGCATCGTCCTTCCTGGTCTCGGCGTCCTTGATTCGCATGAGCGAGAGAAGCATGCGGGCGTCGTCCTCGCGCTCCCGCTTCTGGCTCTCGATGATCTCCTCGAGCTGCTTTTGAAGGCTGCCGTAGAAGACGGGGTCCTCCGCCACGCGCGCGCTGATGGTGTCGCGCAAGGCGTGCTCGAGATGGACGGCCTTCGCCTTGTCGCTGCCCTTGTCCTGCAGGAGCTCGGCGAAATCCGGCGCGCTGATGGTCAGCGGCTCCAGAAGGCGCTCGATACCCTCCGCGGCGATGTGGGCGTGTATGAGGGCCTCGACCTTCCCGCTCAGGTCCTCGGAGCGCAGGCGCTCGTCGCGGTACAAGTTGCGCGCCCCCTCGCGGATGACGCCGAGGAGCTTGAAGTCCTTGAGGTGCGGCTCGATGCGGAGGTCGGGCATGAGGAAGTCCATGCTCTTTGCGAAGGCTCGATAGGCCTTGTCGAATTCCGCTCTGACGGCTTCCTTGCGCAGGGCCTCCAAGCATCGCTGGAGCACCGTCCGCGGCTCGTCATCCAGTTCGATGCCCGCGAAGAACGCGAGGCACGACTTGCGATGACCAGCAAGCGCGCGCAGCTCCCTCTCCACGTCGTCCGCCCGGAAAAGTCCTTCCAGGTCCTCGGCGCTGAACTCCTTGAGCGCGGCGGCGAGCTCCTTGCCGAGCCCCACATAATCCACCACCAAGCCGTGGTTCTTGCGGGGATAGGTGCGGTTGGTCCGTGCCACTGCCTGGAGCAAGGTGTGCTCCCGCAGCGGCTTGTCCAAGTACATCACCTGGAGCAGCGGCGCGTCGAAGCCCGTGAGCAGCTTGTCGCAGACGATGAGAAAGCGCAGGGGATGCCGCGGGTCGTTGAAGTCCTCCTTGATGCGCCCCTCCTGCTCGTCGCTGAGGCGATACTTCTCCTGCCAGCCCTCCGGGTCGTCCCGCTCGACGGTCATGACCACGGCCGATTGCGCCGGGGCGATGAGGCGGTCCAGGGCCTCCTTATAACGGACGGCCGCCTCGCGGCTGGCGGCGACGATCATGGCCTTGAAGCCGTTGGGCCTAACAGCCTGATTGTAGTGCTCGACGATGTCCATCGCGACGCGCGAGACGCGCGCGGGCGCCGCGGCGAGCACGTCGGCCGTGGCATACTGCCTCTTGAGCGCGTTCAACTCGGCCTTGCCCTTGTCGGGGAACAGCCCGGCCAACAGGGAATCCAGGGAGGCGCCGACGAGCTGCAGCGCAGCCAGCCGGCTCATGTACTTGATGGGGACGGTCGCCTTGTCCTCCTCGGCCTGCGTGATGCCGTACTTGTCGAGGTAGCGCTCTCCCTCCGGGCTGAAGAGCCGATAGGTGTTGCGGTCGCCCTTGTCCAAGGGCGTCCCCGTGAAGGCGAAGAAGGCCGCGTTCGGCAGCGCTTTGCGCAGGTTGAAGGCGAGGTTGCCGTACTGGCTGCGATGCGCCTCGTCCGTGAGCACGATGACGTTCGAAGCCTCGGATAACGCCTTCTCGGGGGTCTTGCGGAACTTCTGCACCGTCGTCATGATGGTGCGCCCGACCCCTTCGGAGAGCATATCGTAAAGCTCGCGGGACGACTCCGCCCGGACCGGATTGGGGAAGCCGCAGTCCCTGAAGTTCTCGGATATCTGCCGGTCGAGGTCGCGCCGGTCCGTGACGACCAAGAAATACGGGTTCTTGAGCCGATCCTCCTCCCGCCGCAGCTTCAGCGCCGTGAACAGCATCGTCAGAGACTTGCCCGACCCCTGCCAGTGCCAGATGATGCCCTTCTTCTCCTTCTCCTCCAGCACGCGCCTGACGATCTTGTGCGCCGCCGTGAACTGCTGATAGCGGCAGATCTTCTTGACCACCCGCCCCTCGTCCACGTCGAAGACGATGAAGTTGCGGATGATATCCAGCAGATTCTGTTTGTTGAACAACGCCGCCAGCAGCACGTCCTGCGCCGCCGGCGCCTTGGGCAGGTCGCCCTTCCCCATCAGCCCCAGCTTGCGCATTTCCTTGACCGCCGGGTGGTCCGTCAGGACCGGCAGCTTCTCCTCGGGCTTGGCCCTCCATTCCTGGTAATGCTCCGCGTCGCAGCCCACCACCCCATACTTGGCCCCGAACAGGTTCGCTACCACCAGGAGCTGATTCGTCCGGAACAAAGCCGGTATCTCCCGCTGATACCGCGCAAGCTGCCCCGCCGCGTCCGCCACCCCCGTCTCCCGCGCCACCGGGCTCTTGCACTCGATGACCGCCAGCGGTATGCCGTTCACGTAAACCACCAAGTCCGGCCGCGCCGTCTCCTTAGGCCCCTTCACCCAAAGCTGGCTCACGACCAGGAACTCGTTCTTCCCCGGCTCGCCGAAATCCACGAACCGTATCGTGAGCTTCTTGCGCCCCCCCTCCATCTCCTGGTCTATCGAGATGTTCGATATCAGGTCCCGGTGGAAAGTCCTGTTCTCATCCACCAACCCCGTCCCCTGCACATTCGTGACCCGCCGCACCGCCTTATCGAGCGTCCCCTCCGTCGCCTCCGGGTTGAGCTCCTTGAGCTTCCTCCGTAGCCTGTCGACCAACACCACATCCCGCCGCGACGACCGCTCGCACTCGCCCTCTTGGGGGTCGAGCCTCTCTCCTGGGATATAAGTATAACCAAGCCGCACCAACTGCTCGATGGCGGGCTTCTCAGAAAGGGAGTCTTCGTTAAATGGCAATCTGCTCACAGGCTCATTCGGCCGCTATCCGTGCATATTTTCCACGC
Source organism: Elusimicrobiota bacterium (assembly GCA_033875325.1). Lineage (GTDB taxonomy): Bacteria > Elusimicrobiota > Elusimicrobia > UBA1565 > UBA9628 > GWA2-66-18. Next base: position 15,237 of record JANRKA010000126.1, on the reverse strand, counting down.
AGTAAAGCTTGAACAAGCGCCTCCCTAAGTGCCGCGACACGGAATGAGTCCTTTCTCGTTTCGAGTATTTCCGCATCACACGCCGCCAGAATATTGCCGATCCTCACCTGTTCCGATAATGACGGCAGTGGAATCGGACAATCACCCACATCAGACGCGGTTACTGCCGGATAATTGGAACCCGCCATTTTCCGCTCAAGGAAATCCACAAATCGATTGCCCAATACGTATTGATAAAGAAATTCGCCATCGACATTCTCCATTGGGCTCAAGACTGCAAAACCCGTCGAAGCGACTAGGTTGTCTGGCGCGTCCTTAATTCGAGCAAACGCTCGGAGATAAGGCCGAACGGTTGAAACTAGAACATCTCCTGATCGAACGATTCTTCGGGCCCGAGAGGGCGCATCTCCAAACATCACTTCTTGTGTCGCAACCTCATTGAAGGGCCTAACTGATGAGATGTCGACATACAGGAACTTCTTCAAAGGAGCAGTATCGTCGGAAACAGAGTGCGCATTGATTTGCGCGCATTCTCCAATCGATGAACTCTTCCATTTCCGTGGCAATGTCCGCGGCAACAATGCCTCAAAGATGCCTCGCTTCAGATTCGTCTTAATTCCGATTATCGACGTTAAGAGGTCCGCCTCTTCATCAACTGTATTGAGAATCTCAGCAATTCTTCGTTGCTCTGCCAGCGGCGGTACTGGCACAAGCATCTCCTGGAGCTTGCCTTTGTTGAGTGTACGCCCCTTCACTGCGACATCCGCTTCAGCCATATTGGCCATCATCGGTAGAACATAGAAGAGAAAACCTGAATCGATTTCCTTCCCCGGCAAGAAAGCTGCAATCGCTTCGTTTGTATAGAGGTCGGCTCCAGTAATCGCGACTTTCCCGATTGTGAGCTTAAAACTCATCAGGACCGTGCCTTTGGGGATTCGTTTGGCGTTAGAGTTCTCGATGCCCAGATCCGTCAGGCGCTCCTTGGTCTCCCTGATGACGCGAGTCTTCATATCCGAAATCGCCACCCAGTGATTTTCAGTCCTGAGCGCGGTATCCCAGTAATCAGGATTATTCCTGGAGGGCGTGCCCCCAATCTGTATGTCGACGAGGTCCCCAAGCCTCTTCACCATCCAATGTACAGGGATTAATCCGATTGGGGTCTTCTTGTATTCCTGCCCCATGCGAAGCGTCGTCAATTGATTTCCCATGGGCTTATGCCGTCGGCGAAATCGCCTTCTCCTGGACGCGGAGGTCGAAGATGGTGCTCAAGAAACGGAGGGTGAGCTTCTGGTGCTGCTCGGGCGAGAGGGACATGCTCGGAAGGGTACCGACATGGTAGCCGACGCGGGAAAACTCGCGGGCAAGGATTTCAAGGCTGTCCTGCAGCTTGGAGCTCTTCATGTAGTCGGACTCGGTCCCGGAGGAAACGGCATCCACGGTGCGCCAAAGGGTGGAAAGGCCGGAGTAGATGGAAATCCAATCGAGCCATTGGGGCGCTGTGTTGTGGCGGAAGTCGGTGGAGGTGAGGAACTGCCACCACTTGGCATGGGGAATCCAATACTCGATGCGGCGGCCGTGGGGCTTCTTTAAGACGAGGCCGGAGCGGGAGAGGTCGAGAAGAGTCTGGTGCACGCTCAGCCAGAAATGGCCGACGGAGTCGGCAATCTCGCGGGGGCGGCCGCCCTCGTGGGTGAGGAGGTAGAGAAGGGTCTCAGATTTCGCGCCGGTACCGAAGAGGCCGCGCATGAGGAAGCGCAGGCTGGCTTTGGCGTTGACCGGGACTTCTCCGGCCTTCTTCTGGACGCGGATGCGGGGACGGTTGAGGTCGAAGGCGCGGAAGCTGGGATCGATTTTGTCGCCCTCGGCTCGGGGATGGAACTTGCCGGACTTCTCCTTGAAGAGCGGCTCCAGCAGCCCGCCCCGCGGCGTCTGCTGACAGAGCTTGCGGCAGTAATCCGCCAAGTTCTTCCACTTCCTCTGCTTCCCCTCTTCTTGGGCCCAACGAAGGGCGGCGCCGACCACCCGAAGCACGGCTGGCTCCTGATCGGACAGGATGCGCCGCAGGCGCGAAGCGTCGAGCTTGTCGCTGTTGACCAGAAGCCAGGCCAGCACCTCGTCGAAAAGTCTGGGCTCGTAGCGGGCGATATCGAGGGTGAAGACCAACAAGGGCTCCGGGTCGATGATCCACTCGTCCTCGACACTGGACTCACCGAGCACGCCCAGAGCGGACCATTGCCGCCAAAGGAAAGTGAGCAGACGGTCCAGCAAGGCTTCTCTATAGTCTTTGAGCGACATCGGGATGCCCCATCTCCGTTATGATGCGTTTGATCTCGCCGCGATAGCCTTCCGAAACGTCGTGCGTCATGCTCCAACGCGCGGCCTCCTCCAGCTCTTCCGGCTTCGGCTTCAACGCGAGCAAATCGTCGTAGTGCTTACCGCCCTGGTCCACTGCGGCGTACAGCTTGAAATGAACTTGGTCGTAGCGACTGATGAAGCGGACCGTCAGGGCGGTGCCGTAGGCGATGGTCTCGGCGCGGCCGAGAACGCCGGCCGGCAGGCCCAGGTCCAGCGCCGAGGCGGGGCCTGAGTTCAGCCAGTCCTCCTTGAGCTGGAAGTCGCGCTCCACCTTCTTGGCCGCCTGCAGCAGGTAGGACGGCAGGGTTTTCGCGGTGTTCAACACCGTCTCGTCCTTGACCAACGCGATGATATCGACGTCCTTCGTGGTCCGCTTGACCAGGCGCAGGGCGTGCAGAGCCGAGCCGCCGCAGACCAACAAGTCCAGCGGCGGCGCCTGCTGCGCCGCGAGATGCTCCCCGAGCGCGCTGAGCACCCGGTCAATCTCATCCTTACCGGCGAAGGTCATTAGAAGATATAGACGTAGGTCGCGGCACCCGGCCCGCCCGCGCCGCCCTTCATGCCCTTGTCGAGGAAGTGCCGCTCTACGGCGCGGCCGTGGTCCTCGGAATCCGCACGCCACTGCATCCAGTACGGCGGATTGCCGTGCTCGGTCTTGCGCCTGGCCGGGTCCTCCGTCACACCGACGGTCCACGCGCCATAATTCGGCTGCTTTGTGTCCCGCACCCGCGCATCGATAGCCGCCGCGATCTCATTTGCATTCGCCATAACGTCCTCCACTACGGAATCTTGTATCCCAACTCCTTCAGATAAGACTCGACCTTCGCCTCCGCTTTCGCCCGCTCCTTCTTCAGCCTCGCCAGCTCGTCGATGGTCTTCTGGACGTCGATGACCTCCTCCTCCTCGGTGATGTCGATGTAGCGCGGGATGTTGAGGTTGTAGTCGTTGCGGCGTATCTCGTCCAGGCCGGCGGGGCGGCAGTACTTCTCCACGGCCACGCCGGAGCGGTAGGCCTTGATGATCTTGTCCACGTCCTCAGGGCGCAGCTTGTTCTGGTTCTTGAGCTGCTGGAAGTCCCGCGCGCCGTAGAGGAAGAACACCTTGCCCTTGCGGGCGGCGGGCTTCTTTTTGTTCAGGATGAGCAGGCAGGCCGGGATGCTCGCCCCGAAGAAAAGGTTCGACGGCAGGCCGATGACGGCCTCGATCAAGTCGTCCTCGAGCAGAGCCTGGCGGATCTTTCCCTCGGCGCCGCCGCGGAAGAGCACGCCGTGGGGCAGGACGACGCCCGCCCGGCCGGAGGGTTTGAGGGTCGCGATCATGTGCTGGACGAAGGCGTAGTCCCCGTAGCTTTGGGGCGGCACGCCGTACTTGAAGCGGCCGTACGGGTCGCTCTCGACCGCCTCGACGCCCCAGTTCTTCAGGGAGAAAGGCGGGTTGGCGATGACCACGTCGTACTCGATGAGCTTGCCCCGTTGGAGCAGCTTCGGCTCCCGGATGGTGTCGCCCTTCTCGACGCGGGCGCCGGAGACGCCGTGCAGGAGCATGTTCATCTTGCAGATGGCCCAGGTCCCGACGTTGCGCTCCTGGCCGTGCAGGACGATGTTGCGCGCGTTCTGATGGATGGCGCGCAGGTGATGGACGGCCTGCACCAGCATCCCGCCCGAGCCGCAGGCCGGGTCGCACACGTACATGCCCTCCTGCGGGTCGAGTATGTCGACGAGGAGGCTCACGACCTCCTTGGGGGTATAGAACTCCCCGCCCTTCTTGCCCGCGTCGTCGGCGAACTGGGCGATTAGATACTCGTACGCGCGGCCGAGGACATCGGGCTCCGAGAGGTCCTCGTTGCGGAGGCGGACCTTCGAGAAATGGATGATGAGCTTCGAGAGCGTCGCGTCGGGCAGCCGGTCCTTGTCATTGAAGTCCGTCGTGGACAGGACGTCTTCCAAGACGCGATTATGCTCCTGCAGCGCATCGTTCGCCTTGTTGATGGCGTCGCCTAGATTGTGTGTCAGGCTGGTCAGATGCTTCCAGTGAGCCTTCGTCGGAACGAAGAACTCATGCTCGTCCGGGTCCTCAAAAGCGATTTTCTTGCTCTTGCCCTCCTTCAGCAGCTTCTCGGCCTCCTCATCGAAAACGTCAGAGAGCCGCTTCAAGAACAAGAGGCCGAAGATATAATTCTTGTAGTCCGCGGCGTCAATCGCGCCTCGGAGGATGTTGGCGGACTCCCACAAATGGCTTTTGAGCGTATCGAGATCCAGTTTGGACATTGGGTTCCTATGAAACGAGCGGGTTATGACAAGTCTAGCAGACTAGGTTTATTATGTCAATAGAAAGATTGTGAATATAGATTAACAGTAATTATTAGATTAGATTATCTATAATTTTATTAGTCAAATAAATACAATTTACACTGTAATCTACAGCGTCTTTTGAAACTGCTCCCATGACGCGTCATCATACTCTACGCCCAGGCGCGCCTCGCGGCCGGTGCCCGGGCCGTGGAAGTCGGTGCCGCCGACGGGCAGCGCGCGGACCGACGCGGCCCAGTCGCCGTAGGCGCGTACCTGAGAAGGCGTGTGCCCGCCGTAGAAGACCTCCACGCCCTGCAGGCCCAGCGCGAGCAGCGCCTCGAGCTCGGGAGCTTTGCCCGCGGTCTGCGGGTGGGCCAGGCAGGCCGTGCCGCCGGCGTCGCGGATGAGCGCGATGGCCTCGGCGGGCGAGGGGCCCATGGACTCGACGAAGCCGGGCTTGTCCTTGGCGAGGAAGCGGTCGAAGGCCTCCTTGCGGCTCTTGACCACGCCCAGGCGCTTGAGGGCGTCGGCGACGTGCGGGCGGCCGACGGTCTCGTGCGCGGCGGCCATCACCTGCTCGTATTCGATGGGGTGGCCCAGGGCGCGCAGCTTGTCCACCATGCGGCGCGCGCGCACGGTCCGGCGCTCGCGGAACTCGCCCAGGCGCGCGAGGAAACCCGGGGAGTCCGGGCGCACGCCGTAGCCCAGTATGTGCACGCGGTCGGCGGCGCCTTCGCCCGCGCAGTTGATCTCGATGCCCAGGCGCACGTCGAGGCCGTGTTTGGCGCCCGCCGCGAGGAGGTCCGGGCCGCCGGAGACGGAGTCATGGTCCGTCAGGACCAAGGTGTCCACGCCGTCCTTCTTGGCGCGGGCGACCAGCTCGTCGACGGTGAACACCCCGTCGGAGTAGACCGAGTGGCAGTGCAGCTCGACGCGACGGCTCAAACGGCGACGACTTCCTTGATCTCGGGTATCTCCTGCCGGATCATGCGCTCGACGCCGCCTTTGAGGGTGGCCGTGGAGCTCGGGCAGGAGTTGCAGGCGCCGTGGAGGGTGACCTTCACCACGCCGGCGGACTCGTCCACGGCGACGAGCGAGATGTCGCCGCCGTCGGACTGGATGTAGGGGCGGATCTTCTCCAGCACCTTCTCGACGCGCTCATAGATGGGGGTCATGTCACGCTCCTCGCTCGCCCGACGCCGCTCTCTCGAGGAAGGCGGCCGCGGCGCCGCCGCAGCGGCCCGGCCGCTCCTCGAGGATGTCCGCCAAGCTCACGCCCTCGAAGTACTGCGTGACGAGGGCGCCGAGCTTCTTCCACACCGGGGAGATGGAGCAGTCGCCCTGGTGGCGGCAGTCCTTCGTCCCCTTCTGGTACTTCCCGCACACGTCCTCGAAGACCTCGCCGTCCACGGCGCGCACCACGGCGCCCAGCGTGATGGAGGCCGGCGGCCGCGCGAGGGCGTAGCCCCCGGCGCTGCCGCGGCGGCTCTCGATGAGGCCGGCGCGGCGCAGCTTCACCAGGAGCTGGCTGACGTAGTCCACGGGGACGTTGTCCGACGCGGAGAGCCGCTCGGCGGAGACCGGGGCGTTGCCGTGCTCGCGCGCGAGCGCGGTCATCAGGCGCGTGGCGTATTCGACGGAGCTGGTGATGCGCATGTCAGAAGAGCCCCAGGAGCTCCTTCGCTTCCTCGGTGGCCATGGTGCGCGGGTCCCACGAGGGCACGAAGGTCAGGTCCACGTCCACGTCCTTGACGCCGGGGATGCGGGCGACGGCCGAATGCACCGACGCGAGCAGCATGGGGCCGTAGGGGCAGGCCGGCGAGGTCAGGCTCATGCGGACCTTCACCAGGCGGCCCTTCTCGTTCTCGCCGACCTCGGCGCCGTAGATGAGCCCCAGGTCCACGACGCTCATGCGGATCTCCGGGTCGAAGACGGGCTTGAGCGCCTCGCCGATCTGCTTCCAGGTGACGGCGGCGGCCTGCGCGGTGGCCATCTACTTGCCCTCCAGGCCCTGCGCCATCGCGTTCCAGCCCAAGGTCGCGCATTTGACGCGCAGCGGGAAGCGGCGCACGCCCTCGAGCGCGGAGACGGTCTCCAGCTCGGCCGGCAGCTCGGCCACCGGCGCGTTCTCGAGCATCATCTTCTTGAAGGAGGCCAGCAGGCCGCGCGCCTTGGGGATGTCCGCGCCCTCCAGCGCCTCGGCCATCATCGCGGCCGAGGCCTGGGAGATGACGCAGCCGTGCCCGGTGAAGCGCACCTGGACGAGTTTGCCGTTGACGACGGCCGCCGTCAGCTCGATCTCGTCGCCGCAGACGGGGTTGATGCCGTGGGCGCGCAGGTCGGCCGGCTCCACCGTGCCCTTGCGCACGGGCGAGCGCGAGTAGTCGATGAGCACCTCGCGGTAGAGGTCCTGCAGCTCGGAATCGCCTTCCATCACGCCACCCCCGCGCCCGGCTTGATCTTGAAGAAGGTCAAGGTCCGCTGCAGCGCGCGGCCCAGGGCCTCCACGTCCGACTCGTCGTTGTAAAGGTAGAAACTCGCGCGCGCCGTGCCGCCGCACTGCAGCTTGGTCATCAAGGGCTGGCAGCAGTGGTGGCCGACGCGCACGGCCACGCCCTCCAGGTCGAAGGCGGTGCCCACGTCGTGCGGGTGCAGCCCCGCGACGTTGAAGGAGATGACGCCCGAGCGTTTCGCCGGGTCCTTGGGCCCCAGGATGCGCACCGAAGGCTCGGCCTCGAGCACCGCGCGGGCCTTGTCGGCGAGCGCGTTCTCGTGGGCCGCGATGGCGTCGAGCCCGACGGCCGTGAGGTAGTCCAGCGCCGGGCCGAAAGCGGCTTGGTCGGCGAAGTTGGGCGTGCCGGCCTCGAACTTGTAGGGCAGGACGTTGTAGGTGGTCTTCTCCAGCGTGACCCGCTGGATCATGTCGCCGCCGCCGAGGAAGGGGTCCATCGCCTCGAGCAGCGCCTCGCGGCCCCACAACACGCCCACACCCGTGGGCCCGAGCATCTTGTGCGCCGAGAAGGCCACGAAGTCCGCGCCCCAGGCCTTCACGTCGAGCTTCTTGTGCGGGGCCCACTGGCAGGCGTCCACGAGCACGGTCGCGCCCGCGTCCTTGCCGAGCTTGACCAGCTCGACGACGGGGTTGACGGTGCCCAGCGCGTTGGAGAGCGCGGTGAAGGCGAAGAGCTTCGGCCCCTTGGCCAACGCGGCCTTCACCTTCTCGAGGTCGAGCGTCCCGTCCATCTCGACGCGCACGACGGTGAGCTTGACGCCCCGCTCCTGCGCCAGCATCTGCCAAGGCACGAGGTTGGAGTGATGCTCCATCTCGGTGGTGACGACCTCGTCGCCGGCCTTGAGGAACTTGCGCGCCCAGGCGTGGGCCACGAGGTTGATGGACTCGGTGGCGTTGCGCGTGAAGATGACGGTCTCGGGCTTCTCGGCGCCGATGAAGGCGGCGGTCTTGGCCCGCGAGGCTTCGGCCAGGTTCGTGGCCTCCTCGGAGAGCGTGTGCACGCCGCGGTGCACGTTGGCGTTGTGCTTCTCGTAGAAGTCCACGAGGGCCTGGATGACGACGCGCGGCTTCTGCGAGCTGGCGGCGCTGTCGAGGAAGGCCAGGGGTTTGCCTCGGATGAGGCGCTTGAGGATGGGGAAGTCCTCGCGGATCCTCTTCACGTCGTACGCGGTCTTCACATGGCCTCCAAGGATTGCGGGGAGCGCGCCGAGAGCGCGGCCGCGAGCGCGGTGCGCAGCGGCTCGAGAGTGATGCGCTCCACCATCTCGGAGCCGAACGCGTAGACGAGCAGGCGCCGCGCCTCCTCGGCGCCGATGCCGCGCGAGCGGAGGTAGAACAGGGAGTCGGCCGACATCTGGCCCATGGCCCCGCCGTGTTTGCAGGAGACGTCGTCGGCCAGGATCTTGAACTCGGGGTTGCTGTTGACCTTGGCGTCCTCGGAGAGCAGGAGGTTCTTGTTGTAGACCTTCGCGTCGGTCTTCTGCGCGCCGGGGCGCACGTCGATGAGGCCGTCGAAGATGAAGCGGGATCGGTGGTCCAGGACCGCCTTGTAGAGCTGGTTGGTGGTCCCGCCCACGGTCGCGTGGGTCACCACGGTGTGGTGGTCGGCCGTGTCGGAGCCGGCGAGCAGGACGAGGCCGCCCAGCAGGCACTCGGCGCCCTCGCCCTCCAGGCGCGCGCGCAGGTCCTCGCGCGCGAGCAGGCCGCCGAGGTTGACCGCGTGCGACTCGTAGCGGGCGCGGGAAGCGAGCGTCGTCTCGACGAAGGCGGTGCGGCGGCCCTGGCCCCCCTCGCGCACGACGCGGTAATGCTTGAGGGAGGAGCCTTCGCCCAAGGAGACGCGCGTCCAGGTGTCGGTCCAGGACGGCGTGGGCGAATCCGACCAGGATTCCTCGATGAGCTCGGCGGAGGCGCCGGGCTCGAGCGCCACCAGGACGCGGGCGTGAGAGGCCTCGGGGCGGCCGGAGCCGGAGGGTTCGGCCAGGTGCACGATATGCAGGGGCTGGTCCACCTTGACGTGGCGCGCGACGCGGATGACGAGGCCCGGCGCGGCGGCCGCGAGGCCGGCCAGCGGCAGGTCCTTCGGCGCGTCCCACGCCGCTTCGGCGCAGCTCTCGACCGTGACGCCGGCGGGGAGCTTGAGCAGGTCGTGTTTGGGCTCGCGGCGGCCGTTGACCAAGGCGACGCGGTGGAAGCCGACGGGGCACAGCACCTTGCCGGCCAACGGGGTCACGCGTTCCGGGCGGCCGGCGGGCTCGAAGGCCGGGCCCATGAGGGGCTCGACCGGGGTGAAGCGCCAGGACTCGGCCTTGGGGTCGAGCAACGCGTTCATGCCGCGGCCTTCCGCTCGTCCTCGATCCAGCCGTAACCCTTCTTCTCGAGCTCCTTGGCCAGCTCCTTGCCGCCGGACTTGACGATCCTGCCGCCGGAGAGCACGTGGACGAAATCGGGCACGATGTAGTCGAGCAGGCGCTGGTAGTGCGTGACGACGACGAAGGAACGCTTCGGGCCGCGCATCTTCTCCACGCCCGAGGCGACGACCTTCAACGCGTCGATGTCGAGGCCGGAATCGGTCTCATCGAGCACCGCGAGCTTCGGCTCGAGCACGGCCAGCTGCAGCACCTCGTTGCGCTTCTTCTCGCCGCCGGAGAAGCCCTCGTTGACGGAGCGGTTGAGGAAGGCCGGGTCCATCTCCACGAGTTTGGCTTTCTCCTTGATGAACTTCAGGAACGGGCCGGCCTCGAGCTCGGGCTCGCCGCGGTGCTTGCGCAGCGCGTTGTAGGCCGCCTTCAGGAAGTACTTGTTGGAGACGCCCGGGATCTCGACGGGATACTGGAAGGCGAGGAAGAAACCCTCGCGCGCGCGGACTTCGGGCTCCATGGCCAGCAGGTCCTTCCCTTCATAGGTGACCGAGCCGCCGGTGACCTCGTAGCCGGGGCGACCGGCCAGGATGTAGGAGAGCGTGCTTTTGCCCGAGCCGTTGGGTCCCATGATGGCGTGGACTTCCCCCGGCTTGACCTCGAGCGAGAGGCCTTTCAGGATTTCTTTGCCGCCGGCCTTCGCCGTCAGGTTCTTGATGCTGAGCATGGGGGGTCCTTTAGCCGACGCTGCCTTCGAGGGAGATGGACATCAGTTTGTGCGCTTCCACCGCGAACTCCAGCGGCAGCTCGTTGAAGACCTGCTTGCAGAAGCCGTTGACGATCATGCCGACCGCGTCCTCGGCCGAGAGGCCGCGCTGGCGCAGGTAGAAAAGCTGGTCCTCGCCGATCTTCGAGGTGGACGCCTCGTGCTCGAGCGTGGCGGTGGTGTTGCCGACTTCCAGATACGGGAAGGTGTGCGCTCCGCATTTGTCGCCCAGCAGCAGGCTGTCGCACTGCGAGTAGTTGCGCGCGCCCGTCGCGGACTTGGCGATCTTGACCTGGCCGCGGTAGGCGTTCTGCCCGTGGCCGGCGGAGATGCCCTTGGAGACGATGGTGGACTTCGTGTTCTTGCCGAGGTGGATCATCTTCGTGCCGGTGTCGGCCTGCTGGTAGTGGTTGGCCAACGCGACCGAGTAGAACTCCCCGACGGACTCGTCGCCGAGCAGGATGCACGAGGGGTACTTCCAGGTGATGGCCGAGCCGGTCTCCACCTGCGTCCACGAGATCTTGGAGCGGGCCCCCGCGCATTTGCCGCGTTTGGTCACGAAGTTGAAGATGCCGCCCTTGCCGTTCTTGTCGCCGGGATACCAGTTCTGGATGGTGGAGTATTTGATCGACGCGTCGCCCATGGCGACGAGCTCCACGACGGCGGCGTGCAGCTGGTTCTCGTCGCGCATCGGCGCCGTGCAGCCTTCGAGATAGGAGACGGACGCGCCTTCGTCGGCGACGATGAGGGTGCGCTCGAACTGGCCGGTGTCCTTCGCGTTGATGCGGAAATAGGTCGAGAGCTCCATGGGACACTTCACGCCCTTGGGCACGAAACAGAACGACCCGTCGCTGAACACGGCGGAGTTCAGGGTCGCGAAGAAATTGTCCGTGTAGGGCACGACGGAACCGAGGTACTTCTCGATGAGCTCCGGGTGCTCCTTCACCGCGTCCGAGAAGGAGCAGAAGATGACGCCGGCCTCCGCCAGCGTCTTCCTGAAGGTCGTCGCGACCGAGACCGAGTCGAAGACGGCGTCCACCGCCACGTTGGCGAGCATCTTCTGCTCCTCCAGCGGGATGCCCAGCTTCTCGAAGGTGGCGCGGACCTCGGGGTCCACCTCGTCCATCGAGGCGAGTTTCTTCTTGGGTTTGGGGGCCGAGTAGTAGATGACGCTCTGGTAGTCGATCTTGGGGTAATGGACCTCGGCCCAGGTCGGCTCCTTCATCGTCAGCCAATGTTTGTAGGCCTTCAGGCGCCAGTCGAGCATGAACTGCGGCTCGCCCTTCTTCTTGGAGATGAGCCGCACGATGTCCTCGCTGAGGCCGCGGGGGATCTGGTCGGCGTCCACCTCGGTCGAGAAGCCGTATTTGTAGTCCCGGGAAGCGAGGTCTTTGACGTCTTGGTTGGCCATGTCGAGGGGGCGTCTCCTGAAGCCAGTATATCATTCCTGACTGTTTCTATCAAGATTGATGATTGACCTGCTCGGCGTCCCTGGGTTATGCTCTGGGCGATGCCCAACCCCGTCGTCCGACGCCTCGGGCTGGCGGCCGCCGCGGCCGCGCTCGCCTTCGCCGGCGTCGAGCTGGCCGCGCGGTCCCGGGCCCGCCCCACGGAGCCCATCCCCGACCGCTGGCACGAGCGTTTCCCCCAGCCCTACACCATGTTCGGCCGCTGCCAGCGCCCCCCCACGGGCCCCAAACCCGACGGCGAGTTCCGGGTGGTGATGCTCGGCGGCTCCACGGTCGCGTTGGGCGAGCCCCCCCTGCCAGACCTGCTCGAGGCCGCCCTGCGCCGGCGCGGCCACGGGCGCGCGCGCGTGTACAACTGCGGCGCGGTGTCGCAGAACTCCGGCCAGCAGCTCGCGCGACTGCTCTTCGAGGTCGCCGACCACGCGCCCGACCTGGTCGTCGCCTACGACGGCGGCAACGACGTCATGGACCCCTATCAGTTCGACCCGCGGCCCGGTTATCCCATGAACTTCCTCGCCTACGAGCGCAACCCGCTGATGACACGCGAGGTCTCGCGTTACCCGCTGCTGCCCCTGCTGCTCCTGGGCAGCCAGGCGCTGCGCGACGCCTTCCCGGACTACTTCGCCGAGACCTTGCTCGAGCTGCCGCTGCTGCGCCGCCAGCAGGGCTACCTCACCGCCCCCTGGCGCGAGCGCATCGCGCGCCGCTACGCCGACCACCACCGCAAGGCCGCCCTCGTCGCGGCCGCCCTGGACGCGCGTTACGCCGTGTTCCTGCAGCCCCTGCTGTTCTACGCCCGGCCGCCGCGCCCGGCGGCGCCCGGCTTCGAGGACGGGATGTGGGCGCACGCCCCGGCCGCGCGGGAGGCCATCCGCGCCCGGCTGCGCGCCGCGCCGCTGCCGCCGCCGGCGCGTTTCTTCGACCTCAGCGACCTCTTCGCCGGCGCGGGCGGAGAGCCCTTCGCCGACTTCATCCATGTCAAGCAGCCCGCGCGCGAGGCCGTCGCCGAGGCGCTCGCCGCGCGCCTGCACGAGGCGCGCCTGCTGTCGCCCGCCGGCCGTCAGTAGAGGCCGCTGAGGTCCCAGCGCCGCGGCGGGTCGCAGCGGGTCGGGTGCGTCCAGCTCGTGGAGGCCGCGGGCCCGCCTTCGCGCCGCGCGCTCAGCGTCACGCCGTCCGGAGTCTGCGTCCGCGTCACGACCCACTCCGACGCGCCGTCGGCGGCGGCCGGACGCGGCGGGCGGCCGGTCATGCCGGCGAGCAGCTGCGGCAGGCGCAGGTGCGGGTGCGCGCCGGAGAAGGCCACGCGGTCCCCCGGCCGCAGGGACGGCAGCACGCTCTCGGCGAAGAAGCGTCCGGAGCGCTCGGCGTCGCGGCAGAGCAGGACGCCGTCGAAGGGCGCCAGGGCCGGGTCCTGGCCGCGCACGCGCAGGGCGGGCGAGACCACGAGGGCCGCGCACAACGCCGCGGCGACCGCGAGGCCGGCCGCGGGGCGGCGCGCCGCGACGCGCCGGACGAGGGCTGCCGCGGCGAGTCCCGCGACCAACGCGGCGCCCGACAGCGAGAAGGTCACGCGATGCGCCCAGCCCCAATCCAGGATGGTCTTGAGGAACAGGTACGGGAGCAGCCCGGCGAGGAAAACGAGCGCCCCGAAGGCCGCGGGCCCGGCCGCGCGCCGGGCGGACGCGTCTGCGTCGCGCGCGACGGCCCGCCGCGCCGAGGCGGCCAACAGAGCGGCCAGGGCCAGGACGGCCGCGGCCCACGCGAAGGCCTCCCCCGCCTGCGCGCCGCGGGCGCCGAGCAGGCAGGCGAGCTCGCCGCCGGGGACGGGGCGGCGCAGCGGGTCCACGATGAGCTCCCAGGCCGAGCCGTACAGGTCCAGCGCCGCCGCCCCGGGCCACCACCACTCGATGCCGGGGGGCGGCGTCGCGGAGGCGCCGCGCAGCACGAACGAGCGCAGCCCGAGATACGCCGCGGCCCAGCCGGCGTAGGCGGCGAGCCGCCTCACGCTCAGCGCGGCGCGTCCGCGCGCGAGGACTTCGGCCGCCGGCCCGAGCAGGGCGAACAACACGGCGCTTTCCTTGAAAAGGACGGCTCCCGTCGCGAGGAGGAACGCCCCGCCCCCCGCGCCGCCCAACAGGCGGCCCAACGCCAGCCACAACAGCAGCTCCGAGACGGCCTGCCCGGCGTTGACCACGTTCCACAGCGTGTCCCAATGCACCCACGACAGAGCGTAGAACGCCGCGGCGAACCACGCCGCGACGCGGTCGCCGGTCGCGCGCCGCGCGAAGGACCACAACGCGCCGGCCGTGGCCAGGTGCAGGAGAAGCATCGCCCCGCGCAGCGCGGCCGGCGAGTCCCCGGCGAGCAGGTGCCAACCCGCGAACACGGGCACGCTCAGCGGCCGGAAGTAGAAGGGGAAGGTGCAGCGTTTCCACAACGCGACCAGCCAGAGGAAAGGATCGACGCCGGGGAGCACCCGGTTCATGTAGAACAGGTCGAGGTCGTCGAGCATCAGCGGCTGCCCCAGCGCCGGCCAGAACACGAACAGGACCGCGGCGCCGAGCGCGAGGACCGGGAAACTCCGGCCGGCCGACGGCCAGTCGAGCTCGCGCGCCAGGCGCGCCAGCCCGGCCAGGTTCGCCGCCGCGATGGCGGGCACGGCCGCGGGGCGGAACACGCGCGTGCCCCCGCTCGCGCGCGGCCGGTGGCGGACCGGGGTCTCGGCCAGGCGGGCGCCCGCGGCCGCGGCGCGCGCGGCGAACTCCCACCAGAACCCGTGCGGCAGGACGCCGAACGGGCCGGCCAGCAGGCGGTCGAGCAGGGCGCGCCTCACGGCGACGAAGGGGCAGGACGGGTCGCTGAGCGCCCGCCCGAACAACGCGCGGTGGACGAGGCCGAAGGCCGCCGACATGAGGCGCCGCGCGAGAGGGTCGGCGCGCGGCCGCCGGATGCCGGCGGCCAGGTCCGCGCCCTCCAGCGCCGCGAGCAGGCGGCCGAGGTCGTCGGGGTCGCATTGGCCGTCGGAGTCGGCCACGACGACGACCTCGCCGCGCGCGGCGCGCAGCCCGTCGAGCACGGCGCGCGGGTAACCCTTGCGCTCCTCGGAGCGCACCAGGAGCAGCGGCAGCTCGCCGCGCAGCGCCTCCAGCGCCGCGACCGTGCCGTCGGTGGAGCCGTCCTCGCAGACGACCAGCCGCAACGGCCGGCCGGCCGCGGCCGAACCGCGGCGGTGGAACTCGCGCAGGGTCTCGGCGATGGTCTCGCCTTCGTTGTGGACGGGCAGGACGATGTCGAGTTCTTCGGGCATGGGTCGAGGTTAAATTAACATTTAGGCCGGCGGGCCGGCGGCGGCGCGTCCGGCCGGGTCCTGCCGCCCCGTTTTGTTTCGAAAATGCGAGGCGCAGGCGCCTACCGCCCCGCTATGACGGCCTGGGGAAACCGCGCCTCGCATTTTCGAAACGAAAACGAGGCGTCACCCCGCCGG
>JANRKA010000125.1:0-16041 GCA_033875325.1 Elusimicrobiota bacterium | reverse complement strand
CCGCGGCCGCGCGCGCCGCTCCCCCCGAAGGCGGCGAGGCGCGCGTGGAGCTGGCGCTGCCGCCCGCCGCCGACCCGGCGGCCCCCTCCTGGAGCGGGCGCGTCTCGGCGCGTCCCGACGCCTTCTCCGGCGACGACGACTTCTGGTTCTCCCTGCGCCACCGCGCCGCGCCGCGCGTGCTCGTCCTGCACGGCGACCCCGAGTTCTTCCGCGCCGGCCGCGGCGGCTGGTTCCTGCGCGAGGCCTTCGGCGGCGCGCGCTCGACCTTGGTGGGCCGCGAGGCCGACTTCCTCGACTCCGCCCGTTGGGAGGAGGCGGACTGGCGCCGCTACGGCGCGGTCCTGCTGGCCGACGCGCGGCGCCTGCCCTACGGCCTGCCCGCGCGACTGGGCGCGTTCGCGGCCGCGGGCGGCGGCGTGTGGCTCGTGCCCGGCGCGAAGGCCTCCCCGGCCGACCTCGCGGCGCTGTCGTGGGCGCCGGCGCGTTTCGGCGCGCCGCGCGACGCCGCCGAGAAGGGCCTGCGGCCGGACGGGGCGTTCGCCGCGGCGCTCGCGGGCTTCGACCCCTCGGGCGCGGCCGTGGACCGCCTCTTCGAGCTGACGCCGTCTCCCGGCGCCCGGACCGTGGTCTCCGACGGGGCGGGCCGGCCGCTCGTGGTCGCGGCCGGCCACGGCCGCGGGCGGGTGGTGGTCAGCGCCCTGCCCTTCGACATCGAGTGGAGCAACCTGGCCGCCAAGCCGTTCTTCGCCGCCTTCGTCGAGGCGGGCCTCTCGGAGGCGCTGGCGCCGGCCGCCGCGGCCGACGGCGTCTTCTCGGCGCGCGTGGGCGAGCCGTTGTTGTGGGCCTGGGGCGAGGACGAGGCCGCGCCCGGCCGCGTCTGGGCGCGCGGCCCCGACGGGCGGCGGACCGCCGTCGAGGTCCGCGGCCGGCGCGCGGTGTTCACCGCGACCGAGGAGCCGGGCCTCTACGAGCTCGCGGCCGAGGGCGGCGGGGCCCGGCGCGTGTTCGCGGTCAACCTCGACCGCTCCCGGGGCGAGAGCGACCTGACCCCGCACCCCGACCCGCCGTGGACGGCCTACGGCCCCGACGCGTTGGCCGACGGTTTCGTCGCGCAGGTGTACGGGCAGGACCGCAAGGGCTGGGCGCTCGGCGCCGCGGGGCTGCTGCTCGCCTTGGAGATGCTCTTGGCCCTCCCGCTGGCCGCCTACGCGCGCAGGCCCGCGCGCCCGTCGCCGGGCAAGGCCGCGGCCGTCGCCGGCCTGCTCGCGCTCCTGACCGCGGCCGCGGGCGTCGCGTCCGCCCAGCAGGGCGACCGTTTCGTCTGGACGCAGTGGCGCCACGGGGCCGAGTGGGACCCCTACCCCGACGCCGCCGACGAGCTCACGACCTGGCTGGGGCAGATCACCAGCGTGCGGGCCTCGACCAAGCGCCGCACGGTCACGCTCTCGGACCCGGCGCTGTTCTCCTCGACCTTCCTCTACCTCTCGGGCCGCGGCGCGCCGCCGGACCTCACCGACGAGGAGCTGCGCCGCCTGCGGCAGTTCCTCTCCGGCGGCGGCTTCCTCTGGCTGGAGGACGCCGGCGGCGGCCCGCCCGGAGGCTTCGACCGTTGGACGCGCCGCCAGCTCTCGCGGCTGCTGCCCGAGGGCGAGCTCAAGGTCCTGCCCGCCGACCACGTCCTCTACCGCACCTTCTTCCTCCTGCGCGGGCCGTCGGGCCGCGTGCGGGTCGCCGGCTCCGCCGAAGGCGTGGAATGGGACGGCCGGCTGGCCGTGCTCTACACGCGCGACGACGTGATGGGCGCGCTCGCCAAAGACGCGCTGGGCCGCCCGCTCAAGGCGGTGACCCCCGGCGGCGAGGCGCAACGCGAGCAGGCGCGGCGCACCGCGCTCAATATCGTCATGTACGCGTTGACCGGCTCCTACAAAGCCGACGCGGTCCATCAGCGCGCCATCCTCGACAAGCTGGGGGCCGCGCCGTGACGCTGGGCCTGGAGGGCGTCTCGGGTGCGGGCGCGGCCGTCGCCGCCGTCGCGGCCGCCGCGACGGCCTTCCATTTCTCCCGCGCGGGTTACGGGCGCGCCTCGGCGGCGCTGCGCGCGGGCGCGGCGGCGGCCGTGGTCCTGGCCGTGCTCGCGCCGCAGGTCTCGCTGCGGCGCGCCGCGCGCGCCAAGCCGCGCCTGCTCGTCGCGCTCGACGCGGCCTCCTCCATGAAGGCGCGCGGCGCGGGCAAAGGCACGCGCCTGGAGCAGGGCGTCGCCTGGCTCGAGCGCCACCGCGCGGACCTCGAGGCCCGCGCGGAGGTCTCCGTCGTCGCGCTCTCCGAGCGCGCGCGCCCCGTCGGCGGGCTCGACGGCCTCGCGGAGGTCGAGCCGTCCTCCGAGACGCTGCGGCTGGAGGAGGCGCTGGCCGAGGCCGCTTCGGGCCCCGCCCCGGCGCGCGTCTGGCTCCTCACCGACGGGACCTCCGACGCGGCCGAGCCCGGGCGCGCGTTGGCGGTCGCGGGGGCGCCCGTGGACCTCCTCGGCGTCGGCCCCTCGCGCCGCGACCCCGGCGCGGCCTTCCTCGACCTGCGCGCGCCCGACTTCGCCTACCTGCACGGGCCCGTGCCGGTGGAGGCGACGGTGGAGGCCTCCGGCGTGGCGGGGCGCGTCGTGACCGTGACGCTCCAACGCGCCGACGAGTCCGCTCCCGGGGGCTGGCGCGTGGTGGACCGCCGCGAGCGGCGCCCGCTGGGCGACCTGGAGACCTTCGGCTCCACCTTCACCGTTCGCGCCGAGCGACTGGGCACCGAGCGTTTCCGGCTCCTGGCCGAGTCCGGCGGGCGCTCCCGCGCGCGCGAGTTCCGCGTGGAGGTCGTGCGGCAGAAGTACCGCATCATGTTCCTCGCCGGGCGGCCCAGCCCCGAATACGCCTTCCTGCGCGAGTTCCTCAAGGCCGACCCGAACCGCGAGCTGGTCTCCTTCGTCATCCTGCGCAACCCCGAGAACCCCGCGCCCGCGCCCGACCGGGAACTCTCGCTCATCCCCTTCCCGGCCGACGAGATCTTCGGCCGCGCCCTGCCGCAGTTCGACCTCTTCATCCTGGAGAACTTCTCCGCCGCGCGTTTCCGCCTGCCCCCGCAGTACCTCGACGCGCTCAAGCGTTTCGTCGCCGGCGGCGGGGCGCTGCTCGTGATGGGCGGCGAAAGCGCGTTCTCCGCGGGCGGCTACCGGGGCTCGCCGCTGGAGGAGCTGTTGCCCGTGGCGCTGTCGGGGCGCGAGCCGGACTTCGTGCCCGGGCTCTTCGCCCCGCGCGCGGCCGCGTTCACGCACCCGCTGCTGCGCCTCGACGAGACGCCGGAGGGCTCCGCGCGGGCCTGGGAGGCTTTGCCCCCGCTCGACGGCTGGGGCCGCTTCGCGGCGACGCGACCGGGCGCGACCGTGTTGGCCTCTCACCCGAGCGAGCGGGCCGACGACGGCTCCCCCCTGCCCGTGGTCGCGGTGCGGCCCTACGGCCGCGGCAAGGTCATGCTGGTGAGCACCGACTCCACCTGGCGCTGGCGCCTGGGCGCGGCGGGCGACCGCCTCGCCGCGGGCGCCTACGGGCGTTTCTGGGGCCGCGCCATCGCCTACCTCACCGGCAACCTCGACCTCTCCAAGGTCAAGTTCGCGCCCGTGCCCGACCGCCTGCCCGCGCGCGAGCCGGCCGTGTTCCCGCTGCGCGTCTTCGACGAGGGCTTCGGCCCCGCGCCCGAGGCCGAGACGCGCGTGGAGGCGAACTGGACGGACCCGTCGGGCCGCTCGCGCGTGTTCTCCCCCCGGCCGACGGGGCCGGGCGCCTACGCGCTGGAGCTCACCGGCCTGGCCGCGGGCGCGCATCGCCTGCGCGTGAGCGCGACCGTGCGCGGCCGCCCGTGGGGCTCCGACGAGGCGCGTTTCGTCTGGGAGCCCGCGACCGACCGCCCCATGGACCGCGCCTGGCTGGGCCGCGCGGCGGCGGCGGCCGGCGGGACCTTCGTGGACCTCTCCGAAGAAGGCCCGGACCGGCTGCTCGAGCGCCTGCCGGCCGCGCGCGAGGAGAGCGAGGTCGTGCGCCGGCTCAAACCCTTCGACACCGGCGCGTGGCTGGCGCTGGCCGCCGCGCTCCTGCTCCTCGAATGGGCCTGGCGGCGGAGGCGCGGCCATGCGTGAGCCCGCCGCCGTGTTCCTCGCCGCGGCCGCGCTGGGGCTGGCCGGCGCGGCCCCGGGCGTGACCACCGGCGACGCGGGCGAGCTCGCCGCGGCCTCGGCCGTGTTGGGCGTGGCGCACGCGCCGGGTTATCCGCTCTACGCTCTGTCGGCCCGCGCCTTCGGCCTGCTCCTGCCCTTCGGCGCGTGGACCTGGCGGCTCAACGCGTTCTCGGCCGTGCTCGGCGCGGCGGCGCTGGCGTTGTTCGCCGCGGCCCTGCGCCGCTGGGGCTTCTCCCCCGCCGCGCGGCTGGGCGCGACGGCCGTGCTCGGCCTGGCCCCGGCCTGGCGCGGGGCCTCGTCGGTCACCGAGGTGTTCGCGCTGCACGCCTTCTGCGCCTGCCTGTTGTTGTGGCTGGCGTCATCGGAGCGCGTCCTCGACGACGGGCCCGCGGCCTGTCTCGGCCTGGTCTTCGGGTTGTCGCTGGCCAACCACCAGACCATGGCGCTCGTCCTGCCGGCTCTGCTCTTCCTGGGCGCGGCGCGTCCGCGCGCGCTCGCGTGCGCGGCGTTGGGGGCCGCGGCCGGCTTCGCGCTGTACGCCTACCTGCCGCTGCGCGCGGCCGCTTCCCCGCCGCTCGACTGGGGCCACGCGACGACGCCGTCGGCATTCCTCCATGTCTTGCTGCGCCGCGACTACGGTTCCTTCGCGCTCACGACCGACGGCGCCGGCGCCTTCGGGCTGCCCGAACTCGCGCGCCAGCTCTGGCGGGGCCTGGCCGCGTTGGGCCCCGTCGCCGCGCCGCTCGCGCTGGCCGGCGCCGTCCTGTGGCCGCGGCCTTCGCGCCTGCCGCTGGCCGTGCCCGCGGCGTGGCTGCTGCTCGCGGGCCCGGGTTTCCTCCTGCTCGGGCGCCCCGGCTTCGACGCGCAGACCGCGGGCGCGCTGGAGCGTTTCAGCGTGTTGCCCCTCGTCGGGGCGGCGCTGCTCGCCGCCGGCGCGTTCGAGCGCCTGCGCCTCGCGGCGCCGGTCCTGGCCGCGGCGGCGTTTTTCGTCGCGCCGCCCGCGGGCGCGCGCGGGGACTTCCTCGCGCACGACTACGGCCGCGCCCTGCTCAACGCCCTGCCGCCGGGCGCGACCTTCGTCATGGACGGCGGCGACGACACCTTCTACTCGCTGGCCGCGCTTAAGTGGGCGCACGGCCTGCGCCCCGACCTGGCGCTGGCCGACCGCGGCGGCGTGGTGTTCCCCGGGTTCTACGGCGCGGACTTCAGGCGCCTGCCGCGCGCGCTTAAGGAAGAGCGGCGCCGCGTGGTGGAGGCGCCGCTGGCCGAGGCGGGCCGGCTCTGGTATTCGACGCTCAACCCGGGCCTGCTGCCGGGGCGCGAGCTCGTCGCGGGCGGGCTGGTGCGCCGTCCGGCCCCGTTCCCCGAGGCCGCGGCGCTCGATGAGACACTCGCCGTGCGCCCGGGCGCGTCCGGCGCCTACCGGGACCGCGCGTTGGCGGCCTTCGTGCCTTTCTCGCGCGGGGTCGCCGCGCTCGACCGCGACCGCGCGGACGAGGCGGTCTCCTGGTTGGCGCTCGTCGGCGAGACCGCGCCCGAGGCGTTGTGGGTCCCTCCGGCGGTCTCCTACGCTCTGGGCGTGGCCGGCTGGCGCGCGCTGAAGGCGGGCGACCATGCCTTGGCCGAACGCGCCTACCGCGCCGCCGCCGCGCTCGACGCCGGCTCCGCCGAGGCCTGCACGAACCTGGGCGCGCTGCTCGACCAGACGGGGCGTCGCGACGAGGCCGAGGCCTGGTACCGCGAGGGCGCCCGCCGCGACCCGCGTTCGGCGCGCCCCTGGGCGGCGTTGGGCGCCCTGGAGTGGGCGCGCGGCCGTTATGACCGGGCGGCCGAGGCCTTCTCGGCGGCGGCGCGACTGGAGCCGGGGCAGCCTGCCCACGCGGGTTGGGCCGACGCTGCGCGCCGCAAGGCGGGAGGCGTGCGATGAGCGCGCTGGTCTTCCTGGGCTCCTTCGCGGCGTACCTGGCGCTGCTGCCCCCCGCGCTCGCGCCCTGGCGCGATACGGGCGAGTTGACGATGGCCGGGGCCACGCTCGGGGTGGCGCACGCGCCGGGTTACCCGTTGTACATCCTGCTCTCCAAGCTGGGGCTGCTGCTGCCGTTGGGCAACCCGGCCTACCGGCTCAACCTGCTCTCGGCGCTCGCGCTGTCGGGCGCGGTCGCGCTGCTCTTCGCCGAGGTCCGGCGCCGGCGCGGGACCTTCCCGGCCCTTTTCGGCGCGCTCCTGCTCGCCTGCGACCCGCGCGCGTTGGCCGTGGGGCAGGTGTCGGAGATGTACGCGTTCTGGGTGTTCTCCGGCGTGGCCCTGCTGTCGCTGGCGCTGCGCGTGAGCGAGGGCGAGGAGCGGCTGTGGCCGCTGCTGTGTTTCGCCGCGGGGCTTTTCCTCGCCAACCGGCTGGACCTGCTGCTGTGGGCGCCGGGGCTGGCCTGGCTGGCGTTGGCGCGCCGTCCTCTCGCCGAGAAGGAGGACCTGTGGTGGGCGGGGCTGGCCCTCCTCGTTTTGCCCGCGTTGGTGGCCGGCACGGGGGCGAACTGGCCGGTCGCCCTGCTCGTCGTGGCGACCGCGGTGTGGCGCGGCGGCGCCTCCGCCTTGAGCGCGGCGGCCTGGGGCCTGGCGGGGCTCTCTCTCTACCTCTACCTGCCCGTGCGTTCGGCGTCGGGGCCGTTCCTCGACTGGAACCACCCGGCCTCTTTGCCCAACTTCCTCGAATCGCTCCTGCGCACGCGTTACGGCGGCACGCTCGACCTCGTCTCCTTGCATTACGCCAAGGGCGAGTTGTTCGGCGACAACCTGCGGTTGTGGGGACGCCACCTCTGGGACGCCTTCGGGCCGCTGGGCCTGGGCGCCGCGCTGCTCGGCGCGGCCGCGACCTTCCGCGAGCGCCGCGCCGCGGCCTGGGGGCCGCTGGCGGCCTGGTGGTGGAGCGGGCCGGTGTTCCTCTTCCTGGCCAACATGCCCCCCAACCCGCACGCGGCGGCCATCGTGGAGCCGCATTACCTCCTCTCCGACATCATCCTCGTCTGGTGGGCCGCGCAGGGCGCGGCCGCTCTCGGCGCGGCGCGGCCCGCCGTCCCCGTCGCGTTGGCCGTCGCGGCGCTGCTGTGGCCGCTGTGGCGCGGCCTGCCCCAGCGCATGGACCGCCGCTGGAGCCTGCGCGGCTACGACTACGCCCGGGCCGTGCTCAGCGCGGCTCCGCCAGGCGCGGTCATCGTGGCCAAGAAGGACGTCCCGCTCTACGCCTTGTGGCATCACCAGGCCCTGCACGGCTGGCGCCCCGATGTCCGCGTGGTCGCCCAGGGATTGGCCGATTCCCCGTGGTACCAGGCGGACTGGCGCCGCCGCGACCCGTCCTTCCCCCTCGTGGGCCTGCGCGACCCGCGCGGCTGGGGCGCGCTGGCGACGGCGGGCCCGCTTTACGCCACGCAGGACGCGGAGCTGCCCGCGCCCGTGGCCGCGTCTTCACGCCCGCGCGGGCTGCTGCAGGCGCTCTCGCCCGGCGCGCCCGAGGACGACGGCTCGGCCTGGCCTTTGCTCGCGCGCCGCGGGGTCTTCCGCTACGACGAGGCCGAGGACTTCTTCGCCGCCGACCTCATAGACGCCTACGCGGCCGCCTCCTACCGCCGCGGCCTGCGCCTGCACGCGCTGGGGCGCGCGCCCGAGGCGTTGGAGCGCTTCGAAGACGCCTGGCGCATGGAATGGGACTTCCCCGAGGCGCCGCTGTTCCTGGGCTACCTCGCCGCGGTGGCGGGCCGCTGGGAGGAGGCCGGCAAGGCCTACGCGCTCGCCGACGGCCTGTTCGCCCGCAAGTTGGAGCTGGCCGACCGCTACCGCTCCTTGCCCGACCTCAAGGCCGCCATCCGCCGCCAGGCCGCCGAGGCCGCCACGCACCGCGGCGTGGCCGCCGAGAAACGCGGCGAACGCGACGCCGCCGCCGCGGCCTACGCCCGCGCGTTGGCCTTCCACCCGCTCGCCCAGACGCGCTACAACATGGCCGTGCTGGAGTGGGGCCGCGACTGGGCCGCCGTCGAGGCGAACCTCATCGAGGCCCTGCGCCTGGACCCCGCCCACGCCGAGGCGCGGCGCTACCTGGGCGCGCTGCGCTCGCGCGGGGCCGCCAGGCCCTCCCCTGCCGGGCCTTAAGCCCCTTCCCCCGCCCGCCGCCGCCATCGTGGAGCTGCGCCGGTGTCGTCCGGGCCTGTTGGGCGAGGTCGCCCAGGTCGTCATGAGGCGCAAGCCCCGCCTGAAGCTGTCGGCCGACTGAGCCGCGGCGGAAGGCCTTTCTCGTCGGCTTTCTTGATGCGCCCGCGCGTCAGGGCCGCCGTTTCGCGACGGCGTCGCGGTGGACCCGTTCGAACAGCGCAGCCGCGGTGGCGGCGACGGCGGCGCCGGAGGCGACGAGAAGGCCCATCATGACCCCGCCCGCGTGGTCGTCGCTGCCGCTCGTGACGATGACCACCTCCCCCACCGCGACGAAGCCGATGACGGCCAGCGCGCAGACCTTGATGGTCCTCAGCGCCGCCTCCACTCGGGGTGAGGCCGCCTCGCCGCGGCCGACGAGGCCCAACGCCGTGAACGCCTGGCGCAGCGCCACGAAGAACGGGACGGAGCCAAGATAGACGAACGCCAGGAAGGGGTCCTTGAAATAGGTCGCGAAGAGGGTGGCCTGCGCGTTCCTGCCCTCGACGAGCGGCTCCAGCAGCAGGAACGCGAGCGCCGCCGCGCCGACGAGCACGACGGCCGCCTGCAGGGCCCGCGCCGGCGCGGCCGGGGAGCGTCTCAGCGGACGGGCGCGCTCCTCAGGCACTCACGAGGACCTTGAAGCCCCCGAAAAACATGCGCTTGAACTCGAAGGGCATGGTCTTGGGCGCCTTCATGCGCGGGTCCTTCATGACCTTGGCGTTGACCGCGTCGCGGTGCGCGCGGGACCTGTACACGATGTAGGAGAACACCGCCGTCTCCCCAGGCTTGAGCCGCAGCAGCTTGCGGAAGCTGGCGACGCCCTTGATGTCCAAATCATCGCCGACGCACTCCTTGTAGTCGAGCGCGCCGTGATCCATCCACAGCTTCGCGCCCAGCGCCGCCATGCGGCGATAGACGGCCTTGTTCTTCTTCGGCATCGCTATCAGGTATCCGTCAACGTAAGCCATGGTCTCTCCTGGGCGGCGTTTGCGGGGTAGTCGTGATGGCGGCCATCTAGCGCAGGGGGTGAGCGGCGGCCGCTTCAACTATCCACCCAAACGAGGCGGCCGGCCGCTCTACCCAATCTTCTGAAAGCGTAATGCAAGAGCAAAGCTCTCGCAAGGGCCCCCGTTT
This sequence comes from Elusimicrobiota bacterium, assembly GCA_033875325.1. Taxonomy (GTDB): domain Bacteria; phylum Elusimicrobiota; class Elusimicrobia; order UBA1565; family UBA9628; genus GWA2-66-18. The sequence goes on along the minus strand of JANRKA010000125.1, from coordinate 6,518 downwards.
TTGACCTTTTGTCACACTCTTCTACGTCCGCGCCGTCCGGACAAGTTAGTTCGATCCGAGGTCGGGCCCCTTATACTGGTTAACAGCCTTACTTCAGGCTATTGGATTGCCAAGGCGACCCGACCAAAATCCTCTGGTGGAGCGTCGACGGGCTTCTTGAACTTGTACGGCCTCTCAACGTACGGACGATTGCCCTTCAAGCAGAAATATGTGATTTCGCACAGCTTCCGTCCCGCGGCGCCGATGGCCTTGCAGGCGCCCTTGCGCTCCTTGAGCCGTTCGTAGAAGCTTTTGAAGTAGGGCGAGACGCGCGAGGCGTTCCAGGCCGCCTCGACGAAGGCGTAGCGCAGGTGGCGGTTGCTGGGGATCATCCTCCCGTGATAGGTCTTGCCGCTGGCGCTGTAGGTCGAAGGCACGAGACCGCTGTAAGCCGCGAGCTTGGCGGGTGAGCTGAACCGGTCAATCGTGTCGATTTCGAGCGCAATGAGCGCGGCGAAGATTTTGCCCACGCCTGGCAGGGACTCGAGGATCGGAATCATCTTGTTGTCCTTGAGCGCCTCGTCGACCCACTTCTCGGTCTGTCGGGTGGCGGCGCGCAGCTCGTCGTAGAGCTCCAGGTGCGCCTTGAGGAGCTTGTCGTCGGGTTCGCGAAGCGTCAGGGCGTTCATCCACGCGCGGCCATGGCCCGCGAACAGGTCGCTGCGCGGCGGCACCTGCAGGTGGTTGCGGTCGAGAATGCTGTGCACTCGGTTCTTGAGCATCACCTGCAGGCGCACGAGCCAGAAGCGATGGCGCAGGAGGTTCTTTCGGTCGCGGGTCTCTTTGCAGGGCACGTGCACGAGCGGCGTGATGCCGGCGCGCAGCATGATGGCGTGGGTCGTGGCGTCGATGCGGTCGGTCTTGGTGAAGGACTCGGCGATGTAGCGAGTCTTGATGGTGTTGGCGAGCTTCGGATTGAGCCCCAGGTCCTCGAGCGAGTCGAAGACCTTGCCCCAGTTCCAGGCGGCCTCGACGACTGAATGGACGGGCTCGTTGGGCGGAAGTGCGGCCTTGATGCTCGCGAAGCCCTCGAAGGAGGTGGGGATCTGCTCGTCGAAGAGGACTTCGCCGCCATCCGTCAGCGCTACCGCGTGAGAGACTTTCTTGCCGTGATCGATTGCCAGGTGTATCATTTGCGTCGGGCCTCCTGTGTTAAGGGATGACTTGCCGCTCATCGCCTTGTATAGCACAGGGGGCCTTACGCTTTCATGCTAACTGGTTAGGGCAATGAGCGTTTTATTCATTGGAGTGCGAATAATAGCCGTGCGATAAGACTGCTTCAATTTCTTTAAATGCGCGCGCGGCAAGTTCCGGCGGCCACCGTTTCCCGATGTGCTCCCGAATTTGTTCGATCTCTCCGGCCTTCCCTTCTTTGCAAAGCCGTTCTACGCGGTCTTTGTAAACAACCAGAATGTCGTTTCTTCCCTCTGGATCCCGGACTGCCCCGGCTTCAAAACACTTGTCGGCTTTTTCATAATTACTGCGAAGAACGAACACCTTCCCCATGACACGATATGGGTGGGGGCTGTCCGGGCTCTCCTCAAGTGCTTTCCGGCAGTCTCCTTCCGCATCATCGAGCTTGCCCAAATCTACCCATGCGGCAGCTCGGACAGTCCGCGCGATAGATTGACGTTTCTTGTTATCAGCATGCGTCAGGGCATCTGATGCGACTGTCACCGCATCCTCGGCGCGCCCAACCAGCCTGCGAAGTGCTTTGGCTTGTTTTAACAAGAGAAAATAGTCCAATTCGAGTCCGAGCGATTTCAGTCGCCTGCATATTCGATCGACAGCTGAAAATTCTTTCAATCGGTCAAGTGCTGTAACCAGTTCGAGACCTTTAGTCGTATCGCCCCGATCGACCGCTTCTAATAGTGGGCGAACATCAGCGGGAGCCGCTTTGCGAAGGCCAAATTTGTCCAGGAGCGCGTCCGGGGGAGAAAAATACTGCTCCGCACTGGCGGATGCAAACTGACCGCTAGGAGCCCCGCTCGAGAACGAGACAAAAAAATATTTCCCTCCGCGAGCAATTGCCGTTACACGGCACGGCCCCAGTGTTTTGTGCTCTAGCTTTGTGCCAATTGATATTCGAAGCATTGTGCCCGACTATTGCCCTAACGCTGTGGGTGTGCGGCGGCGGCTATCAAGCCCTTCCACCAGGCCGCCGGCCGCACTACCCGATGGTTAGACGTCGAGGACAGGTGCATGCTAGCCGTTTTCCCGTTCACGCTGTTGCCGTTTCCCGTGCTCCCGTGTTGTGCCTGCTCCAATCCGTTTAAGCCGTTACCATCCAAACTCGTCTAGCCGCGAGCGTTCGCTTCTCGACGGCTAACGCCAGGCTGAACGGCGGCGGCTACCCGCTATCAAGCCGATATGAGGCCGCCGGCCGTTCAAGCCAATGTTAGGCGGCCTACTCCGAGTAATTAAGTCCACACTCATTCCGAAGTAGCAATTTCCATTTAGACAGGTTCTTCATTTCGGCGCTGCCAGACGGACGGCCAGAAGTAGCGTCGTAAATCGTTGCTTTAGCATCGACGAATTTAACCATGGGATCAAAGTTTGTTGGCACTAGTGCTTCAACAACAATCAGCTGAGTGCCATCCGAATAGAAGTCCTGGCAGCCCGGTTTGAGTTCTGCCAGTGGGGTTTGCCGCAAATCTTCGTTTAGCAGTGATATCGAATCCCAATAAATTGACTCGTAGAGACCAGCTACCTTTACAAGTACGAATCCAAGGCCGCTCGGCTTTTGAAACGCCCTGTACCAGAAGCGTCTGCTCCCCTTTCCTTCTGAGCAGGTCCAATTTGCATCGCACTCTTTATGAATGAAAGTTTCTGGAGCGTAAACCAACTCCTCATGAAACTTCCTGTCGCCGTTCCAGGTCACGATGGTGCGCACAGTTAGCGACATATCCGGTGCGGTTGAGATTAATGTTTGAAAGCTGGTGACTGCATCTGCAAAAGCTGGCTGAGAGCTGATTAGCGTTGCCGCCGCAAGAATGAAGGATCGGAATATATTCATAGTGATTGGCCGCCTAACGCAGAGGGTGTGCGGCGGCGGCTATTAAGCCCTTCCACCAGGCCGCCGGCCGCACTACCCGATGGTTAGACGTCGAGAACAGGTGCATAATTGCCGTTTTGTCGTTCAAGCTGTTTCCGTTACCCGTGCTTCCGTGTTGTGCCTGCTCCAATCCGTTTAAGCCGTTACAATCCAAACTCGTCTAGCCGCGAGCGTTCGCTTCTCGACGGCTAACGCCAGGGTGAGCGGCGGCCGCTCTGCCGCGAATCCACCCACACGAGGCGGCCGGCCGCTCTACCCAATGTTAGCCACCTTTGGCTTTGAATTCGGCGATGAGCGCATCTATCGCTCCTCCGTGCATGAAGTTGATGTTCCGCGCGATTGCTGTTTGAAAGAATTCAAAGGTATCAATGCCTTCAAGCTGTGCTCGGGGGTCCCATGGTTGTCCGTGTTTTCGTATGCGGTCTAGCAGTTCCCTGATTTCCGCATCATTCCTTAGCGTCCCGACCCCCGCATGAGAAAGTCCGTGATAGCCGTTTCGTTTTCCTGCCTGCGATGCTTGAACGTAGTTGTTCAGGACCCGGGTAATGCGAGCTTCACTATCACTTGCTTCATTCTGTCTTTCGGTCCTCCAGACGCCAGCGAAATAAGTCAGCACGGATAAGATCAGCCCGCCGAGCCCGATTAGGAGGTTGTCTAAATCCATTACTTTCCTACCACCGTGAGCTGCTTTCCGTTCTCGTAAATCCGCTTCTCAAGCGTAAACCAAAGCAGCTTTTGTCTGCATTCGTACCCTGAATACCGAGAGTCGCCGTTTGAATACTTCGAGCTCGCCTCCTGCTCACATCGAGCCATGGTCAGAAAGTATTCTTTGGGGCCGGAATCGATAAAAAACGACATGCCTTGCGAATAACAGCCTCCCGCGCAAATCAATGGCACCACGAAAAGTAGTCGCTTCATCTTGTGGGTGGCTAACGCCGAGGATGAGCGGCGGCGCCTATCAAGAATTTCCGCACCGAGGCGCCGGCCGCTCTATCCAATGTTAGCCATCCCTAAGGACAATACGAAGGCCCACCCATTACTAGATACTTTCCGTCCTTACGCTCTACGGCAACCTGCATTGCAGAATCATGCTCGTAGCTGGACATGTCTCTACAGAGCATCATCGGAGATGTGCCATCGCGCGTATATTGCACTTCAAACTCCCATCGATTCGGAGCAGACGACACGGAAAGAATCTTATGTATCGGATAGCACTGGAGGCCGTTTTGCTCGCAGGCATTCTTCCACAACTGCGCCGTGTCCGTTCTACGAACGACTGGATTCCAGTCGAACAGCGTTTCGTATGAGCCCCCATACAATGCGGCGGCCTCGGAATACTGTTTGGTGTGCAGCAGTTTAAAGAACGCCTTGAGGGTTTCCGCTGGTGCTTGATCTTCTGCTCCCAAGGTAACCTGCTTCTTGGCCCTTTCGTCTTCGCGGATGTCATCCATACGCCGGAATGTTCCCGCAACCAAGCGATAGCTCGTCAGGCCCTCAAGCTCCACTTCCTGGAATGCATCCCGAGGGTCGATGTCGACGAGTTTAACCGAGCTTGGAATGACCGGCATGGCGGCATCCATGCCAGCCCCGGAATAACTCCAGTCAACGGCAAGCAAGTTTATAGAGCCTTCAAATTGCGTGGGGTGAAGATAGACACAGACTAGCCGCTTCTTTCCCTTTTCCAATTCGGCCTTAAAGCAGGTTTCCACTCCCTCACGAAGAGATGCTTCGAATCCCGCGGATACTATGGGGGCTGCGACTTCGACCCGTTTGCGAGCTAGTGCCTCGTACTTCTTTAGGAGTTCGACATTTGAGTTCTCAATCTCCGTGAGAACAACGTCTGTGGTTTTGGGTTGATAGATGCCGAGGTCGTTATCGTCTCTGAGCTGATACTTCGCGATTTCTCGAAGGTATGGACTCTTGAACGCGTAGCAATGGTGAGCGAATATCAGGTTCCGGAGAACATGCAGCTCAGAAGGGCTCTTGTGCTCTAGATCTTTCGCCTCGATCTTCTGTGTGGACAATGGGGACGGTTTCCCACAACGAGCGTCTTCAGCTCGAACGCTTCCTGTGAACTGAGAAATGACGAGGGCGGCGAAAGCTATTCTCAGTGCACTATTCATTTGGGATGGCTAACGCTAGGCTGAACGGCGGCGGCTTCCCGCAATCCAGCCCGAACGAGGCCGCCGTCCGTTCAAGCCGATGTTAGGCATTCCTCTTACTTGTAAATCTCTCGCCGATGCCCAAGATCGATGACAATCACGAGAAGCTCCCCGTGACGCACTTCGTACAAAATCCGATAGCTTCCGAATCTGTGCGACCTCAATCCCTTGAGCTCCCCGTGAAGAGGCTTGCCTTCTTCCGTGGGATTGCGTGCTATCGCCTGTAGTGCGGCGATAAAGCGCTGATAGAGCTTCTTATCGGAGCGAAAGACCTTCTCGAGGTCCTTTTCTGCTTGCCGGCTCAGTTCGACCTTATACACCCTCTAACCGGCGCCGAAGCGCTTCCAGGGAGACGGTCTTGCCGGCGCGAGCCTCTTTCCAAGACTTGCGGATTCGCTTGGCGGCAGACTTATCAGAAAGCACCTCGATCGTTTCGAGCAGCCCCTCGTAGTCCTCGGGACTGATGAGCATCATCACGGGGTGCCCGTGCCGAGTCACGATGTAGCGATCCAGCTTGGACTCGATAGAGTCCGCGACATGGGGCAACTCGGGACGGAGCGCCTTGAGAGTAATGGTTCTAGTCATGCCTTAAGTATACACCCGAGAGTATACTTTCGCAAGTGCCCGCGGAATTCGCTGTTTCCGTCAGAAGATATGCCTAACGCCGAGGGTGTGCGGCGGCGGCTATTAGGATTCTCCTCACCGGCCGCCGTCCGCACAACCCAATGTTAGCGGGCGTCGAAGGTGCCCACCCGCCGTTTTCCGTTTTCATCCTCGATTGCCCGCCTGCCGCCGTTTCACAGCAAGATCAATCCCAAAGCCCAAGAGGAGGCCGATCAGCGCCAATGGAAATACAGTCCCTGCGACCAGTGGTGCCCGATTCCGATCAAATCCCATGCAGTATCCATCTGCGGCGGCAGCCACATAACAATACGCGTCGTGAGAGAACGAATCCCACTGACCAGCGAATTTGATTCTCAACAGCGGGATACAGCCCAGTGCCACCGCGCCGGCCAACATCCACAGAGCTCTTTTCATTCTAAGGCCCGCTAACGTGGAGGCTGAACGGCGGCGGCTATTGGGCTGCTCCACACCGGCCGCCGGCCGTTCAAGCCGATGTTATGCGCCGGAGTTGAGTGCCCGCTCGCCGTTTCGCCGTTCATGCTGTTTCCCGTTGTCGTTTCCCGTGCTTCCGTGTTGTGCCTGCTCGATCCGTTTCCGCCGTTAAACAAACCAACCGTGCTTTCGTGCGTTCAAGGCAA
>JANRKA010000124.1:0-5217 GCA_033875325.1 Elusimicrobiota bacterium | reverse complement strand
TACACCAAGCCCCCTGTTCTCACAAGACCCACCTCAACTTTTCACCAATTTTTTTAGAAAATTGCTCAGCGATCCACCTCGCCGAGCACGATGTCGATCGAGCCCAGCATCGCGATGACGTCGGACACCTTCATGCCGACGAGCTTGTCCTGGAGCATGGCCAGGTTGATGAAGGACGGGGCGCGCACGTGCATGCGGAAGGGCGAGACCCCGCCGTCGGAGGCGAGGAAGATGCCGAGGTCGCCGCGGGCGCCCTCGACGTGCGCGTAAGCCTCGCCGGCGGCCGGGCGCGGGAGCTTCGCCACGCCCTTGGCCATGAAGTCGCCGGCCGGCAGGCCGGCCAGCACCTGCTCGATGATGCGCACGGACTGGCGCATCTCCTGCACGCGGCAGCGGTAGCGGTCCCAGCAGGAGCCTTCCTCGCCCACGGGCACGTCGAACTGGTACTTCTCGTAGCCGCAGTAGGGGTCGGCCTTGCGCACGTCGTAGGACACGCCCGAGCCGCGCAGGTTGGGGCCGGTCAGCGCCCAGTCGAGCGCCTCCTGCTTGGAGATGAGCCCCACGCCCTTGGTGCGGGCCATGAAGATGGGGTTGAAGGTCAGCAAGGTGTCGTATTCATCGAGGCGCGGCTTGAAGTACTCGACGAACTCCTTGGTCTTGGCGAACCACTCGGCGGAGGGGTCCGTCATGACGCCGCCCAGGCGGATGTAGTTGTAGGTCAGGCGGGCGCCGCAGAGCATCTCGAAGAGGTCCAGCACCATCTCGCGCTCGCGGAACGCGTACAGGAAGGGCGTGAAGGCGCCGATGTCGATGCCGTAGGTGCCGAAGAAGAGCAGGTGCGAGGCCACGCGGTTCATCTCGTTGGTCAACACGCGCAGGGCCTGCGCGCGCTCCGGGGCCGTCACGTTCAGCAGCTTCTCGGCGGCGAGGCAGAACACGAGGTTGTTGGGCATCGCCGCGACGTAGTCCCAACGGTCGGTCAGGACGACGCAGTGGTGGAAGGAGCGGACCTCGGCGAGCTTCTCGGTGCCGCGGTGCAGGTAGCCCACGTCGGGCACGGCCTTGACGATGACTTCGCCCTCCACGGTGAGGCCCACGCGCAGCACGCCGTGCGTGGACGGGTGTTGGGGCCCGAGGTTGATGAAGAGCTGGTCGGACTTCAGCCCGGGGATGGTGGACGCGTCGCCGCCCGAGCTCATGATGTTACTCGTCATACTTGTCCTTGATGTGCGCGTAGTCCTTGCGCAGCGGATGGCCGACGGTGAACGACGGCGTCAGTATCTTGGTCAGGTTGGGGTGCCCGTCGTACTTGATGCCGTACAGGTCGAAGGTCTCCCGCTCCTGCCAGTCCGCGCTCTTGTAGAGCCCGCACAGGCTGGGCGCGGACGCGCCCTCGCGGGGCAGCTCCAGGCGCACCCAGACGCGCGCGTTGCGCGACACCGAGTAGAAGCACCAGAGCAGGTCGAAGACGGGCTTGTACGGGTAGCCGGCCGTGGGCGCGGACTCGATCTCCGGCGTCGCGCCGTCGGGCAGGAAAGGGTTGAAGTTGGGCTGGCGGATGAAGCCCTTCATGTCCACGGGCCCGAGGTAGTCGATGGCGGTGACGACGTCGAGGACCTCGAAGCCGGAGTCCTTGAGGAAGCCGGCCAGGGGCAGGAGCTCGGAGGCCGTGGCGATGCGCACGGCCGCGTAGTCCTTGACGGGCGGCGTCGCCTTCTCGGCTTTGGGGAACTTCCCGGCGATGAGCGCGTAGATCTCGTCGTTGGTCATTAGGCGTTGATGTCGCGGCTGCCCTTGTCCTGCGCGGGCGTCGCGAGCCCCTTCTTGAGGGACATCTTCTGGATCTTCTCCTGGAGCTTCACGACGGCGTACTGCAGCGCCTCGGGGCGCGGCGGGCAGCCGGCGATGTACACGTCCACGGGCACGATGCGGTCCACGCCCTTGAGCACGGAGTAGGAGTCGTAGTAGGGGCCGCCGCAGTTGGCGCAGGAGCCCATCGAGATGACGAACCGCGGCTCGGGCATCTGATGGTAGATCTCGAGGATGGGCTCGGCCATCTTCTTGCACACCGTGCCGGCGACGATCATCACGTCGGCCTGGCGGGGGCTGGCGCGGGGGATGACGCCCATGCGGTCGAAGTCCAGGCGCGAGGCGTAGGAGGCCATCATCTCGATGGCGCAGCAGGCCAGGCCGAAGGTCATCGGCCACATGGACTGCTTGCGGCCCAGGTCGATGAGGTAGTCGGCGGTCGTCAGGACGATGTCCCCGCCCGGGAGTCCCTTGGTGATGCCCGGCAGCTTCTCGAGGATCATGTTCTCAGTCCTCCCAGGTCAGCGCGCCCTTGTTCCACGCGTACGCCAGGCCCAACACGAGGATGGCGACGAACACGCCCATCTCGTAGAGGGCCAACGGGCCGATCTCGCGGGCGACGACCGCCCACGGGTACACGAACAGGACTTCGACGTCGAAGATGACGAACAGCAGCGCGAAGGTGTGGAAGCGGATGTTGAGCTTCACCTCGGTGGAGCCCGTCGCCGGGATGCCGCACTCGTAGGTGCTCTCCTTGCGCGCGTAGGGCACCGAGGGGCGCAGGATCTTCGCCGCCACGAGGGTCACGGTCGCGAAGGCCGCCCCCACCAGCACGAAGAAGTAAATCGTCGCGTATGCGCTCATCATGTCAGATGGCCTTCCTTTGGATGAGGACCTTGAACGCCTCGCCCATCCCCTCGGGGTGCATGAGGGTCTTGAGCTTGGCTCTTTCGCTATAAGAGGAAGCGTCGTCGCCCGCGGCCGCGGCGAAATGGCGCTCGATGCCGCCGTCCACCAGGAACCGCGAGAGGCTCTCGTAAGCCTCGACGGCCAGGCCGCGCGCCGCTCCGGCCGTGATGAGCGCGTCGAAGTCGGCGGAGGCGGTCAGGTCGCGGGAGCCGCGGGTCAGCTCGGACTCGAGCGCGTGGCGGCGGAAGGAGCGCGGCGGGTTCGGCGCGTCGGGCGTGAAGCGTTTGCCGTAGTCGGCCGTGAGGACGAAGCCGCGCGTCAGGCGCTCGGCGGCGGCGCTCATCCAGGCCGCGGCCTCGAGGCTCACGGCATGGCGGCCGCCGTCGCCGAGGGCGTCCTTCACCGCGGCCGCCGGGGCCGCGAGCTCGGGCCGGGAGAGCGGCTTGAGCGCCTCCTCCCCCCGCTCGTCGACGAACAGCTCGAGCACCTCGTCGCCGCGCCGCTCGAGCACGTGGAAGGGGAGCGCGTCGATGAGCTCGTTGGAGTAGAGCGCGCCGGAGAAGGCGGGCAGCTTCTCGACGGAGGTGCGCGCCGCGACCGGCAGGCCGAAGGCGGTGAGGCGGCGCGCCGCCTCGGTGAGGTCCTTGCGGTTGCGCTCGACCAGCACGAAGGAGAGGCGCGCGCAGAGCGGCGCGTGGGCCTCGCGCAGGCGCCGCGCGACCTGGCAGGCCAGCGTGCCGTCCCCGCAGCCGGCCTCGACGAGGGTCAGCGGGCCCTCGCCGAGGCGGCCGAGCAACGCCGCGAGGCGGTCGGCCAATACGGAGCCGAACGCGCCGTGCAGCTCGGGGGCGGTGTAGAAGTCCGCGGACTTCTCGCGGACCGCGTAAAAACCGCGTTCAGGGTCATAGAGAGCCGTCTCCATGAAGTCCCTGAAGGTGCGCATGTCGCTCGTCCCGGGGACGGGTTTAAGCGAGGTCTTCGGCGCCGAGGGTCTTCTTCTTCCCCTCCGCCTGGACCTTCTGGATGGAGGCGCGAACGGAGGCCTCGATCTTCGCCGACAGCGCGTCGACGTAGTCGCCGCCGGTGCGGAACCCGGCTTCCTTCACGAGTTTCTTGATCTTGCTGACGACGACGAGAACTTCGGCCATCTCGCGCCTCCTTGCGACTTTCGGTGAACGCCGTGAATCGGACGATTAAAACAGAAATGACGAGCCCGGACATTGATTCAGGTCAATGTCCGGGCTCTTACAAAGACTGGCGCGGGGCAGGATCGAACTGCCGACATGGCGCTTATGAAACGCCCGCTCTACCACTGAGCTACCGCGCCGTGAGAACGGCGCGCGACATTTTAGCACACGAGCGCCCCCGCCACAAGCGCGGGGCCCGCGCGGGGCGCGGCGCTGTTGCGCGCGCGCCCAATTAAGGTAATATAACCGGCCGTCACCAGCGCAGCACACCGCGGAGGATAAGAGTGGCCAAGAAGCTCGTCGCCAAGAAGATCTCGGTCGTCATCGCCGACGACCAGACGCTGTTCCGGGAGGGCATCAAGGACCTCCTGGAGAACGAGAAGAACATCTCGGTCATCGGCGAGGCCGCCGACGGCAACGAGGCCCTGCGCCTCGTCAAGAAGCTCAAGCCCACCGTCATCCTCCTCGACATCAAGCTGCCCAAGATGGACGGCATCGAGGCCACGCGCCAGATCCACAAGGACTGCCCCAACACGAACGTGCTCATCCTCTCCTCGTACGAGGACGAGGCCCACGTGATGGAGGCCATCCAGGCCGGCGCCAACGGCTACCTCTCGAAGATGCTGCCGGCCTCCGAGCTCGTCAACGCGCTCAAGACCTTCGCCAACTCCGGCGTCATGATCCCTCAGCCCGTGATGAGCAAGCTCATCGACGGCCTGCGCAACATGGGCACGGCCAACGCGGAGGCGTCTCTGGTCGCGCTGACCAAGACCGAGATCAAGGTGCTCGCCCTCCTGGGACGCGGCCAGTCGAACAAGGAGATCGCGGCGTCGCTGGAGTGCTCGGTGAAGACCGTCAAGAACCACCTCAACAGCATGTTCCAGAAGCTCTCCGTCTCCAACCGCACCGAAGCCGTCGTCAAAGGCATCGACCTCGGGCTCATCTCCGCCGAGAAGTCGGACTGACGACCCTCCGGGCCGAGTGAGAGCAGCCCCGGGGCGCCGCCCCGGGGCTCTCTTTTTCCCTTAATATCCCCGTCCTTGACGCCCCCGGTGGGCGGGGTTATCCTGGGGCGATGCCCTTTCGCACCGCCCGGGTCCTCGCCGTGGCGGCCGTCGCGGCGTGCCTCGCCGCGGGCGCCGCCCACGGTCAAGCCGCCTCGAAGCTCGACGCGCGCCTGCGCGCCCGGCGCGCCGCCGCCGCCGCACCCGGCGGCGGTTTCGGCGTCTCCGGCGTGAGCGCGGGCCCCTCCGGCACGGAGCACCGCGTGCTGCTGCGCGTGGCGCCGGGCGCCTCCCCCGCGGCGTTGGCC
>JANRKA010000123.1:0-18669 GCA_033875325.1 Elusimicrobiota bacterium | reverse complement strand
GCCCGGGGCGGGCAGCCGGCCGTTGGCGCCCTTCGCCGCCGCCGCCGACGCGCCCCGCCCGGCTCGCGCGGCCGAACCCCTGCCGCCGCGCGCCGAGCGCGAGAACCGCACCGCGTTGTTCCCGCTGTGGCTGGCCGCGGTCTCCGGCGCGGCGTGGCTGGCGCTCGAGGCTTCGCGCTGGACCGCCGCGTCCTTCTCCGCGTCGGGCGGCGAGCCCACGGCCGCGCTCGCCGCCCTCGGCATCGCCGCCGCGACGACCTTGGCCATCTCCGGGGCGTTCGTGCTCAACGCGGCTTTCGAGGCCGCCACCTACGGGCTCATGCTCTGGAAGGGCCGCAAGATCACCGACGAGCAGTTCCGCGCCTTCCTGCGCGCGGAGGTGCTCGAGGGCCGCCTGGACGCCAACGCGGCGGCGCTCATCAAGCCCTACCGGCCCGACGGCTGGAACGGCATGGCCTTCGCCTTCGCGGCGCGCGGCTCCATCTGGGTGCGCCCCGAGCTGCTCGCCTTCCCGGCCTTCCTGCGCCTGACCCTCCTCCATGAGCTGTCCCACGTCAAGCGCGGCGGCACGCGCGGCCCTCCGCGCGGCGCCCTGCGGCGCGTCATCCACTCCTTCTTCTCGGAGATCCGCGCGCGCGCCAGCGAGCTGCGCGGCCCCGGCGCCCTCAAGACGATCAAGATCCCGGCGCTCGAGCGCGCGCTGCGCCAGGCCCAGATCTCGCTGAAGCTCGCCTCCGCCTTCGACGTGCTCGTCCTCAACCCCGGCGCCGCCGAGCTGCGCGACCCGACGCTCTACGCGGGCCTCTCCGACGGCGCCGCGCGCGTGACCCCGGTCGAGAGCCGCGACCCGGCGCAGGCCCTCGCCCAGGCCGACGAGCGGCGCTTCCACGCGGTCGTGCTCGGCGGCGCGTCGGCGCTGCTGCCGACGGCCGAGTCGATGGACGGGCGCCGCCTCGAGGCCGCCCTGCAGCAGCTCGACAGCCTCTACCTGCTCTCCACCCGTCTCGTCGCGCGCGGCGGCGCCTCCTTCGCGGCCGACAGCGCGGAGGCCAAGGGCTGGAGCGAGCTCGTCAACAAGGCCGAGCGCCTGCGGCGCAAAGGCTCGCGCAAGGCGCTGGCGGCCTTCGAGTCCGACGTGCGCCGTCTCTGGCATCAGATCGCGTCCTCGCGCCTGAAGGGGATGCAGATCGCGGGCGTGACCGAGGGGCTCTACCGCAGCCTTGCCGACCGCGGCATGGCCTTCGTCTCCTTCGGCCCGCGCGACGCGGGCGTGGCCGTGTGGGAGCGCCTGCTGCGCTACTGGGAGTCGCCCGACGGCGGCCAGCTCAAGGTCACGCGCGTGGACCTCGAGGACGGCGGCCACGTGCTCGTCGTGCGCAAGGTCGAGGCCCGCGTCGGCCTGTGGCTGCGTCCCGTCTCCGGCGGCCGCATCGAGACCTCGGTCGCCAACGCCGACCGCACCCCGCAGGGCGTCGAGAAGGCGCGCGCCGCGCTGACGCAGGCCGGGTTCGGCGCCCAACTGCCCCTCTTCGACGAGATGGGCGTGAGCGTGCGCCACGTCTTCGCCGCCGACCTCGGCCGCCAGGAGATCTACGTCACGGTGCCGCGCCGCAACGCCGCCGCCATCCGCAAGTTCGTCAGCTCCGAGTCGGTGACCATCTCGGCGTCCAAGCAGGACTTCTACCCTCACCTGATGGATTCGGCGGGGCCGCAGGGCGTCAAACCGGTGTGGCAGGCCGGCTTCACCGGCGCGGCGGGGACCATCCTGTGGGTGGACACCGGCGGCGACACGACCCACGAGGACTTCCTGGGCCGTCTCGACACCGTGGACATGGTCAACGAGGGCCCCGAGGACTGGCACGGCCACGGCACGCACGTGGCGGGCATCTCCATCGCCGACCGCTCGCCCTTCATCGGCATGGCGCCCAAGGCCGAAGGCGTCATGGTCAAGGTCTTCTCCCGCGAGACGCCCGGCGCCTCCGACGGCGACATCATGGGCTCCGCGGTCATCGCGCGGGAGCGCGGCGCCGACGTGGTGAGCCTGAGCCTGGGCAGCCGCGGCTCCTCGGCCGACAACCTGGCGGAGTTCTTCTCCCAGCTCACGCGGCAGAAGATGTCCAACGGCGAGTACCCCATCGTGACCGCCAGCGCCGGGAACTCCGGGCCGTTCGACCGCACGCTCTCGCAGCCTTCGGCGGGAGCGGAAGTCATCGCGGTGGCCGCCGCGGCCAAGAGCCTGGACGACGGCCGCCCCGAGATATCCTTCTTCAGCTCGGTCGGCCCGGACACCGACCGCCGCTACGCCATCCGCCGTCTGCGCCTCAAGCCCGAGCTCACCGCGTTGGGCGGCGACATCCTCACCGCGGCGGGCCAGGCCGCCATCTACCTGCACGGCATCTTCTCCTCCAAGTCGAAGGACTCGCCGCGCTCGGCCTCGGACCACGAGGACGGCAAACACACGGGCCTGTCCGGGACCTCGATGTCGAACCCGATGGTCGCGGGCATCGCCCTGCTGGTCAAGCAGGCGATGAAGGCGACGGGCGCGATGACGCCGTTCGTGGCGGAGAACCTCCCGTTCGCGATGAAGGCCGTGCTCATGCGCACCGCGCGCGACATGGGCGCGCCGGTCTGGTTCCAGGGCGCCGGCCTGGTGGACGCGTGGGCCGCGGTGAAGCTCGTCGCTTCCGCGTCCGGCGCCCGCCTGGGCCGCGGTCTGCGCCGCCTGCTCGCGCGCGAGCCCGCCGCGCCCGCCGAGGGTTGGGACTGGCTCGAGCGGCTGAAGGCCGTCAACGACGCCGAGGAAGAAGCCTTCAAGGCCGCGGAGTTGGCCAAGAGCGAGGCGCTGGTGCAGCTCGACGAGTCGGGCGAGGACGACGCCGACATGCCGCCCGAGGACCGCGCCGCGCTGACCAACGCCGCGCAGGGCGAGGCGCAGCGCCGCTTCAACGCCGCCCGCGACGCCGTGCTGCCCAAGGTCGTCGCGGCGCTCAAGGACCCCGTGTGGCTCGTGCGCCACCAGGCCGCCTTCGTCCTGCTCAACTTCCGCGTCGCCGCCGCCGCCCTGCCGCTGGCCGAGGCCGCTCTCAACGACGCGGACCCGCGCGTGCGTCGCATGGCGTTCCTGGCGCTGGCGGAGACGCCCACGCACACGGTGGACGTGCTCCTGGCCAAGGCCGCCGAGCGCGAGGCCTGGGACGTCGGCGCCTACGCGGCGTACGCGTTGGCGCGGCGCGGCGACCGCGGGTCCATCGCGCGCGCCATCAAGGAGCTCGGCTCGGCGGACAAGAGCGCGCGTTTCTCCGCGGCCTGGCTGCTGGGCCAGCTGCAGGCCCAGGTCGGCGCCAAGGAGGCCGAGGCGTTGTCGGCCCGCGTGAAGGACGGCGCGGAGCGCGGCAACGTCCGCCATCTCGCCGCCGCGTCGTTGGGCAACATCGCCTCGGCCGCGCCGGAGGCCGTCAGCGACCAGGTCGTCATGGACCTGCTCGAGGCCGCCGGCCCCGACAACATCGCGCTGACGCGCACCATCCAGAAGTTCTTCCCCATCGCGCTGCGCGACAAGACCTTCGTGGCGCGCCTGCGCCAGGAGCCGCTGAAGGCCATCGTCACCGGCTTCGTCATCCGCAACAAGGACGCCATCCTCAAGCCCGGCGCGCTCAGCGAGCTCGTCCAGCAGCTGGCGCGCGTGGTCAACGTCCCGCTCGACGCGCCGACCGCCCTGGCCGACCCCGCCGGCATCGGCGTCGCGGGCGTGGACCCCGCGGCGGGCCCCATCGACCTCATCCTCCTGCCCCCGTCCGGCGCCGCGGCCGACGCCTCGGCCATCGACCCCAGCTTCCTGCGCCGCTTCGAGGCGACCCTGCGGGCGCCGCTGGGCCGCTCCGGCCTGTTGTGGGTGTCGGTGCCCGAGCACAAGCTCTATGCGTTCACCATCGCGCTGCAGCACTACGGCTTCGGCGTGCGGGCGTCCCTGCCGCTCTACCCGCTGGCCTCCGGGGCCGCGGGCGCCGGCACGGTCCTCGACCTCGTCGACGGCGAGTCGCCGGTGTCCCTGCCCAAGACGGCCGACCTCTCTTTGGTGAAGGTCCGCGCGTCCGCGGGCGTGTCGGAGGCGCGCGTGATGGCGGCCCTCGAGGGCCTGGCCGACATGGCCGAGGGCAAGGGCCCCGTCGTCGTCTCCCTCGCGCTTTCGGCGCCCGCGCGCCGCCGCTCCGCCCTCACCGTGCTCGTGGACCGTCTCGTGGCGTCGGGCCTGGGCGTCGTCGTCCCCGCCGGCGACTCCGGCCCGCGCGCCGGCTCCCTGACCGCGCCCGGCGACTCGGCGCTCGCGGTCACGGTCGCCGCCGCGTCGGGGGACCGGGAGCCCGCCTTCTACTCCGCGCGCGGCACGGCCGAGCGCCCCGTCATCACCTGGACCGATCTCGTCGACGAGCTCCTGCCCGACGCCCCGCCGGCCGAGGGCGCGGTGCTCGGCACCGGCGCCGCCGCCGAGCGCACCGCGGAGAAGCTCGCCGCCCTCACGCGGACGCTCGTCGAGGGGCTGGCGCTGCGTTCCGCGCCCGTGCCCGCGGGCTGGTTCCAGCTCGTGGTCGCCCACGCCGCGCGCCATCTCAAGCCCATGCCCGCCAGCCGCCCTCACGAGGTCGGCGGCGGCTTGTTCACCGACCTCGCGGGCGCGCTGACCTCCCTCGAGGCCCGGCTCGACGACCCCGCCGCGCTCGCCCGCGAGGCCGAAGGCTACGCGCAGAAGCTGCGCCCCGCGCTGGAGCCCGCGGCGGTCGAGCCCGAACCCGGCTTCTGGGGGAACCTGTGGTCGGCCCTGCGCGCCCGACTGCCGGGCTTCAAGCCGGCCGAGGCGGCCGCGCGGACCCTCGCCGCCTTCGCGGCCGAGGAACCCGCGGCCGCGGCCGCGGGCGCTCGGGCGCGCCGCGCCTGGCTCAAGGACTACAAACGCGTGCTCATGGACGGGGTGGACGCCGAAGACGGCCGCCGCGTCACCGCGTTCCGCTTCAAGTCGGGCTCGAGTTGGTACACGGCGCGTTCGGCGGGCCTGGAGGGCTTCCTCTACAGCCTGCGCGAGCTGGCCGCCAACGGCGTGGACACGAAGGCCCAGCTCAACGACCAGTTCGCCTACGTGGACGCCCTGCTGTCGGGCTCGCGCGTGATGGACGCCTGGCGCGCGCGCTTCGCGGACCTGCGCACCGAGGCGCTGCCCCTGGACCTGAAGGCGGCCCGCTTCGACGCCCTGCTCGCCGAGGCCGTCGGCAACCTGCGCGCGCGCGTCTCCTCCTTCGACGACGCCTCCTGGGGCCGCCGCAACTCGACCTACATGATCTTCGCTCGGGCGTACAACCGCCTCAAGCCCGGCAAGAACTTCTTCGACTCCCTCGACGAGGCCGAGCTCGCGCGCCTCAAGAACGACCCCGCCATCCGCGCCAACGAGCTGTGGCTCATGGACGTCTTCGAGATCGGCGAGGTCAACCGTTGGGGCACGGGAGGCGGCTCCTCCTATTCCATCAAGGGCTACATCCTCAAGAAGGAGCTGGGCGGCGAGGCGGCCTTCAAGGCTTTCGTGGCGCGCGCCCACGCGGCCGGGCTGAAGGTCAAGCTCGACTTCATCCCCAATCACACCTCGCTCGACAGCGAGATGATCCGGCGCCGTCCCGAGAGCTTCCTGCACGTGGTGCCGCCGCAGCATCTCTCCGACGACGAGATCATGGCCCAGGTCCCGCGCGAGCGCAGCCCCCATCGCGCGCCCATCTACCGCCTCGTGCGCACCGAGGCCTACCCGATGCCCGACGGCACGCGCAAGCCGATGCGCATCCTCGTCCACCATCCGCGCACCGACTTCGGCGACGTGATGTGGGTGGACCTGGCGCAGATCGACTACTCCCAGCCCGCGGCGCGGGAGTGGCAGACCGCCGAGATGCGGCGCCTCTTCGAGGACCTGGGCGTGGACTCGGCGCGCCGCGACATGGCCTACGAGATCCTCAACGCGCGCTACCCGTCGCGCTGGCTGCACATCCTGCGCGACGAGCTGAACGACGTCCCCGCCGGCTGGATGCGCGACGCGCACGCGGCCATGCTCGCGGGCTTCGAGAAGCGCTGGAAGGCGCTCAACGGCGCCGAGTTCTTCGAGGAGGCCACCGACGCGGTCAAGGAGCGCACCGGCTCCGCCGTGATGATCGACGAGGCCTACGCGCACGCCGACGAGTTGTCGCGCTCGGGCTCCGACGGCGTCTACAACAAGAACGACCACGACGCCGCGCGCGGGCAGGTCGGGCTCTACGACGCGATGCAGTCGCGCTCCGCCTCGCGCATCCGCGACGCCATGCGCCACGCCGCCTTCCGCCGCTGGCAGCGCGGCGGCGCCCCCATGGTGAACTTCGTCGGCACCCACGACGGCGGCGAAGGCAACCCCGTGGACAAGTTCGGCCGCCTGTTCAAGTCCGCGGTGCTCACCGCGATGCTTATGCGCCCCATCCTCTACTACAACGGCCTGGAGCAGGGCGTGGGCCAGCGCGACAACCTCATCGGCGACCTGTCCAAGTCCGTGGACACCGCCAAGGCCATCCCCTACGACATCCCCGTCCTCATCGACTGGACCAAGTCCAACGACGAGCATCGCGCCCACCTCGCCAAGGTGCTCGCCGTCGGCGAGGAGGCCGCCGACACCTTCGACCGCGGCGTGATGGAGGTGCTCACGCCGAACTGGGACGCGCCTCTCGTCGCTTGGAGCCAGAACGACGGCATCAACACCTTCGTCATGGCGGCCAACTGGTCGGAGTCCCGTTCCGGCGCGCAGTTCCGCTTCGACAAGGCCGTGCTCAAGGGTCTCGGCGCCTTCGTGCCGGAGGCGGGCAAGCGCTACCGCTTCACCGACCGGCTCGACGAGTCCATCGTGTTCGAGCGCGACGGCGCGGACCTGCTGGCCAACGGGCTCTACGTCGAGCTGCCGGGCGCCGGCACCCACCTCTTCAAGGTCGAGACGCTTTCGGCCCCCGCGGCGCGCCTCGCCGCCCCCAACGAGGGCCCGCGCCCCGGCGAGGGCCTGCCCGCCCCGCCCGCCAAAAAGGCGTTCGCGGCGCAGTGGGACCGTTGGACGCAGCGCTTGACCGACTTCGCGGCCGTGCCCTTCCTCGCGCTGCAGGCTCCCCAGATCTGGGCGAACCTGACCAACCTGCTCGCCGGCCACCCGGAGCAGCTCGCGAACCTGCCGTGGATGGGTTACTCCACCGGCATCCTGGGCAACATGCTCCTCCTGTCGTGGTTCGCTTCCCAGAAGGAGAGCAGCGCCGCGCGGGTGCAGGCCATCGGCGTGGTCACGAGCGCGGTCGTCGTCGCGCAGATCTTCATGGCGGGCTTCATGCCGGCGACGGCCTTCGCGGCCGTGATGGGCGCCATCGTCGCGGGACTGGTTCTCAACCGCCTGAAGTTCAAGGACAAGGCGCCGGCGGGGCTGTGGTCCTTCTGGTCGAAGGCGAGCTCCCTGCTCGGCCTCGTCGTCCTGCCTCAGGTGCTCTGGGCGACCTTCGCGCCCGCGGCGTTGTTCTCCTACTGGCCGGGCGTCGTCGCCGGCGCTCTCGGCCTGGCCGCGACCTATCTCGACTCCAAGGGCCGCCTGCCCGCCCCGCTCAAGAGCCTGTGGTCGAACCTCGGCGCCTGGACCGCGACCTTGCTCTTCATGTACGGCCCCGTCGCGCAGCTCATGAGCAACCTGACCAACCCCGCCGGGATGGCCGGCATCGCCATCGGCACCTTGCTCCTCGCCATGGCGGGCAACCTGCTCATGCTGCCGCGCGCCATGCACACCAAGAACCTCGTCTGGTTCACCGGCTCCGCCTGGGGCGTGGCCATGGGCGGCTGGGCCGTCCTGCTGACCCTCTTCGCCGCCGGTTTCGCGGCCCCCTGGTTGTTCTGGTCCGCCACCGCCTTCATCCCGCTCTACCTCGCCGCCTCCTACCTCCTCAGCCGCGCCTCCCGCTGACCGGGCGGGCCGCGGGCGGCGCTCCCCGCAAATTCCTATCATCAGGGCATGAGCGACCACTACTACGACAAGAAGCACCTGCACGGCTTCGGCGACATCGCCAAGGGCGCCCCGACGCTGGCCGCGAAGTTCTTCGATTACTACGGCGAGGTGTTCAAGGCCGGCGCCTTGTCCGCGCGCGAGAAGTCCCTCATCGCGTTGGCCGTGGCGCACGCCGTGCAGTGCCCCTACTGCATCGACGCCTACAGCGGCGACGCGCTCAAGCAGGGCGCGGACCTCGAGCAGATGACCGAGGCGGTGCACGTGGCCTGCGCCATCCGCGGCGGCGCGTCGCTCGTGCACGGCCGGCAGATGCAGGAGCACGCCGAGAAGGCGAGCATGTGAGCCGGCCCCCGGCGCGACAGCTCGAGCGCCTGGCCTCGCTGGCGCTCCCCGGCGCCGCGCACGGGGGCGTCTTCGCCGCGGCCGTCGGCGCGCCCCTGCGCCCGGCCGCTCTCGAGGTGTTCCAGATCAACCTCGGGAAGCTGTGCAACATGACCTGCCGGCACTGCCACGTGGACGCGGGGCCGGACAAGACGGTCGAGAACATGGACGAGCGCACCGTGGACGCGTGCCTGGCGGCTCTCGACAAGACGCAGGCGCGCGTCGTGGACCTCACGGGCGGCGCGCCGGAGCTCAATCCGGGGTTCCGCCGCCTCGTGGACGCGTGCGTGGCGCGCGGCAAACGCGTCATCGACCGCTGCAACCTCACCGTGCTGCTGCTCGAGCGCGAGAAGGACCTCGCGGGTTTCCTCGCGGAGCGCGGCGTCGAGGTGACGGCGTCCCTGCCGCACGCGCGGCGCCGGTCCACCGACGCGCAGCGGGGGGACGGCACCTTCGACAAGTCGCTCAGGGCGCTGAGGCTCCTCAACGAGCGCGGCTACGGCCGCGGCGACCCGGGCCGGGTGCTCACCCTCGTCTCCAACCCCGTCGGGGCCTTCCTGCCCGGGGACCAGAAGGCGATGGAGAAGGAGTGGCGCGCGGCGCTGGCCGAGGAGGGCGTCTCCTTCGACCGCCTGTTGTGCATCGCGAACATGCCCATCTCCCGCTACCTCGACTGGCTCGAGGCCTCCGGCAACCTGGAGGCGTACCTGAAGACGCTCATCGACGCGTACAACCCGGGCACCGTCGCCGGTCTCATGTGCCGCAACACCCTCTCCGTGGGCTGGGACGGGAAGCTCTACGACTGCGACTTCAACCAGATGCTGGAGCTGCCGCTGGCCGTGCCGGGCATGACCGTGTTCGACTTCGACCCGGAGAAGTGGGCGGCGCGCGGCGTCGTCACCGCCCGCCACTGCTACGGGTGCACCGCGGGCTCCGGCTCGTCGTGCGGCGGCCAGCTGGCGTGAGCGCGCGTCAGGCCTTCCGGCGCTCGTAGTAGGCGCACGGCCCGTCCGCTTCCTCGACCTGCCGGAGGAAGGCGAAGCCCGCCTTGCGCAGGAGCCGTATGGAGGCGGCGTTGCCCGGCGCCACGGTCGCGAGCAAGCGGGGCGTGAGCGTCTCGCCGTGGCGCGTGAGCGCGTCCACGACCTCGGTCCCGCAGCCTTGACCCCAACGCGACGGGTCGAGGAAGTAGACGAGCTCCAGGCCTTCCTCGCCGGCGCGCGGCTTGAGCTCGGCGTGGCCGATGGGCTCGTCGTCCAGCGTGACGCACCAGACGGCGAAACGGCCCTCCGCGTACACGCCGAAGACCTTGTCGAAGAGGGCGCGCGCCTGCTCCGGCGCGAGCAGGCCGGATGACGAGTAGCGCACGACCTCGGGGTCGCCGAACAGGCGGGCGAAGAAGCCGAAGTCCTCCGGCCGGTAGCGGCGCAGGCGCAGGCGCTCGGTGCGCAGGTCGGGCGTGTCCATCGGCGGCATTCTACTAAGGTAGAATAACCCATGCTCCGGCGGCTCGCCCCCGTCGTCCTCGCCGCCACCGTCGCGGCCTGCGGCCGTTCCGAGCCCGCCGACGGCAAGGTCCGCGTCCGCTACCTCGCCAGTCCCGACGTCGGCGGCTTCTCCAAGGTCATCATCGAGCGCTTCGAGAAGGCCAACCCCGGCATCAAGGTGGAGATGATCGAGGGGCCGTCCTCCGGCGACGCGCGCGAGAACATGTATTCGACCGCGTTCATGGCCGAGGACGACGCCTACGACCTGGCCTACGTGGACGTGGCGTGGCTGCCCAAGTTCGCGGCCCAAGGCTGGCTGCGTCCCCTCGACGACCTGCTGCCGCCCGCGACCGCGGCCCTGTTCCTGCCCGGCGACATGGAGGGCTCTCGTTATCAGGGAAAAACCTACCGGCTGCCCATCCAGTCCGATGGCGGCATGCTCTACTACCGCAAGGACCTGTTGGCGGCCAAAGGCATCCCCGTCCCGAGCACCTGGGCTCAGCTCGTTGCCGCGGCGAAGGCGACGCAGTCCAAGGAGGTCGCCGGCTTCGTGTTCCAGGGCAAGCAGTACGAAGGCCTGGTCTGCGCCTTCCTCGAGGTCGTCTGGGGCTTCGGGGGCGACCTGCTCTCCGCGGACGGCGAGGTGCTCGTGGACCGGCCCGAGGCCGTCGCGGCGCTGACCGCGCTCGTCGACGCCATCTACAAGGACAAGGTCGTCCCGCAGGCCGTGCTCACCTACCAGGAGGAGGAGGCCCGCAACGCGTTCCAGGAGGGCCGCGCCGTGTTCATGCGCAACTGGCCCTACGCGTGGAACTTGATGCAGAAGGAGGGGTCGCCGGTCCGCGGCAAGGTGGGCATCGTGCCGATGGTCTCCGCGCCCGGAGGCCGCCCCGCCGCGACCTTGGGCGGGTGGGGCTTCGCGCTCTCGGCCTACTCCCGTCATCCGCGCGAGGCCTACAAGCTCGCCGAGTTCTTCGCGTCCGAGGAGAGCCAGAAGCTGGCGTTTTTGCAGGGCGGCATCCTCCCCACGCGCCGCTCCCTGTACTCCCATCCGGAGGTGCTGAGGGCCGCTCCGCACATGAAGGACCTCGGCCGGGTCCTGGCGGCCGCGCGGCCGCGGCCCGTGCATCCGCGCTGGCCGCGCATGTCGGACGCGCTGCAGATGCACGTGTCGGCGGCGCTCTCGCGCCAGGAGACCCCGGAGGAGGCGCTGAAGGCCGCGGCGACCGAGATCCGGGCGGCGGCGGCGCGCTGATGCGGGACTCGTCCAAGGCGGGCGCCGTCGACTGGCTCTACGTCGCGCCGGCCCTGCTCGTCATGGGGGTCGTCAGCCTCCTGCCCATCTTCGAGACCTTCCGTCTCGCCGGGGAGTACCACCGGCTCGCCGTGGACACGCGCTTCTGGCCGGTGATGCGCACGACCCTGTCGCTGACCGTCGTGACCGTGGCGTTGGAGCTGCTCCTCGGCCTGGTCATGGCGCTCGTGTTGTGGTCGCCTTTCGCCGGCCGGGGGCTCGTGCGCGCGGCCGTGCTCATCCCCTGGGCCCTGCCCACGGCCGTGATGGCGATGGCCTGGCGCTGGATCTTCAACGCGGATTACGGCGTGATGGGCGACCTGTTGTTCCGCGCGGGCCTGACCGCCTCGCCGCAGGTGGCCTGGCTGGCCGACGCCTCGAGCGCCTACTGGGCCATCGTGCTCGCCGACGTGTGGAAGACCACGCCGTTCATGGCCGTGCTGCTGATGAGCGGCCTGGCGGCCATCCCCGGCGAGCTGTATGAGGCCGCGGCCATCGACGGGGCCGGGCCCGTGCGCCGCTTCTTCATGGTGACCTTGCCGCTGCTGCGGCCCACCATCGCGGTCGCCGTCGTCTTCCGCGCCATCTCGGCGTTCGGCCTCTTCGACCTCGTCTACGTCCTGACCGGCGGCGGGCCCGGCGGTCGCACGCAGACCTTGTCGGTGTACATCTACGACGTGGTGTTCCGCTACCAGGAGCTGGCGTACGGCTGCGCGCTCACGGTCGCGATGGCGGGCGTGCTGGTGCTGCTGGCGGCGGCGCTGTTGTCGCTGACCCGGCGCGAGGAGCCGCGATGAGGCCCACGCCGCTGGGCCGCGTGTTTTTCGGCCTCGCCGTGGCCTTCGTCACGGCCTGGAGCCTGGCGCCTTTCCTGTGGCAGGTCGTCACCTCGCTCAAGCCCGCCGCCGAGGTCGCGGCCGTCCCCGTGCGGTATTGGCCGTCCACTCTGGACTTCGGCAGCTACGCGCAGATCTTCAAGGCGCGGCCGTTCGCGACCTACATGTGGAACAGCCTGCTCGTGGGCCTGGGCACGACCGCGCTGACGACCGGCCTGGCGGCGGCGGCGGCGTACGCGTTCTCTCGCCTGGGCCTGCCGGGCGGCCGCTGGGCGCTGCTCGCCATCCTCGGCCTCTCGCTGTTCCCCGGCACCATCCTCATCGTGCCGCTCAAGCAGCTGGCGACGCGGGCGGGGCTGCTCAACAGCCTGACCGGGTTGGTCATCGCCTACACGGCCCTGAACCTGCCCTTCGCCATCTGGGTGCTCAAGTCCTTCTTCGACCGCCTGCCCAAGGACGTCGAGGAGGCGGCATGGCTCGACGGCCTCTCGCGCTGGCAGACGCTGTGGAGGATCGTCCTGCCGTTGTCGGCGCCGGCCGTCGCGACGACGGCCATCCTCGTGTTCATCTTCTCCTGGAACGAGTTCCTCATCGCGCAGACCTTGGTCTCGCGCGACGCCGCGCGCACCGTGCCCGTGGGCATCGCGATGCTGTCGGGCGTGACCGTGTACGAGGTCCCGTGGGGGCAGATCGCGGCGGCGGTGGTCGTGACCACCTTGCCCGTCGTGGTGATGGTGCTCGCGTTCCAGCGCCGCATCGTCGAAGGTCTCACCGCGGGAGCGGTGAAGGGGTAGCCATGGCCGAAGTCAGAGTCGAAGAGATCCGCAAGTCGTTCGGGGGGAACAGGCCCGTCCTCGACGGCGTGTCGTTCACCGTCGCCGACGGCGAGTTCGTCTCCCTGCTCGGCCCCTCGGGCTGCGGCAAGACCACCTTGCTGCGCGTCATCGCGGGGCTGGAACACGCCGACTCCGGGCGCCTGAGCATCGGCGCGCGCGAGGTCTCCCGCGTCGAGCCCAAGGACCGGGACGTCGCCTTCGTCTTCCAGAACTACGCCCTGTACCCGCACCTGAGCGTCGCCGAGAACGTGGCCATGGGTCTGACGCTGCGCGGCACGCCCGCCGCCGAGGTCGCCCGGCGCACGGCCGACGCGGCCAAGCGGCTCGGGCTCGAGGGGCTGCTCGAGCGCAGGCCGGCGGCGCTCTCGGGCGGACAGCGCCAGCGCGTGGCGCTGGCGCGCGCGCTCGTGCGCGAGCCCCAGGTGTTCCTCCTCGACGAGCCGCTCTCCAACCTGGACGCCGTGCTGCGCGAGCGCACCCGCGGCGAGCTCAAGCTGCTCTTCAAGAAGGCCAAAGGCACCGTCGTCTACGTCACCCACGACCAGGTCGAGGCCATGACCATGTCCGACCGCGTCGTGCTGATGAACGAGGGCAAGCTCCAGCAGGTCGGCGCGCCGGAGGAGATCTACCGGCGCCCCGCCAGCGTCTACGTCGCGACCTTCCTCGGCGCCCCGCCGATGAACGTCATCCCCGCCGCGCAGGCGCGCGCCTGCGGCCTGTTCGGCGCCGTGCCCGACGGCACGCTCGCGGGCGTGCGCCCCGAGGAGGTCAAGGTCGGCTCCGGCCGGCCCGCCTCGGTCGTGCTCGTCGAGCCCGTCGGCTCGCACACCGTCCTCACGCTCGACGCGGACGGCGCCGCGCTGCGCGCCGTGGTCCCGGGCTCCTGGGCCGGGGGCTCGACCTGCAAGGTCGAGGTCCCGCCCGCGTCGGTGCACCGTTTCGACGCCGCGACGGGGCTGCGCCTGCCATGACCGCGCTGGCCCTGCTCCTCGCCGCGACGGCGCTGGCCTCCGAGCCGGCGGCGTTGTTCGACTCCCACGGATGCCGGGCCTGCCACAAGGTGGGCCATCGGGGCGGCAACGCGGGCCCGGACCTGACCATGGTCGGGCACCGCCGCCCCCAGGCGTGGATCGACAAGTGGCTGGCCAGCCCGCGCCACTACAAGCCGGACACGCGTATGCCCGAGCAGCGCCTGGCCGCGGCCGACCGGGCCGCGCTCGCCGCTTGGCTGTCGCGGCAGAAAGGCCGCGCCTGGGAGGCGGTCGAGCCGTGGGACGCGGAGACCGACCCCTTGGACAAAGGCTGGGTCATCTACGGCCGCGCGGGCTGCGTGGCCTGCCACGGGCCGGCGGGCCGCGGCGGGCACCCGAACCCCGGCGCGCACGGCGGCGTCATCCCCGCGCTGGCGCCGCTGATGAGCACCTACACAGCGCCCGAGCTGAAGGCCAAGCTCAAGAAGGGCGTCGTCCCCGAGGTGCACGACGGCCCGCCCGCCGAGGTGACCATGCCCGGCTGGGAGGGCGTGCTCGACGAGGGCGAGCTCGACGCGCTCGTCGCCTATCTGCTGTCCCTGGCCGGGGACCAGCCCAAGGGAGAGTGGTGAGGCGATGAGCGACCTTCAAGAGTGGGTCAGCCTGTTCCTGCGGTGGGGTCACGCCATCGCCGGCATCATGTGGATCGGGCAGACCTACCTGTTCAACTGGATGGAGAAGGCCTTCGAGCCGCCGAAGGACGCCGCGGCCAAGCCCAACATCTCGGGCGAGCTCTGGATGGTGCACGGCGGCGGCTTCTACCTCGTCGAGAAGCAGAAATGGCCGGAGGTGATGCCTCGCACGCTCCACTGGTTCAAGTGGGAGGCGATGTTCACCTGGCTGACCGGCTTCGCGCTGCTCGTGAGCACCTACTGGCTGGGCGCGCCCCTGCTCGACTACGGCTCCGCGCTGCCGCGCTGGCAGGGCATGCTCGTCTCCGCGGCCGCGCTCGTCGGGGCGGTCGCGGCCTACCGCCTGGTCTGGAAGACGCCGCTGGGACGCGGCGAGGCGCTGGGCTTCGCGGCCCTCTACCTGTTGACGCTCGCCGCGGCCTGGCTGCTGATGAGGACGCTCTCCGACCGCGCCGCGTACCTGCACGTGGGCGCGATGATGGGCACGGTGATGGTCACCAACGTGTGGATGACCATCATCCCCAACCAGAAGAAGATCATGGCCATCACCGAGTCCGGCGGCGCGCCGCGCCCGGAGTTGTCGTTGGAGGCCAAACGCTGCTCCAAGCACAACACCTTCATGTCCATGCCGCTGTTGTTCACCATGCTGTCGAACCACTACCCCTCCATCACCTACGGGGGGGACCATCCTCTGCTGCTGCTCGCCGTCATCCTGCCCCTGGGCGCGTGGTTCGCCCACCTCATCCGCGAGAACGCATGAAACCCTCGGTGCTGCGCTGCCCGTCGTGCGGGGCGGTCTCCGAGACCCCGGCGTCGGCCTCGCCCGTCCCCTGCGCCTACTGCAAGGCGGCCCTGCACCCGGCGCGTTGCCCGTGGTGTTTCACCTGGGCGTTCGCCGAATCGAAGGCCTGCCCGGGCTGCGAGGCTGAGGCGCCGGCGCCGGGCGCGCCGCTCTCGTGCCCGTCGTGCCGCGTCGCGCTCTCGGGCCGGTCGCTCGGCGGAGTGCGCCTCGACGGCTGTCCTTCCTGCGGCGGGGTGTGGACCGACCCGGCCTCCTTGCGCCGGCTGTGCGAGGACCGCGCGGCCAAGGCCGCCTATCTGGGCGACGGCTCGCTCAGCGCGCCGCCCAAGCCCCGCGACCCCAGCGCGACGCCGGTGCGTTACCGGCCGTGCGCCGTCTGCGGCGACATGATGAACCGCGTGAACTTCGCCGGAGCCTCGGGCGTCATCATCGACGCGTGCCGGCCGCACGGCACCTGGTTCGACGCCGACGAGTTGGCCGCCATCGCCGCTTTCGTGCGCGGCGGCGGCTTGGACGCCGCGCGCGAGCGCGACATGCGCCGTCTGCAGGACGAGCTCCGGCGCCTGCGCGCCCATGAGCGTCCCCAGCCGGGCCCGCCCGTCGCCTACGACCCGGACACGCTCGGCTTCACGGTGTCGGCGGCGCGGGGCATCTTCAAAGCCATCTTCGGCTAGCTGGAATCCTTAATAAGGTGCGGGTCCTGTCGCCCTGCCATGTATGACTTTTCAGACGCCGCAGCCACCTACCGCCCAGCTATAACGACCTGGGGAAATCGCGGCGTCTGAAAAGTCATACATGGCAGGGCGCCACCCGCACCTATGGGGTTCCTCGCCGTTTATTGAGATTCCTGTTGCCTGATATGTTGCCCCTCATATCAGGATTCATTTGCGGCGCGAGGCCCGCCCTATCCTTCGGTGTCCGAGGAGCCCCCATGAGAACCCTTCGCGTCCTGCTGTCCGCCGCCATCCTCCTGCCCGCGCCGCTCGCGGCCCAGGAAACCAAGGCTCAGCTCGGCAACGGCAAGCAGCCGCCTGCGCTCTACGAGTCCAAGGCGCCGGCCGCGTCCAACGGCGCGCCGAAGGCGAGCGGGACGCCGGCCGCCTCGCCCCTGCCCACCTTCTCCGGCCCTTCGGCCTCGGGCATCAGCACCCCGCCGTCGTCCGGAGGCTCCGGGCAGTCCGAGGAGCGGCAACAGCTCGACAAGCTGACCGCGACCAACCAGATCGAGCAGCAGAAACTCGCCGCCAAGCTGCGGCCGGTCACCGAGGAGCGCGAGGAGGTCGTGGCCAAGTACAACCTGCTCTATGAGAAGCAGAAGCTCGAGCTCGTGACGCTCGAGGCGGAGCTCAAGCGTCTCCAGCTCGAGGGGAACCTCGACGAGGAGCGCTTCAAGAAGGAGGTCGTGGCCCTGCGCCGCCAGCGCGACAAGCTGCGCCTGGAGAACGAGGTCACCCGCGAGAAGATCGCCGCCGAGCAGGCCGCCGCCGACCTGGCGAAGCTCAAGATGGACGTGGCCATGCGCGAGCTCGATTTCCAGAGCCGCAAGCTGCGCGCCGAGGCGGAGCTGGCCGAGAGCAAGACCGTGGGCCTGAAGGTGGACCTGGACCTCCGCGAGAAGAAGGACAAGCTCAAGAAGGCCGTGGACCGCGACCCCGACTACCTCAAGCAGCCCTTCAAGGACGGCGTGCTCACCGTCACCGACCGCCGCATCACGCTCAACGGCCCCATCATCTACGGCGTGGCCGACTACGTGACCGACCGCATCCACTACTGGAACAACAAGTCGTCCGAGCTGCCCATCTTCATCGTCATCGACCGCAGCCCCGGCGGCTCGGTGATGGAGGGCTACCGCATCCTCAAGGCCATGAAGGCCAGCAAGGCCCCGGTGCACGTGGTGGTCAAGTCCTACGCGGCGAGCATGGCGGCGACCATC
Source organism: Elusimicrobiota bacterium (assembly GCA_033875325.1). Lineage (GTDB taxonomy): Bacteria > Elusimicrobiota > Elusimicrobia > UBA1565 > UBA9628 > GWA2-66-18. The sequence continues at coordinate 1,411 of JANRKA010000123.1, read as the reverse complement.
GCCACTCTGGCTCCGCACTCCTACGCCTACCCCAACGCCATCATCCTGCACCACCAGATCTGGAGCGTCATCTTCGGCAACCCGACGCAGCAGAAGCAGCAGTACGACGTCATCCAGGACTGGGACAAGCGCCTGCGCGAGCCCGTGGCGCAGAAGATGGGCACCTCCCTCAAGAAGTTCACCGACGAGATGTACGCCCACAACGTGGACGGCGACTGGGAGGAGTTCGCGGACCAGGCCGTGAAGCTCAAATGGATAGACCACGTGGTCCACGAGATACGCGAGACGGGCTTCCTCAAGGAGCCCGAGGACAAGAAGGACGAGAAGCCCAAGCTCGCCTTCGGCCTGGCCGAGGAGACCGGCGCGAAGGGCGAGCGTTTCGTGCGCCTGCCGCAGCTGCAGCCCTTCGACGCCTACTTCCTCTACAACCGCGACGGCTACTTCCGCTGACATGGGCGTTCCCGCGGCCGCGGCCGGCGTGGACGCCATCCGCCTGCGCTCCGAGCGCCGGGGCATGGAGGCCCTTCTCGGGGACCCGGCCGTCAAGCGCGCCTGCGACGCCGCGCGCGCCGGACTGGCCGGCGACCTCCAGCGCCGCCGACTCCTCTCCGAGGCCTTGCGCGTCACCGACAAGCTCATGCCGGAGTTCGCCGCCCTGCTCAAGAAGGCGCAGGCCCTCGCGGGTCCCGCCGGACGCGTCGTGGAGGCCTTCGTGCACGACGACGCCAAGCTCAACGCCGCCTGCATGGACGCCGGCGACGGGCGCGTCTATCTGCTCTTCACCAGCCGCATCGTGGAGCGCATGACGCCGGGCGAGCTTCTCTTCGTGGCCGGCCACGAGCTGGGCCACGCCGCGTTCCGCCACCACGACCTGCCCGCGACGGCCCTCCTGCGCGGCGCCAAGGGCCTGACCCAGGCGCAGGCCTTGGCCCTGATGTCCTGGAGCCGCCGCGCCGAGCTGTCCTGCGACCGGGTGGGCTTCCTGTGCTGCCGCAGCCTGTCCGACGCGGCGTCGGCCCTGCTCAAGCTCACCTGCGGGCTCGGCGAGCCGCACGTGAAGCTGGACCTGGAGGCGCTCAAGACCCAGATGGCCGACATCACGAGCCTGACGGCCGGCGTCGAGGCGTCCGAGGACTGGCTCTCGACCCACCCCTACAGCCCGCTGCGCGCGGCGGCTCTCGCCGAGTTCGCGGCCGCGCCCGGAGCGGAGTCCTCCGAGGCGCGCGTGGAGTCGCTCCTGTCCGCCATGGAGCCGCCCTCGCCCGAAGCCACGAGCGCGGCGGCGGCCGAAGTGCTCTTGTGGGGCGGCCTGTGGCTGGCGCGCTGCTCCGGCGGAGAGAGCGCGGCCGAGGCCGAGGCCGTGGCCGGGCTGGCCGGCGCGGAGCGCCTGGCGAAGGCGCGCGCCGAGCTC
>JANRKA010000122.1:0-34568 GCA_033875325.1 Elusimicrobiota bacterium | reverse complement strand
ATTTCCGTTGTCTTTTTCAGTAGCGCCGAGATGTCGGGCGAAGCAGCCGAGGCAATGCTTGCAACTAACATCAAGCCGAGCTGCGCCGAGATAAGCATTCTCATCAATTCTCCCGTGTCTACGGCTCTCTGTGCGGCTAACTTGTGAGTATGCAGGTCTGTATAGTACCGAACGGATATTGGCCTGCTCTGTGGAGTGTATAGGGTAAACCACAATAATTCCAGCTTGTGGATGAATATCCGCGGCGTGATAGGTGGCGGTGGGGGCTGTATAGCATCAATAGCCTAGCAGGCGAGGTCGCGGGTGGGCGGCTGGGCCGGGGGAGGCGAGACGGTCGGCTGGACTGAGGACGCCGTGCCCGCCGCGACAGAGGACATGCGTGTAGATCATGGTAGTGCTCACGTCGGCGTGGCCGAGGAGTTCTTGGACGGTCCTGATGTCGTAGCCGTCTTCGAGTAAGTGTGTCGCGAAGGAATGACGCAGCGTGTGGCACCCGGCGGGTTTGTAGACGCCGGCTTTGAGGCGGGCTTCCCGGAATGCGCGTTGGAGGACAGACTCATGAAGATGGTGGCGCCGTTTCTGGCCGGTTTCCCCGTCGGTGTAGTGGCTGGTGGCGGGAAAGACCCACTGCCAGCCCCAGTCCTTGTCCGCCGCGGGATATTTGCGGGCCAGGGCGTTGGGCAGCTCCACGCGGCCGAGGCCTTTAGACAGGTCGTCGTCATGGATGCGCCTGACTTCTTCCAGGTGGGCGCGTAGGATCTCCTTCAGCGATGAGGGGAAGGGCGTGACGCGGTCCTTGTCGCCTTTGCCGGCACGCACGAGAATCTGTCCTTGGTCCCAGTCGAGGTCTTTGATTCTCAGCCGGCAGCACTCCATCAGGCGCAGCCCGCAGCCGTAGAGAAGCGTCGCCATCAGCCGCGGCGTGCCTTGCATGCGTTCCAGGATGGAACGGACCTCGTCACGGCTGAGCACGAGGGGTAGTCGCTCCGGGCGTTGGGCGCGCACGACGCCTTCCATCATGCCGAGCTTGCGCTCCAGAACGTGTTCGAAGAAGAAGAGCAGCGCGTTGAGCGCTTGGTTCTGCGTGGACGCCGCGACGTGTCTTCCGACGGCTAAGGTGGTCAGAAAGGCCCCGACCTCCGCCTCGCCCAGGGCGCCCGCTCCGGCAGGATGGCCTTGGAGGAACCGCCTGATCCAGGCCAGATAGCTTTTCACCGTCTTAGGGCTGAAGTGGCGTGCCCGCATCGCCGCGTTCGCCTTCTCCAACGGGCTGGAGTCGGTCGTCGGTGGAATCGGCGGCGAGGCATCCTCATCAGTCCAGAGAAGGCGTCGTCCTGCGAACGCATGCTCGAGGCGTTGGCGTAGGCCTGGTTCATCGGGCAAGCTCCACACCTTGCCCATCGCGTCCCAGCGGCGACCGGGCAGGGTCTTCACGGCGGCCAGATTGTCTGGTGAATACGGCACTTGCAATCGAACACGGCCATCGGGCGTGCGGGAGACGGTGATGTGTTGGCTCATTCGGGAGCTTGGAAGCCGATGCGGCGGCGTTCCTCCTCCGGTTCCGGGATGGACTCGCGGATGGCGTCGATGAGGGCGCCGATCTCGGTGTCGTGCTTCGATACGCGCGATTCGAGCTCCGACAGCTTCCGCAGGATGCGCCGGTTTTGCGCGGCGAGGGAGCGGGCTGCGACGAAGGCACGCATGATGGAAATGTTCGCTTCTATGGCTTGCGGGCTATGCAGGACGCTTGAGAGCATCGCGACACCTTGTTCTGTAAAGGCGTAGGGGGCCGCGCGTCGTACGCCGCCCCGACTTGAAATCACAATCTGTGATTTCAAGTTCGTCCACTCCGAGGCGTTCAATTGAAAGCAGAAGTCATCGGGAAACCGTCGTCTGTTTCTCTTGACGGATTGTATGAGGGCTTTCGGGAGGACGTTGTAAAGCTGAGCCAGGTCTCCGCTGAGCATCACGCGATGCCCGCGTAAGGTATGGATGAGACCAGCGAGGTCGGAATGGGCACCCATCACTCTCCATACGAATGAGGGGGGGCTAAAGTTCCATCGATTGATGCCTAAAAGTTTGAAGTCACAAATTGTGACTTCAAAATAGTCATTATAAAACAATCGTTTATTTCAGCCTCCTTCGTGCTATAATCTTCTTCGGCGTATAACCCGCCGAATCCTCGTAGAAGAGTCCCCCAATGAAGAAAGGCATCCACCCCGTTTACCGCACCGTCGTGTTCCAGGACATGTCCGCGAACAAGTCCTTCATCACGCGCTCGACCATCCCCGCCAAGGACACGACCACCTGGGAGGACGGCAAGACCTACCCGCTCGTGAAGCTCGACATCTCCAGCTTCTCGCACCCGTTCTACACCGGCCAGCAGCGCCTGGTGGACACCGCCGGCCGCATCGACCGCTTCAAGAAGCGCTTCGAGGCCACGGGCGGCAAAACCGTCGAGCGCAAGAAGACGACCGCCGTCAAGCGCCTCGCGCACGTCGGCGCCGACAAGAAGAAGGTCCTCTCCACCGCTCCCAAGACCGACGAGAAGGCCGCGAAGGGCGACAAGAAGGCCGCTCCGAAGGCCGAGAAGAAGGACAAGCCCGCCAAGAAGGACTAGCGGTCTCGTCCAGTCAGGGCCCCGGCCGAATGGCCGGGGCCCTTTTCTTTGATGGGTCGCCCTGACAAGTGCCCGCATGAATCCCAAGATCGCCCAACTCGACAAGGAGTTCCACGAGCTCGAAGCCAAGCTCGCGGGGGGCGGCCTGTCGCCCACGGAGCTCAAGGCGCTTTCGGTCAAGCACAGCCAGGCCTCGGTGGTCATGGGCCTGGTGCGCGAGCTGGTGCGGCTGGAGAAGGAGGTCGGGGACCTGAAAGGGATGCTCGCCGACCCCGATATGAGGGACATGGCCCAGAGCGAGCTGGAGGCGGCGACGAAGCGCTGCGCCGAGCTCGAGGGGGAGATCCTGCTCGAGCTGGTGCCCAAGGACCCGGCCGACGCCAAGGACTGCTACCTGGAGGTGCGCGCCGGCGCGGGGGGCGATGAGGCCGGCCTTTTCGCCGCCGAGCTCCTGCGCATGTACATGCGCTTCGCCGAGGGCAAGAATTGGAAGGTGACCGTCGAAGAGAGCTCGCCTACCGGCATCAAGGGCCTCAAGCAGGCGACCATCTTCGTCTCCGGCAAGGACGTCTTCTCCTGGCTGCGTCATGAGGGCGGCGTGCACCGCGTCCAGCGCGTGCCCGCCACCGAGGCCGCGGGGCGCATCCACACCTCGACCGTCACCGTCGCCGTCATGCCCGAGGCCGACGAGACCGCCGAGGTCGTCGTGCGCCCCGACGAGATCAAGCTCGACACCTACCGCGCCGGCGGCGCGGGCGGGCAGAACGTCAACAAGGTCGAGACCGCCGTGCGGATCACTCACATCCCCACCGGCCTCGTCGTCGAATGCCAGGAGGAACGCTCCCAGGGCCGCAACCGCGACAAGGCCATGAAGCGCCTCGTCGCCATGCTCGCCAACGCCGAGCGCGAGAAAGCCGCGGCGTCCAACGCCTCGGCGCGGCGCGCGCAGGTGGGCACCGGCGACCGCTCCGAGAAGATACGCACCTACAACTTCCCGCAGTCGCGCCTGACCGACCACCGCCTGGAGCGCTCCTGGCACAACCTGGCCGAGATCATGGAGGGCGCGGTGGGCCCCGTGCTCGAGGCGCTGCGCGAGGAGCAGAAGCGCCTGCGCCTGGAAGCCGCCGGGTGAGGCCATGACCTCCGCGGAGTGGCTGGAGAAGGCCGTGGCCTACCTCGCCGAGCGCGGCGCGCCCGAAGGCCGGGCGAGCGCGGAGTTCCTGCTGGCCGAGGCGCTGGGCACGGGCCGCGGCGCGGCCGTGGCCGACGGCCGGCGCCGGCTCACCGAGAAGCAGGCCTTCCACTTCTGGGAGATGGTCAAGGCGCGCGGCAAACGCAGCCCCATCGCGCACATCGTGGGCCGCCAGCCCTTCCTGGGCCTCGACATCGCGGTGACCCCCGACGTGCTCATCCCGCGCCCGGAGACCGAGGAGCTGGTGCTCGAGTGCGAGCGGCTGGTGAAGTCGCTGGGCGTGGCGGCGCCGAAGGTGGTGGACCTCGGGACGGGGTCGGGCTGCATCGCCATCGCTTTGGCCCAGCTCCTGCCGCACGCGACCGTCTTCGCCACCGACATCTCCGACAAGGCCCTCAAGCTCGCCGAGAAGAACGCCATCACCCATCACGTCGGCAACCGCGTGCGTTTCGTGCGCGAGGACCTGTTCTCGGAGAAGCAGAACCTGCGCGGCTGGGCCGACCTCGTGGTCTCCAACCCGCCCTACATCCCGTCCAAGGAAGTGGACAAACTCGAGCCCGAGGTGCTGAAGGAGCCGCGCCTGGCCCTCGACGGCGGCAAGGACGGGCTCGACGCCCTGCGCGCCGTCGCGGTCGCGGCGTCCAAGCTCCTCAAGAGCGGCGGCTTCATCGCGCTCGAGTTCGGCGAGGGGCAGGGCCCCGCCGTGGCCGCGCTGCTGGCCGACGCCGGCTACACGAGCGTCGTGCTGAAGAAGGACGCCCAGGGCGTGGAACGCTTGGCGGCGGCGAAATGGTAGCATCGGCATCCTGATGGACCGATTCGTCATCGACGGGGGGCGGCCGTTGTCCGGGACCATCAAGGTCAGCGGCGCCAAAAACGCGGCCCTGCCCATCCTCATCGCGACCTTGCTCACCGACGAGCCCTGCGTCGTGGACAACGTCCCGTCCACTCTGCGCGACCTGCGCACCACCTTCCGGCTGCTCGAGTCCCTGGGCAAACGCGTGAAGGTGGACGGCTCCACCGTGCGCGTGGAGTCCACGGGGTCCCTCAAGACGCAGGCCCCCTACGACATCGTCAAGCAGATGCGCGCCTCGGTGCTGGCCGCCGGGCCGCTGCTGGCGCGTTTCGGCCTGGTGCGCGTGCCCATCCCCGGCGGCTGCGCCATCGGCCTGCGCCCCATCGACATCCACCTGAAGGGCTTCGAAACCATGGGCGCGCGGCGCATCGCCGACCAGGGCGACATCATCATGAGCGCGGCGCCGCTGAAGGCCGCGACCGTCAAGCTGCGTTTCCCCAGCGTAGGCGCCACCCAGAACCTGATGATGGCCGCCGCGGCCCTGCCCGGGCGCACCGTCATCAAGAACGCGGCGCGCGAGCCGGAGATGGAGGACCTGGGCGCGTTCCTCTCCAAGCTCGGCGCCAAGGTGACGGGGGCGGGCACCGCGACCGTGACCGTCGAGGGCCGCCTGCGCCTGAAGGGCTGCCGCCACCGCGTCATCCCCGACCGCATCGAGGCCGGCACCTACCTGCTCGCCTGCGCCGCGGCGCGCGGCACGGTGCGGCTCCAGGGAGCCGAGGCCGCGCACCTGGGCGCCGTGCTCGACGCCCTGCGCAAGGCGGGCGCCAAGGTCAAGACGGGCAAGGGCTTCATCGAGCTGACGATGTCCCACCGGCCCAAGGCGGTCTCCATCGTCACCAAGCCGCACCCCGGCTTCCCCACCGACCTGCAGGCGCCGTGGATGGCGCTGATGACGCTGTGCACGGGTTTCGCCAAGGTCACCGAGACCGTCTTCGAGAACCGCTTCCTCCACGCCGCCGAGCTCGGCCGCATGGGCGCGCAGATCGCCGTGTCCGGGCGCGTGGCCGTGGTGGCCGGCGTCGAGCGCCTCAGCGGCGCGCCCATCATGGCCTCCGACATCCGCGCGGGCGCGGCCCTGCTCGTGGCCGGCGCCGCGGCCAAGGGGCAGACCGTCATCTCGCGCGTCTATCACATCGACCGCGGCTACGAGGCCGTCGAGGAGAAGCTCGCTCGCGCCGGCGTGGCCATCGCCCGCCTCAGATGACCTACGAGGGGGCGCTCGCCGTCCTGGCGGCGCGCCAGGAGACGGTCATCGACCTCGGCCTGGGGCGCGTGAAACGCGCGTTGGCCCGCCTGGGCGACCCGCAGGAGAAGGTGCCCGCCTTCCATGTCGCCGGCACCAACGGGAAAGGCTCGACTTGCGCCATCCTCGCCTCCGTGCTGCGCGCGGCGGGCTATCGGGTGGGTCTTTACGTCAGCCCGCACCTGCTCGAGGTCCGCGAGCGCGTCAGCGTGGACGGCACGCCCATCTCCAAGGCGGACTTCGCGCGCCTGTTCCCGTCGGGGGACCTGACCTACTTCGAGCTGCTCACCGTGCTCGCCTTCCGGTATTTCGCCGAGAAGAAGTGCGACGTCATGGTCCTCGAGACCGGCCTGGGCGGGCGCCTGGACGCCACCAACGCCGTCAAGGCCCCGCTGGCCGCCGTCGTGACCTCGGTGGACTTCGACCACCAGGCCTACCTGGGCCGCACGCTCAAGGCCATCGCGGGCGAGAAGGCGGGCATCTTCAAGCCGGGCCGGCCCGCCGTGCATCCGCGTCACGCCGTGTTGGAGCGGCTGGCCGTGCGCGGCCGCCGCGTCGTCGTCAAGAAACCGTGGCCCGTGACCCGGGTGGACTGGAAGAAAGGCGTCCAGACCGTCGGCGGATACCGGCTGTCGCTGCTGGGCTCGCGCCAAGGCTGGAACGCCGCGCTGGCCCACGCCGCCGTCGAGGCGTCGGGCTTGCGCGTGCCCGAGGCCGCGTGGAGGAAGGGGCTGGCGCGGGTGTCCTGGCCGGGCCGCTTCGAGGTGCGCCGCCGCGGCGGGCGCGCGGTCATCATCGACGGCGCCCACAACCCCGAGGCCGCGCGCGCGCTGGCCGCGACCTTCAAGGCTTCGCCCTTCGCGCGCCGGCCGGCGCGTTGGGTGCTGGGCATGATGCGCGACAAGGACGCGCGCGGCGTGCTCGCGCCGCTGGCCCCTTTTCTGAAGGAAGTCTTCGTCGTGCGCCCGCCCAGCCCGCGGGCCATGGACCCGGTGGACCTGGCGCAGGCCGTGCGCCGCGCGTCGCGCGCGAAGGTCACCATCTCCGACCTGCGCTCCGCGCTGCGCGCCCGCAAAACCGTCGTCTGCGCGGGCTCGCTGTATCTCGCGGGAGCCGTTTTGAGGGAGCTGAAATGAACGCATTAGGCATCGACGTCGGCGGCACCTACGCCAAACTCGCGCTCGTCAACGCGAAGGGCCGCGTGCTCAAGTCCGTCCAGATACCGACCGAGCCCCGCAAGGGCCCGGCGGACTTCGTGCGGCGCGTGAAGGCCGCGACCAAGGGCTGGGGACATCGCCGCGTCGGCGTGGCCCTGGCCGGCGGCGTGGACCATGAGAAGGGCAAGCTCCTGTTCGTGCCCAACCTGCCGGGCTGGATCGGTTACCCCTTCAAGAAGGCCTTCGGCCTGCCGACCGTGGTCGAGAACGACGCCAACGCCGCGGCCTGGGCCGCGGCGCGCGGCCGCAAGAGCGCGGTGGTCATCACCTTGGGCACGGGCGTGGGCGGGGGCCTCATCCTCGCCGGCAAGCTGCGCCGCGGCTCGACCGGCTCGGCGGGCGAGATCGGGCACATGGTCATCACCGTGGGCGGCGAGCCTTGCGGCTGCGGGCGCTTCGGCTGCCTGGAGGCCTATTGCGGCACGGCGGGCATCCAGCGCCTGGCGGGCCGGCGCGTGACGCCCAAGGAGTTGGCCGACGCCGCCCGCGCCGGCGACGCCGAGGCGCAGGCCATCTGGGAGCAGGTCGGCACCAAGCTCGGCGAGGGCATCGCCAACCTCGTGCTCATCCTCAACCCCGAGTCGGTTTACATCCTGGGCGGCGTGGCCCGCGCCGGCGAGCTGCTGCTCAAGCCCGTGCGCCGCGTGCTCGACAGCCAGCCCTTCCGCCGCCCCTTCGACAAGCTCAAGCTGCTGGCCCCGGCGGACCGCGACTGGGGCGCGTTGGGCGCGGCCCTGCTCGCGTTGGAAGGCGCGCGCCGATGACGCGCGCGGCGGCCCTGCTGCTCCTGCTCGTCGCGGGACCCGCGGCCGCCGCCGACTACACCCTGCCCGAGCCGCCGCCGGGCCCGCGCGTGGACTACGAGGCCGACGAGGCCGACTTCGACGCGGACAAGTCCCTTCTCCACCTCAAGGGCGCGGTGCGCCTGAAGGAATCCACCTGGACGGTGAAGGCCGAGGAGCTGTGGGTGGACACCGCGCATCGCAGCGCGCGCACCGACGGGCCCATGCTCGTCGAGGACGGGTGGTCGGCGCTCTACGGCGAGTCCGGCGAGTTCGACTTCGAGCGCCACTCCGGCCGCCTGTTCACGACCTCGGCCGGGCACGGCGACTGGCGCATCCGGGCCAAGCAGGCCCGCATGCACGAGGACCGCACCCTCGACTACCGCGCCGCCGACTTCACGAGCTGCTCGGCGCTCGAGCCGCACTACCATTTCCGCGCCTCGCGCATCACGGTCAAGCCGCGCAAGAGCCTGGTGGCGCGCAACGTGTTCTTCTACCTCGGCGAGGTGCCGGTGTTCTACACGCCCATCCTCTACAAGTCGCTCAAGAAGCAGCACTTCCTGCGCTGGAAGACCTCGCCCGGCTACGACAACCGCAACGGGCCTTTCGCGCGCAACACGCTGACGACGGAGCACGGCCGCACGGTGTACAGCAAGCTCTTCGCCGACTACTACGCGAGCCAGGGCTTCGGCTACGGCGGCGAGTTGTTCCGGCGCGACGGCGACGACTCGCGCGGGGCCCTGTACGGCTACCGCATCAAGGAGACCTCGACGCGCGACGAGCGCTGGACCGTGCTCGGCCAACAGTATCAGGCGCTGACCTCGTCCATGTCCTTCCAGGGCCGCCTCCAGTTCCAGTCCGACGCCGACTTCAACAACCACTACGCGCGCTCCAACACCTTCCGCGTCACGCCCGAGCTCATCAACGGCGCGGCCGTGGTGCACCGCTTCTCGAAAGCGACCGCTCGGCTCTCCTACTCGCGCCTCGACCGCGCCGCCCTCGACCGCCGGACCTTCGTCAAGGAGACCGAGAGCGCCCCGCGCCTGGACCTGCAGAGCACGCCGCTGCGCCTGTGGCGCCTGCCCTGGCTCAACACCCTGGACGGCTTCGCCGACAACGAATACGACCGCTCGCGCTCCTACTTGGAGAAGTCGGTCGGCGCGGGGTGGGAGGGCACCCGCACCTTCAACCTCGCCCGCGGCGTGAGCCTCGCGCCCAAGCTGCTCTACCGGCAGACCTACTTCAACCGCTACGAACGCTCGGTCGTCGGCTCCACGCAGACCGTGCTCGACGCGGCCGTGGGCCGCTACGGCGGCGAGGCGGTGGTGCGCCTCGACACGCCGCTGGGCGGCGTGGACGCGGGCTACCGCCAGGTGCGCCGCCAGCGTCCGGGGCATCTCGACGACGACTCCGGCGCCGTGGACAAGGGCGTGGAGGAGAACCTGGTCACGCTGTCCGACGTGTTCTTCCCGGCGCCGCGGACCTGGGCGCGCCTGTCGTCGGGCTACGACTTCCGCACCTTCCGCGACCGCGCCGTGGGTTTCCGCCGGCGCGTGTTGCCCATCGTCGCGGAGGCGAGCTGGAACCCGAGCGACGCGCTCAACCTCACCTTCCGCAACGACTACCAGCTGGAGGAAGGCCAGCGCGCGGTCCTCTTCGACGCGCGTTGGGGCGACGAGACGGGCCCGTCTTTGGGCGGCGGCTTCGCCTACAACCTGTCCGACCCGTCGCGTTACGTGGCCTCCGCCGAGGTCGGCCTGGCGCCGTCGAGCCCCACCTGGCGCGTGAGTTTCGGCCTGCGCGCCGTCGCCGAGACCCCGGGCGGCGCGGGACGCCTGCACGGCGCGCGCGTCTTCGAGAAGGAGTTCGGCTGGACGCGGCGCTGGCACGACTTCTACACCAAGGTCGCCGGCCGCTTCCGCCCCGGCGGCGTGGGCGAGGCGTCCATCCGCATCGACCTGAAGTTCGGCTCCGCCGACCCCAAGTCCGCGCCGCGCCGCGACTGGGAGAGCGAGCTGTTCCCCGAGCGCGCCACTCGCGACGAGCTGCGTCCCTAGCGAAGACGAGGGAAGGGGCAGGCGACGGACGCGGCCCCCTGCTCGGCGGTGCCGACCCAGGCGCGCATCACATCCGCTCGCGAGATGTTGCTGAGGTAGGAGGTATAGCGCGAGTACTCACGGGTCCCGCTGATGACGCGCACCGAGTCCCCGGGGCGGATGAAGGAGTTCACGCCCACGACCCTGCCGGCGAGGTCGTAGGCCGGGCCTCCGGAGTCGCCGTGGAGCAGGAAGCCGGTATCGGGCTGGGGGCGGACCTCGAACTGGACGCCGTTGATGGAGTTCACGACGCGCGCGCCCATGCGCAGGTCGTCGGAGTAGGAGCGGGCGTCGATGGCCGGCTGGCCGTGGCCTCCGATGAATATCTCTTGACGCGCGGACACGGAATCGGCCAAGTCCGCTCCGGGTAGACCCAAGGACTCGTTGAAGATCAGCACCGCCGCGTCGCTGAGCCCGGCGTAGTCGGACCCCATGTGGAACATGCCGCGTGAGTAGCCGGTGACGGAAGGATGGACCGCCACGCGCGCCACGGTGCGCGCCGCGGACGTGGTTCCGGCCCGGCCGACCATGACCCGGCGGTCGCGCAGGATGCAGGCCCACCGGCCGTCCCGGACATCGCCGAGGCAGTGGGCGGCGGTCAAGACGGCGCGCGGACCGATGACCACGCCGGTGCACCGCTGGGTCTCGGCGCCACCGCGGTCGAGTTCAAGATACACCGTGCTGGGGAAACGCGCGGCATCCACCACGGGGCCGACATAACCGGAGGACGCCGCCGGGGTCGCGGCCAGGAGAGCCGCCAGCAGCCTTGAGCGCATGGCATAGTGTCGGGTGCAGACCCCAACACGTCAAGGGACCCCCGGCCGAGTACCGGGGGTCCCTCACGTCATGCGCCGAGTCCGACGGTCACTGCTTTTTCATGCCCTCAGTATAGCCGTGGGAGCGCCGCGCGTCACCCAAACGCTCGCTGAACAAGCGCAAAACGCAAAAATGCTAGACTGCCCGTGATGGCAAAACCCCTCTGGCTCGTGACCGGCGGCGCCGGCTTCATCGGTTCCCATATCGTCGAGGAGCTCGTGCGCCGCGGCGAGCGCGTGCGCGTGTTCGACAACCTCTCCACCGGCCGGCGCGAGAAGCTCGCCGCCGCCGCGGGCAAGGCGAAGGTCGAGTTCGTCAAAGGTGACCTGACCCGCCCCGCCGACTGCGCCAAGGCCTGCAAAGGCGTGACCTTCGTGCTGCATCAGGCCGCCATCCGCTCCGTGCCCAAGTCCATGGACCGCCCGCTGCCCTCCAACGAGGCCAACGTCACCGGCACCTTGAACCTGCTGGTCGCCGCCAGAGCCGCCGGGGTCAAGCGCCTGGTGTACGCGTCGTCGAGCTCGGTGTACGGCGGCTGCAAGGTGTTCCCGCAGCGCGAGGACATGCGGCCGCAGCCGCTTTCGCCCTACGCGGTGTCCAAACTCGCCGCGGAGAACTACTGCGTGGTCTGGGCGAAGTCCTTCGGCTTCGAGACCGTGAGCCTGCGCTACTTCAACGTGTTCGGGCCGCGCCAGGACCCGGAGAGCCTCTACTCCGCGGTCGTGCCCAAGTTCATGCAGCAGATCGTGGACGGCGAGACGCTCGACGTGCACTGGGACGGCAAACAGTCGCGCGACTTCACCCACGTCTCCAACGTGGTGCGCGCCAACCTGCTGGCGGCCAAGGCCCCGGCGGCAAAGGTCTCCGGCGAGGTCATCAACATCGCCAACCGCCGCACCTACTCGCTGCTCGACATGATCGCCGTGCTCGAGAAGATCGTCGGCCGCAAGCTCGACCGCCGCCATCATCCGCGCCGCGGCGGCGACGTGCGCAAGACTTACGCCGAGAACGCCAAAGCCAAGCGCCTGCTCGGCTACAAACCCGTCATGGGCTTCGAGGAAGGCCTGCGCGACACCTGGGCGTGGACCGTGGGGAAGAACAAGTGAAACTGCTCGTCACCGGCGGCCTGGGCTTCATCGGCTCCAACTTCATCCGCCACCTCCTGAAGGCGCGCCCGACCTGGTCCATCGTCAACCTGGACAAACGCACCTACGCGGGCAATCCCGCCAACCTCCAGGAGGTCGCCCGCAACCCGCGCTACCGCTGGGTGCGCGCCGACATCTGCGACCCGGAGGCCGTGGAGAAGGCCATGGCCGGCTGCTCGCGCGTGGTGCACCTGGCCGCCGAGACGCACGTGGACCGCTCCATCCTCGACGCCGGGGCCTTCCTGCGCACCAACGTCCTGGGCACGCAGGTCCTGCTCGACGCGGCCTTGCGCCAGGGCGTCGAGCGTTTCCTCCACGTCTCGACCGACGAGGTGTACGGCTCGGTGGCCCGCGGCCTCTCGAAGGAGGGCGACAACCTCGAACCCAACAGCCCCTACGCCGCCTCCAAGGCCGCCTCCGACCTGCTCGTGCGTTCCTATTTCGTGACGCACAAGGCGCCGGTGGTGACCACGCGCGCGTCCAACAACTACGGCCCCTTCCAGTACCCGGAGAAGGCCCTGCCGCTGATGGTCACCAACTTCATGGAGGACAAACCCTTCCCCATGTACGGCGACGGCCGCCAGGTCCGCGACTGGCTGCACGTGGTCGACCACGCCCGGGCCATCCTGCTCGTGCTGGAGAAAGGCGTCCTCGGCGAGACCTACAACGTCGGCGGCTCCTACACCTGCGAGAACCGCGAGCTCATCGAGAAGGTCCTCAAGCTGATGAAGAAGCCCGCCGACCTGGTCAAACGCGTCGAGGACCGCAAGGGCCACGACCGGCGCTACGCGCTGGACTGCTCCAAGCTCAAGAAGCTGGGCTTCCGGCACGCCTACGATTTCGAGACCGGCCTCAAGGAGACCATCAAGTGGTACCAGACTCACGAGCCGTGGTGGCGCCCCCTGAAGGTGGACGGCGGGTACCGGACCTACTACCAGAAGCAGTACGCCGCGAGATGAAGAAGCGCCCCGCGCCCCTCCTGCCCGCCACCTGGGGCCACAGCGGCGGCGGCTGGATCGAGGCCGTCGTCGGCTCCATGTTCTCGGGCAAGACCCAGGAGCTCATCCGCAGACTGCGCCTGGCGCAGATCGCGCGGCAGAAGGTCCAGGTCTTCAACTCCGCCCTCGACGTCCGCTACGCCAAGGACCACATCGTCTCGCACGACCTCAACAAGACGGCGTCCATCGCGGTGGCCAAAGCCGCCGACATCCTCGAGCGCGTCGACGACGACACGCGTGTGGTGGGCATCGACGAAGTCCAATTCTTCGACGAACAGATCGTGCGGGTGTGCGAGGAGCTCGCCGACCAGGGCCGCCGCGTCATCGTGGCGGGTCTCGACCAGGACTTCCGCGGCGAGCCCTTCCTCGTGACCACGCGTCTCATGGGCGTGGCCGAGTTCGTCACCAAGAACCTCGCCATCTGCACCGTGTGCGGCAACCCCGCCAACCGCTCGCAGCGCCTCTCGGGCGGCAAGAAGGTCGTCGAGGTCGGCGCCGCCGACAAATACGAGGCGCGCTGCCGCCGCTGCTTCAAGCGCTAAAGGAGCCCCCATGGCTGACAAGACCGGCAACCCCGTCGTCGACATCCAGACCACCCTCGGCAAGGTCGTCGTGGAGCTCTTCCCGAAGGAAGCGCCCGACACCGTCGCCAACTTCCTCAAGCTCGTGGAGAAGGGCTACTACGACGGCGTGCTCTTCCATCGCGTCATCCCCGGCTTCATGGTGCAGACCGGCGACCCGACGGGCACCGGCCGCGGCGGCCCGGGCTGGACCATCTTGGACGAGTTCCATCCCAAGCTGCGCCACGACAAGGCGGGCGTTTTGTCCATGGCCAACGCGGGCCCCGACACCGGCGGCTCGCAGTTCTTCATCACGCTCGGAGCCACGCCCCACCTCGACGACCGCCACGCCGTCTTCGGCAGGGTCATCGAGGGCCAGGACGTCGTCAAGAAGATCGGCGACTCGCCCCGCGACCGCATGGACCGGCCCAACACCCCGGTCAAGATGGAGAAGGTCAAGCTCAGGAAGTAAGAAAGGGGACATAACAAAGGGGACAGGCACTTTTGTTATACCCCACCTCGCAGCACGGAGGGTTATAACAAAAGTGCCTGTCCCCTTTGTTATGGGTCGCGGGGGGGGGGACGGCGGCGATGGCGGCGGCGGCCACCTGGCGCAGCCGGCGCGAGGCGGCCCGGTCGGCGGGGGCGGGCGGGGGCGTGACGCCGGCCATGGGGATGGGCTCGGGGAAACCCTTCACCTCGGCGTAGGTGAGAGCGGCGCCAGCCATGAGAGCCGCGGCCGCGGGGTCGGATTCCAGGGAGCGGCCCGCCACCAGGACTTCGCCGGGGGCGGCGCGTTTCATGAGGCGGGCGGCGGCGTTGACGGTGTTCCCGAAGTAATCCACGCCGTGTCCGCCCTCCTCGCGCAGGGCGCGGCCGGAGCTGATGCCCACGCGCGCGGCCACGAGCCGGCCCAGGGGGGAGGCGCGCCGCAGGTCTCCCAACCGCGCCTGCAGCTCCAGGCCCGCGGCGACGGCCGCGCCCGGTGTGGGGAAGGTCGCCATCACCGTGTCGCCCGAGGTCTTGACCAGCGCGCCGCCGTGCCGCTCGACGATGGCCGCGGCGTGGGCGTGGAACGCCTTGACGGTCGCGTAGGCGCGGCGGCGGCCGTAGCGCTCGAAGACGGCGGGCCAGTCCACCAAAGACGCGAACAAGGTCGCGGCTTCGACGAACTCGGCGGGGGCGGCGGGCCTGGGCGGCGCGAGCGCCGCGGAGGCGGCGGGACGCAGGCGCAGCAGGGACACGCCGTCCCCGCGGCGCAGCGACGCGCGCCGGTCCCAGCCGCGCGCCAGCAGGGAGTCGGCGAGCTCCGGGAACAGGGCCACCTCGCCGCCCTCGCTTTTGTCGGCCAGCGCGAGGGCGCGCTCCACGCTTTGCCCGTAGGCCTCGGGCGACTTGCCGCGGGCGTCCACGAGCACGCGCCCGGCGTGCACCGCCGAGCGCAGCTCCAGGGGCGGCGCGCCGGCCTTCTCGCGCCAGGCGGGCAGGTTCTCCTGGAGGGCGGCGGCGGCGCGCATGGCGCGTTCGGCCTCGGGGAAAACCATGAGGTAGCCGTCGCCCATGCGCCGCACGACGGCGCCGTCGAAGTCGCGCGCCGTGGCCTCGGCGAGGTCCAGGACCGCGGCCGTCCAGGCGTGCGCCTTGCGGTTGCCGATGGCGCGGTGCAGCGCCGTCGAGTCGCGCAGGTCCACGGCGAGCAGGCCCACGCCGCGGCGCTCGTAGACCCCGGCGGCGGGGCGCAGGTCGAGCAGGGGTGCCGACAGCGTCACGGGTCGGTCGGCGGCGAGGCGGGGCCGGCTCAGGCGCGGGAGCGTCACGGCGCCGGCCGCGCCGGCCGACAACACGGCCGCCAGGAGGAGGGGGGCTCCCATGACCTTACGATAACAGGCTTGTGGACCGCCGTTCAGCGGCGGGAGACCTACTTTCTCGTCGGCAGAGGACCTAGGCCGTCGCTAAGAGATATAATCCGTCCATGGACCTCTCCCGTCGTTCCTTCATCCGTTGGGTGCTGGGCGCCGGCGCCGCGATGGCCTGCCCGTTCCCCATCAAGGCGGGTGAACGCCCCGCCCCCGCGCCCGCCAAGCTCGGCTCCGAGAACTTCACGGTCTGCCACTCCGTGCGCGACGGCGACTCCATGCCCGTGCCCGCGCCCGACAAGAAGGTCGGCGTGCTCATCGTGGGCGGCGGGCCCACGGGCCTGGCCGCGGCCGACGAGCTCAAAGGCGCCGACTGGCTGCTCCTGGAGAAGGAGCCCCACGTCGGCGGCAACTGCCGGCCCGAGGAGTGGGAAGGCCTCAAGTACTCCACCGCCGCGGCGTGGGACTCCATCGCCGACCCCGACTTCAAGCGTCTCTCCGAGCGCTGGAAGTTCGACTGGAAGAAGATCGAGGGCGAGGACACGGTCATCTACGATGGCGTCGCCGTCAGGAACTTCTGGACCGGCCGCGCCGACAACCCCGCGCTCGACAAGCTCCCCTTCCCCAAGTCCGTGCGGGACGGCTTCAAGAAGTTCGCCGCGGACATCGAGCACCTCGACTTGGCGGCCAACCTCCAGTCCCTCGACAACCAGACCTTCGCCTCCGTGCTCGAGGGCTACCCGACCCAGCTCAAGGCCTTCTTCGACGCCTTCGGCCCGTCCAACTACGGCAGCGTCACCGAGGACACCTCGGCCTACGTCGGCCTGGGCGTGGCGCGCGACTGGTTCCAGACGCCGCGCTACACCTGGGAGGGCGGCATCGGGCCCGCCACCCAGAAGGTGCTCGACTCCATCGGCAAGACCGACCGCATCCTCACCGGCGCGACCGTCTACAAGGTCCGCCGCAAGGGCAAGTCCGTGTGGGTGTCCTTCTTCCAGGACGGCAAGCCGCGCACCGTCGAGGCCAAGTCCGTCATCATGGCCTCGCCCAAGTTCATCACGCGCCACCTCGTGGAGGACCTGCCCGAGGACCAACACGCGGCCATGGGCGCCATGCGCTACGCCCCTTTCGTGGTCTACAACCTGTGTTTCGACCGGGCGGTCTACGACGCGGGCTACGACACCTATCCCATCGGCGCCAAGAACTTCGCCGACATCATCCCCGCCGACTGGGTGACCCACGCGGGCAAAGGCGACCCGGGCCGCAAACAGGTGTTGACCATCTACGCGCCCCGTCCGGAGAGCGAGCGCCTCAACCTCACCGACGACGCCAAGACCCTCGCGATGGCCCACGCCGCGGCGCAGGAGGTCGTGGACCTCATCCCCGGCTCGGCCGAGCACCTGCGCGAGGTCCGCATCGCGCGCCGGGGCCACCCCATGCCCATGTCCATCCCCGGCATGGTGACCCGCATCCAGCCGCTGGCCCGCCGCGACCTGGCGCCGGTGTATTTCGCCCACAGCGACAGCCAAGGCGAGATCTCCGACTTCTTCTACGCCGCGCTGGCCGGCCTCGACGCCGCCTCTAAAGCCGCCAAGCACCTATAACAAAGGGGACAGGCACTTCGTTATACCCCTCTGCGCAGCGAGGTGGGGTATAACGAAGTGCCTGTCCCCTTTGTTATAGCGCTAGCGTTTCGGAGGAGTGAGGCCGCGGGCGGCGGCCAGGGCGTTGAGGAGCACCGAGTCGGGCGGCACGCGCGTCACGGAGACGTCGGCCTCGATCATCTTCTGGGTCTCGAGGACCTCGAACATGGCCTGGAGGATGTCGGGCTGGGAGCCGATCTCCTTGAGGGCCGCGCCGACGATCTTGGGCCGCAGCGCGGCGGCCTCGGCGAAGGCGACGGCGGCCTGGCGCTGGGCCGTCGAGGTGATGATGTTGACCTGGTTCTCGCCGTCCTGCTTGATGGCGGCGGTGACCTGGCGCAGGCGGTTAACGACCTTCTCCTCGATCTGCTTCATCATCTGCGGGTCGCGGAAGTGGACCTTGCGGATGTAGACCGACCCGAGTTTGTAGCCCCACTCGTGGCTCTTGGCGGAGACCTCCTCGCGCACGACATGGCTCATGGTCTTGCGCGAGCCGAGCAGGTCGGCGAGCTTCATGTTGGAGAGCGAGCGCACGGTGGCGTTGCTCACGTTGGCCGCGAGCGACCCGCGCGGGTCGGCGTTCTTGAAGATGTAGGCCACGGGGTCGGAGATGAACATCTCGTACCACACGCCGACGCCGACGGGCGCGCCCTCCTCTGAGTTCACCGGCTCCGAGCGGCGGTACACCTGGTCCACGCGCATGTCGAGCGTGTAGCAGGTCCCCAGCCAGTTGACCACGAAGGCCGCCGGGCCGATGACGCCCGGCAGGATGTGCAGGCCGGGCTCTTTGAGGACGCCGCAGACGTTGCCGAAGAGCACGTACACCTTGCAGGTGCCCTCGTGCACGATGGTGTAGGCCCCGAAGAACTTGAGCACGCCCAACGCCAGCGGCAGGCCCACCAGCAGGCCCGTGAAGGTCCAGATCGCCCCGGTCATGAAGCCCATGTCAGCGCCCCTCGTGCGTCGCGGTCTCGAGCACCACGTTGTCGGTCTGGCCGTAGAGGCCCAGCTTCACGTTGCGCAGGTAGGCCAGCAGCGCGGTCGAGCCGCCCGCGGCCTTCAGTCCCGTCAGCTGCTTGGCCAGCGCGACGAGCGGCTCCACCTCGGCCTGGGCCTTGAGCGTCTCGATCTCGACGGCGCGTTTGGACTGGGTGATCTTCTGGTCCGCGGCCGCCTGGGCCACGCTGATCTCGGAGGAGACGTGGTTGTGCGCCGTGTTGATGGCCGCCAGCGCCGAGTCCACCTCGCGAGGCGGGTCGATGCTCGTGATGAGCGAGGCGTCGAGGGTGATGCCGAAACGCGCGGTGGAGGAACGGGCGTCCTGGTCCATCTGGTCGTTGAGCTGGCGCAGGTTCTTGCGGATGTGGTTGATGGACACGCCGGTGGTGTCGTTGCCGGGCGTGTCGAAGACGGCGATCTTCTCGCGCAGGACCGAGACGAAGTAGCCCATGACGTGCACGATGGGGTGCTTGATGCCGAAGAGGTAGGCGTAGAGGTTGCGCTCGGACACGCGGAAGCGGATCTGGCCGGTGAGGCCCGTGTTGAGCTGGTCCATGGTCACCGCGTCGAGCACGGTGCCGCCCTGGTTGGCCGACGGCGTCTCGGGGTCGAAGGCGAGGTTGAGGCTCTGCACCGCGACGGAGACCTTGTGCACCTTCTCCCAGGGCCACTTGAAGTAGGGACCGCCGGGCGGGATGACGCGCAGCTGCGGCCAGTCGTAGCGCAGCTTCTCGTCGTCGGAGAGCGTGGACGCCAGCTCCTGGTCCTGGAGCGTCGAGGCGCCGGGGATGCGCTGCGCGCGCCCGAAGCTCGTCTTCACCGCCCGTTCGTTCTGGTCCACGGTGTAGAGGCCCGTGACGACCACGCGGAAGAACAACCACGCCAAGACGCCGGCGACCATGCCTTCGAATAATCCCATGGCCGGAGTTTAGCCTAAATCCTTCCCCTTGCGGGAGTGGGGCGGCGACGCGCGCGGCTTATCGCGCGGCGCCGCCTCAGCCCAGCCTCTAGCGCCGGGCTCGTTCGCTCTTGCGCGATGCCTCCGTCGGGGTTATCCTCCGTGCATGGGATTGCGCACGGACACGCCGCGCCGGGAGAACCGCCGCTCCCGGGGCGCGATGCGTAGAACCCCGGCCGCGGCGCTCGCGCTGCTGTTGGCCTGCGGCGTTCCCGCGTCCGCCGGCGTCGAGATCGTCCCGGTCGAGGGTGGCGGCGACCCCACGACTTATGAGGCGGACTTCTTCGCCGAATACGAGATGCTCGAGCAGGACCTGCTCGAGGCCTACACGATGGCCTCCCTCTCTCCCGTGCGGCCGGATAAAGCCAAACACGCGTGGGACTCCTTTTTGGCGCTCGACAGCGGCCGCGCGGCAGCCTATCGGGACGCGGTCCGGGCGTACGATGAGGCCATCGCCGCCCTGGACGCGATTCAGGACGCGGTCCGTCCCGGCGGACGCCCTCTGTCGGAGCGCGCGTTGCGCGAGGGGGTCCGCCGCCTCGGGCGCATGCTCAACGCGCCGCGCCTGCGCGGCCGCCGCCAGCCGCTGAGCGAGCTCACGCTCAGGCGCGTGGAGGATGCCTGGCTCCGCGCGCGTTCCGCCGGACCTCAGACGACGCCCGCGCGCGCCCTTCCCCCGGAGCTGCGCGACGCCGTGGCCCGCCTCGACACGAGCCTGCGCGCCAACGCGCCGCCCGCCGAGTTGGCGCGGCGTGCGGCCGCGCTGATGGACGGACTCGTTGCGAGGCCGGACCTCGCCGGAATCATCGGCCAAAGCGAGTACAGGCGGGCCGTCACGCTCGCCGACCGCGCCATGGTGCGCGCGCGCGCCGCCGCAGCCAACCACACGGCCGCGCCGGCAGTGGCCGCCGCCGAGCAGAGCCGGGCGGCTTTGGACGGCCGGCTGCTGGCCATGCTGCGCGGCAGCGGCACGCGCGCCGCCCCGGCCTGGGGGCAGGCGACGGCATCCTTCCACGCCGTGATGCGCCTACTCTTCCCGCGCACAGCCGATGAAATTTGGCGTCGCTTCCGCGGGGTCGGCGCGGCGCCGACCGACCCGGCCCTGTCGCGCCGCTACCAGCAGGCCATCGCCGCCGCCGCGCCGGGCTTCCAGGCCGAGTTCGACGCCATACCGAGCCACGGGCGGATGATCTTCGGCGGCGGCGGCCAGGACGGAGCGTACTGGAACCGCGTCGGTCAAGGCTTCCGCCGGGGTGGGGACGGCGCGACCCAGACCGTGGACTGGGGCGCCGAAACCGCCGCGCGCCTGCGCGAAGAGGCGACGGCCGCCCGCCGGATTCCATTCCTGCCAGGCTGGGCGGCGGGATCGAGCGAGCAGATTGTGATGGGGCTTTTGCGCAACACGGGGCTGGTCCGGGCCGCGGCGCAGGCGGGGCGCATCGTCGTGCCCAAACATTTCCCCGGCGGGCCGCCCGACATCGAGCTGACTGAAGGCCGCATCGTGGACGTGCCCGGCGGCTTCTCGCGTCTCTTGCCCTACCTCGCGCCCTTCATCGCCATCATCCCGCGGCGCCCCGAGGCACTGATGGTCAACCACGCCAGCTACACCGATTGGGAACTGCGCGAACTGCGGCCCCGCTGGGGGCATTTGGCGACGCTCTACCGCGGCGAACGCGGGCTGCCCGCGTCGCTTTCCCCCTACATCCTGCGCGGCTTCCTGCGCGATGCGTTGGGCTACCAAGGACTCATCATTTCGGACTGGATGGACATGGATTCGGTGCGCGGCTTCACCGCCGAGGTCGCGCCCGGCGTCTCGACGGACCTGCGAACGCTCCACGCCCGCAGCCCGATGGGCGCGGTCTTCGTCTTCGCCGTCGTGGCGGGGGTGAACTGGGTGACGGGCATCAGTCACGCCCTGCAGGGCACGATGATGCCCCATCTCTATGCCTACGCGGCGTCTCCTTCAGGCGGGACATTCAGAGCGCAGTTGGACCGTCTCGCCGCCGAGACCGCGCGCCTGCGCGGCATGCGGCTCATTGCCGGCGCGGACGCCTACGCGAACTTCCAGGCGAAGGTAGAGATGCTCACGCGCAGCCAGACCGACACGGCGCGCCAGAACTGGACCGACATCCGAAGCCGCGGTGGAGTGATGGTTCTGTCCTTGCGCGTGCGCATACTCAACAATCTGCACGGCACGAGTTTTCCTACGCTGTCGGAGGCGAGGGCGGCGGGAATGTCCGGCGACGCCGCCGAGGATGAATGGATCGGCCGCCTGCAGGCCGACCGCGAGTTCCAGCGACGCTACGCCGAGGTGGACTGGGACGGGCCTGAGATGAGCCAAGCGTACGCGCGGCAACTGGAAGGGCTGCTGGCTCAACAGACCCACCAGCCGCCCGCTCCGACCCGAAGCACTCGGCCTAGGCCGTAGGCCCCAGGCGGCGCGGTTAGAGCGTCTTGAGCCCGTCTTCCACGACGCCCAACGCCTCGGCGAGCTGCTCGTCGGTGATGACGAGCGGGGGCAGGAATCGCAGGCAGTTCGCGTGGGTGCCGGCCGTCAGCGTGACCACGCCGTGCTCGTAGGCGTATTTCGAGAGGGCCTTGGCAGCGTCGGGGTGGGGCTCCTTGGTCTTGCGGTCCTTGACCAGCTCGATGGCGAGCATCGGGCCGAGGCCGCGCACGTCGCCGATGACGGGGAAACGCTCCTGCCAGGACAGCAGCGCGCGGTGGAGGGTGTCGGCGAGTTTTTGGGCGCGCGCCAGGAGTCCGCCGTCTTCGAACAGGCGGATGACCTCGAGGGCCGCGGCGCAGCACAGCGGGTTGCCGCCGAAGGTGCCGCCGATGCCGCCGGCGACGGGGCCGTCCATGATGGCGGCCTTGCCGGTGACCGCGGAGAGCGGCGTGCCGCCGCCCAGACCTTTGGCGGTGACGAGCAGGTCGGGCTCGACGCCGAGCTGTTCGCAGGCGAACAGGGTCCCCGTGCGGCCGAAGCCGGACTGGATCTCGTCGGCGATGAGCACGACGCCGTGTTTGTCGCAGAAGGCGCGCAGCTTCTTGAGGAACGAGGGCGCGGCGGGCAGGAAGCCGCCCTCGCCCTGGACGGGCTCGAGGATGACCGCGGCGAGGTTCTGCGCGCCGACTTGGGAGAGCGCCACCTCCTCGAAGCGCGCGTAGGCGTCTTCGGGGCTGATGCCGCGATAGGGATAGGGGAACGGGGCGCGGTACACTTCGGGGTTGAGCGGCGCGAAGCCGTATTTGTAGGGCTTGGACTTGTAGGTCAGCGTCATCGCCAGGTAGGTCCGCCCGTGGAAGGCGTGTTCGAAGCAGATGACGCCTTGGCGCCCGGTGTGGGCGCGCGCGATCTTCACCGCGTTTTCGACGGCTTCGGCGCCGGAGTTCGCCAGGAAGGACTTCTTCGGGGACTTGCCCGGGGCGAGGCGGTTGAGCGCCTCGCAGACCTCGACGTAGTTCTCGTAGGGCGTGACGTTGAAGCTGAGGTGCATGGCCTTGGCGGCCTGCGCCTGCACGGCCTTCACGACGGAGGGCTCCGCGTGGCCCACGTTGGCCACGCCGATGCCCGCGCCGAGGTCGATGAGCCGGTTGCCGTCCGCGTCCACGATGAGCGCACCCGAAGCGGAGGCGGCGAAGACGGGCGTGGAGTGATAGGGCCCGCGCGCGACCGCCTTCTCGCGGCGCGCCATCAGCGCTCGGCTCTTGGGGCCGGGCAGCTCCGTCTTCAAGACGATGGACTTCGTCTTAGTACCAGCCGAGGGGCGCTTCGTCGAGGTTGACATTGATCTGTTTGGTCTCCAGATAGGCTTCGATGCCGTAAAGGCCCAGCTCGCGGCCGTTGCCGCTCTGCTTGTAGCCGCCCCAGGGCATCTCGTTGAAGGTGGGGTGGTAGGTGTTGAGCCAGGTGATGCCGGCGCGCAGCTCGCGCAGGACGCGGATGCCGCGGTTGACGTTGAGCGTCCACACGCCGGCGGCCAGGCCGTATTCGGAGTCGTTGGCGATGCGCACGGCCTCGGCCTCGGTCTCGAAGGGGATGACGGTGAGCACGGGGCCGAAGATCTCCTCGCGGGCGATGCGCATGGAGGGCGTCGCCTGGTCGAAGATGGTGGGTTCGACGAAGTGGCCCTTGTCGAAGTCCTTGCCCTTGGGGCGTCCGCCGCCGCAGACGAGTCTGGCTTCCTTCTTGCCGATGGCGATGTAGGACTCCACCTTCTCGCGGTGCGCGGCGCTGACCAGCGGCCCCATCTTCACGCCCGCGTCCAGGCCGTGGCCGAGCTTGATGCGCGGGACCTTGGCGACCATGGCCTCGACGAGCTTCTTGTGGATCTTCTTCTCGACGAGCAGGCGCGAGCCGGCCGAGCACACCTCGCCCTGGTTGGCGAAGGCGGCGAAAAGCGCGCCGTCCACCGCGGACTCGAAATCCGCGTCGGCGAAGACGATGTTGGGGTTCTTGCCGCCCAATTCGAGCGTGACCTTCTTGAGGTTGCCGGTGGCGGCCACCGCGATCTTGCGGCCGGTGACGGTGCCGCCGGTGAAGGCGACCTTGTCCACGAGCGGGCTCTCGGCCAGCTCCTCGCCGCAGCCCGCGCCGGGGCCGGTCACGATATTGACCACGCCCGGGGGGAACAGGTCTTTGAGGATCGGGGCGAGCTCCAGGGCGGTGAGCGGCGTGAGCTCGGAAGGCTTGAGCACGACGGTGCAGCCCGCGGCCAAAGCGGGCGCGAGCTTCCAGGCGGCCATGAGCAGCGGGTAGTTCCAGGGGATGATCTGGCCGCACACGCCCACCGGCTCGCGCACGACGAAGGACAGGGAGTTGGCGGGCACCGACATGGTCTCGCCGTGTATCTTGGTGGCCAGGCCGCCGTAGAACTCGAAGCAGTTGGCCGCGTCGGCGACGTCGTATTCCGCCTCGGCCAGCGGCTTGCCCATGTTGCTGACTTCGAGGGCGGCCAGCACCTTGGCGTGGGTGCGCACCTTCTCGGCGACCTGGAGGAGGAGCTTGCCGCGGTCCTGCGCGGTCGTCTTGCGCCAGGGGCCTTCGTCGAAGGCCTTGCGGGCGGCGAGGATGGCGGCCTTGGCGTCCTCGCGTCCGCCTTCGGGGACCTTGGCGAGGAGCTTGCCGTTTCCGGGGTCGAAGATCTCGCGCGTCTTGCCGGACTTGGCTTTGACCAGCTTGCCGTCGATGAGCATCATGGCTTTTCTCTCAGGTGGGGGCGGCCGACGGCGAGATAAACGAGGCCGGCGGCGATGACGACGGCGGTGGTGAACGGCATGGCGTAGTTGACGAACCAGGGGGCGTCGGGCGTGCGCGGCCACAACATGTTGACCACGGCGCCCGTCCCGTAGACGAGCGCGGCGGCGTTGACGCCCAGGCCCCAGCGGCCCAAGGTGAACGAGCCGGACGGTCGCCAACCGTTCTGCAGCCGCGCGTAAAGCGCGGCCGCGACCACCATCTGGAAGGCGATGTAGATGCCGATGGCCGCGAAGCTGATGATGGTGTTCACCGCGTCCTGGAGCCAGAAGCCGGTGACCGCGATGAGCGCCGGCAGCACGCCGGTGACGAGCAGGGCCGCGACGGGGATGTGCGCGCGCGGCGAGATGCGGCTGAGGGGCTCGCTGGCGAAGATCATGCGGTCGCGCGCGAA
Source organism: Elusimicrobiota bacterium (assembly GCA_033875325.1). Taxonomy (GTDB): domain Bacteria; phylum Elusimicrobiota; class Elusimicrobia; order UBA1565; family UBA9628; genus GWA2-66-18. The sequence goes on along the minus strand of JANRKA010000122.1, from coordinate 9,930 downwards.
GGCGAAGAGCAGCCGGCTGGCCGCCGCCTGCAGGCTCAGGAGGCAGGAGACGAAGGACACCATGACCACCGCGATGACCGCGCGGAAACCCGTCATGCCCAGCGCGGCCTGCAAGGTCGTGCCCACCGGGTCCTTGTCGGTCCCGGAGACGGCCGCGCCCAGGTCGGGCACCGCCAGCAGCAGGGCCAGGCAGACCAGCGAGGCCGCGCCGCCGCCGACGTAGATGGTCATGCGCATGGACTTGGGGATGGCGGAGGCGGCGTTGGGCGTCTCCTCGGCGACGTCGGCGCAGGCTTCGAAGCCGTAGTAGCAGAACATCGCCGCCACCGAGGACGCCAGGAAGGCGGGCAGGTAGCCCGTCCCGGAGCCGAAACCCGTCGTGTCGAAGAGCACGGAGAAGGGCTGGTGGCGCGCGAACGCCAGGAGCCAACCGCCGACCGCGATGGCGCCGACGAGCTCGCAGATGAAGCCGAAGAAGGCCACCTTGGCCAGCAGGCGCGTGCCCGAGAGGTTGAGCGCGGTCGAGACCGCGATCATGGCGACCGCGACCCAGATGGAGGTGGACGCGGAGAGCTCCATGCCCAACAGCTGGGCCAAAAACGGCGCGCCGCCCACGGCGACGGCCGCGACCGTGGTGAACAGCGCCCAGCCGTACACCCAGGCCGCCATCCACGCCCACTTCTTGCCGACCAGGCGGGCCGACCAGGGGTAGAGGCCGCCGGAGATGGGGTACTGGGAGACGATCTCACCGAAGACGAGGCAGACCAGAAATTGGCCTGCGCCCACGAGCAGGTAGTTCCAGAACATCGGCGGCCCGCCCGCGCGCAGCGCCATGGCGAAGACGCTGTAGACGCCGACGACGGGGGATAGGTAGGTGAACCCCAGGGAGAAATTCTCCCAGAAGCTCATGGTGCGGTCGAACTGCGACTCGTAGCCGAGGGCTTTGAGCTGGTCTTCGTCGGTGGTCACCGACGGTGATTATACCAAGCTTACAAGAGCCGGGCGGACTTGATGTAGTCGAGGTTCGGGAAGTCGCGGCGCAGGTAGGCGTTGCCCTCGCCCTGGATGCGGCTCTGGTCGGGGCCGGCGCCGCCGGGGTAACCCTCGCCGTAGCCGCCGTGCAGGGCGTCGAGCGTCTCCATGCCCTCGACGACCTCGCCGAAGGGGGAGAAGCCCATGCCGTCGAGGCGGCTGTTGTCGCCGTAGTTGAAGAAGATCTGGGTCGTGCGGCTGTTGGGGCCGCTGGTGGCGAAGGTCACGCGGCCGCGCGTGTTGGACTTCTCGCGCGGGTCGTCGGGGATGCGGGCGACGCGCCACTTGGCGTTGACCTCGGGCGAGCCGTGGATGCCGGTCTGGGCCATGAAGCCGGGCAACACGCGGAAGAAGGCGACGCCGTCGTAGTAGCCGCGTTTGACCAGGTTGTAGAAGCGGTCGGCGCCCATCGCGGACCAGGAGCGGGTGACCTCGACGACGAAGGGGCCCTTGGTCGTCTCGAAGCGGACTCTGAAGGAAGCCGGCGCGAGTTCACCCGCCGTCTCCGGCGACAGCAAAGCGGCGTCCACGGGCGCGGCGGCCGGCTGCGGGGCGGGCGCCGCGGCGGGGGCCGGGGCGGGCGCCGGCGTCTGCGTGGTGGCGGAAGGGCCGGCGCAGGCGCAAAGGCCCAACGCCGCGGCGAGCGTGACGGCGGAGGTCTTGGTCATCTCAGCTCTCCAGGCGGGCGGTCTTGATGTAGTCGAGCTTGGGGTACTCCGCCTTCAGGTAGGCGTTGCCCTCGTTCTGCACGCGGCCCTGGTCCGGGCCGGGGCCCGACGGGGCGCCCTCGCCGTAGCCGTTGTAGAGCTTGTCGAGGCGCTCCATGCCCTCGACGACCTGCCCGAACGGCGTGAAGCCCATGGGGTCGAGGTTCGAGTTGTCCCCGTAGTTGAAGAAGATCTGGCTCGTGCGCGACTGCGGTCCCGCGGTCGCGAAGGTCACCATCCCGCGCGTGTTGGACTTGACGCCCATGGGGTCGTCAGGGAAACGCGCCCCGCGCCACTTCACGTTCACCGCCGGGTCGCCGTGGATGCCGGTCTGGGCCATGAAGCCGCCCAACACGCGGAAGAAGGCCACGCCGTCGTAGTAGCCGAGCTTGACCAGGTTGTAGAAGCGGTCGGCGCCGAGCGGCGACCAGGCGCGCGTGACGGCGATGACGACCGGGCCCTGGGTGGTGTCGAGCCGGACCTTGAAGGTCTCGGGGGCCTTTTCCGTGGCCTTTTCGGGGGCGAGCAAGGCCGGGTTGGACGCGGCGGCCGGGATGGACGCGGCCGCGGGCGCCGCGGCGGGGGCCGCGTCAGGGGTCGAGGAGGAGCCTTCGGACGCGGGCTTGTTGCAGCCGGCGAGCGTCAGGACGGCGAGCAGCGCGGAAAGAGTGATTTTCATCGGAAAAGCATAGCCTATTCTGCGGGAAATTTTAAGGAAACGAAGGCGCCCTGGGCCTCGACAGAGGCCTCTCTCGGGGGCATACTGGGAGCGTGAGGGTAGTCCACCTCGACGACCGCACGACGCTCCTGGCCTTCCGCGGCGTGGCCTTCCTGGCCACCACGGCCATGCTCGTGCACAGCCAGCGCCAGGAGCAGGCCTTCGAGTTCGCGCCGTTCCTGCTCGGCGCCTTCTACCTCTTCACCGCCTTCGTGTTGTGGTATTCGCGCGACCCGCGCCTGCGCGCGCCGCTCGTGCAGGGCGCGCAACTGCTGTGGGACGTGGGCGTCATCTCGGCGCAGCTCTACTTCAGCGAGGGCTTCGACGACGAGCTCTACGTCATGTATTTCCTCATCCTCTTCATGTCCGCTATGCTCGCCAAGCCCTGGCAGAGTTTCCTCGTGGGAACGGTCGCCAGCCTCCTCTACGCCGCGTTATGGAACAAGGGGCACGTGGCGGCGGACCTGCCCGTGACCAACCTGCTCCTGCGTTTCGCCTTCTTCTACGTCGCGGCGTTCTTCGCGGCCATCCTCGCGGCCAAGGAGCGCGACCGCGACGAGAAGGTGAAGGCCATCGAGCTGCGTTTCCACCTGGAGCGCCTGGCCAACGGCGGCTGGGGCGCGCCCCCGCCCGAGGACCTTGAGCCCGGCGTGGCCAAAACCGTGCGCACGCTCGACAGCCTTCTCGACAACATGTCCGCCGCGCTCAAGCGCGTGATGGACCAGAACGACGAGCTGCGCCGCGCGGCGCAGATCGCGCTCCTGCAGCTCGCGCACGAGCGCGAGCGGCTCGAGGCCGAGAAGAAACGCGAGACTTCCGCCAAGGACCCGTCGTGACCTTGGCCAGGCGCTCCTTCTTCCACCCCATGAGCGGAGCCGTGCTGCTCGGGGTGGACTGGTTGTGCTTCGGACTCGAGTGGCCCTTCGGCCCCGCGGGCATCGCGCTCATGAGCCTCGTCGCGGCGGGCGTGACCTTCACGGCCGTCGAGCGCATCCAGCGGGAGCGCCACGGCGACGCCCCGGGCGTGGCGCGCGCCAAGGCCGTGGCCGCCGCGGTGGCCGCGGGCGTGCCGTTCCCGGTGACGGGCACCGTCGTCGGCGGCCTCATCCTGGCCCTCTCCGGGCTCAAGCGCTGACGGCGTTGACCGGGGCCCGGGGGAAGGGCTAGAGTGAGGCGATGAAGACGAGCGCCGTCGTCGATGTCGCGCGCGAGCTCAACTGGGAGCGCGTCGGCGCGCGCCTCGACGAGTGGCTCGAGCTCGGCCGCTCCCGCCTGCCTCCGGCCGGCAAGACGCTTCCGCGCGAGCTTCACCTCGAGCTCACGCACCGCTGCAACCTCAAGTGCGTGATGTGCGAGCATTGGCAAGTCGAGCACCTCGACCCCGCCTCGGTGAAGCGCGAGCTCGACTTCGCGGGCATCCGCTCCGCCGTCGAAGGCGCCGCGGTGCTCGCCGAGGTGGAGTACGCGGTCATCACGGGCGGGGAGCCCTGGCTGCGCCACGACCTCGTGGACATCCTGGTCTGGCTGGCCGGCGCCCTGCCCAAGGCACGCTTCATCGTGCTCACCAACTTCTGGAACACCGGCCACCTGCGCCTGAAGCTCGGCGAGCTCAAGGCCGCGGGATTGTTCGGCGGCGGCAAGCCGTCACGCCTGAGCCTGGGCTCCTCGCTCGACGGCCTGGAGGAGATACACGACGAGGTGCGCGGCCAGCCGGGCGCGTTCTCGGGGCTGGTGCGCACCGTGCGGGCGGTGAAGGCGGAGTTCCCCGAGGTGGACTTCGGGTTCACCTACACCATGGTGCCGCGCAACGCCGCGCAGCTCTACGAGACCTACCGCTTCGTCACGCGCGACCTCGGCGTGTCCTTCGGCGCGCAATGGGCCGTGCAGACCGCGGGTATCGAGCCGCTGGGCTGGACGCCGAGCGCGAGAGAGGCGGGGCTCGCGGGCGTGCGCCGCATCGCCGCCGAGATCTGCGCCCTCAACGACGCCGCGCGCAAGCTCGACGCGCCCGACCGCCGCGAGCACTTGGGCCTGTGGTCGAACCTCGTCTACTGGCGCTACCTCGAGCAATACGGCCGCGAGGAGCGCCGCTTCCCCTTCTTCCTGCGCTGCACGGCCGGCGAGCGCCACCTCATGATCGGCGCCGAGGGCGAGGCGTTCTTCTGCCCGGTCAACCGCGCCCGGACCATCGGCAGCGTCAAGGAGCAGGGCCTCGACGCGATGTGGACCTCGCCCAAGGCGGAGTCGGAGCGAGCCTTCGTCGCCTCCGGCGCCTGCCACTGCTGGCTGCGCTGCGTCAGCGCGCCCGCCGCCGACCGCCTGCTCGCCCTGGCCCTGGCCTGAACTGAGAAAGGGGACAGGTACCTAACTCAGATTGAGAAAGGGGACAGGTACCTAACTCAGTTTCTTCGAGTGTCCGGCTCAAGAAACTGAGTTAGGTACCTGTCCCCTTTCTCAATCTGAGTTAGGTACCTGTCCCCTTTCTCAGTCGAGCCACTTGAAGGTCCACTTCAGGTCGAAGCCGCGTTTGCGGGCCTCGGCGATGAAGGGCTCGGGCGGGACGCCTTTCTCGACGGGGTAGGCGCCGGGCTTGATGAGGCCCTGCGCGGCCATCTGGGCGACGATGGAGGCGGGGAAAGCCGTGGTGCGCATCATGGCGGTCATGCCGGTGGCCTTGTCGTAGCGGTCCACGAGGTCGTGGACGATCTCGGCGGGCCTGCCGTTCTTGACGCCGCGCACGATGTTGTGGATGACGACGATGTCCTCGTCGCCGGGGCGGTGGAAGTGGGCGCGGAACAACTTCGCCGACAGGTCGCGCGGGACGACCTTCACGCCTTTTTTGACCTCGACGGGCTTGAGGTCGAAATAACCCAGCGCGTTCATGGCGACCATGGCCGGGATGTGGCCGGGGTAGCGGAAGAACTTGTTGAACATCGTCTTGACCTTGCCCTCGTAGGTCTCGGCGAGGGTGGAAAGACCGCCGGAGGCGTGGCCGGCCTCCAGGCGCCCGAGGGAGGGCACGACCATCTCGTCGAGCTCGGAGAGCGCTGGCACGGTGACGAGCCGGCCGTCCTTGAGGGCCTTGGCCTCGCCCGCGTATTCGTTGATGAGCCCGTGCTCGGAGAAGGTGAGCATGTAGTTGAGCGGCGGGACCGGCTTCTGGGGCAGGCCGCCGTCGTAGATGAGGACCTCGTCGGCGCGGTCGAGCATCTCGATGGCGTGCACGGCCAATGTCGAGATCATGCCCGGTCCCAGGCCGTTGTCGGGCAGGATGCACACGCCCGCCTTCACCGCCTTCTCGTGCAGGGCGATCTCCTTGCGCACGATGTCGGTGTTGCCGCCCAGGTCCACGAAGTGGGCGCGCGCCGAAAGCGCGGCCTTGGCCAGCGGGTAGTTGAGGAAGTAGGGCACGCAGGAGACGACGGCGTTGACCCCTTTGGCGAGTTTGGCGATCTGTGCGGGCTTGGACGCGTCGGCGCGCGCGAGCTTGAGGCGGCCGCCGGCGACCTTGGCGAGGAACGCCTTGGCGGAGGCCAGGCTGGCGGCGGAGGCGTCGGCGAGCACGACCTCCCCCACCGCGGGGTTGCGCAGCATGTCGTAGGCGCACGCGCGGCCTTGGAAGCCCGACCCGATCACCAGGAATCTCATCATGGCCTCATTTTAACAAAGCGTCGGCCGGCTTCAGCAGGAAGAGGCCCGCGCGCTCGAAGACCACGCGTTCGCGCCGGGCCGCGACGAAGTCCCGCACGCGCGCGTCGCGCGCGGGGTCGGGAGCGAAGCCCGCGGGAGAGGCGTCGAGCGCGGTCCAGAAACCGGGCAGGTCCTCGCCGCGCCACAGCCGCGCCGTGGGCCGCAAGGCCAATGGCGGCACGAGGTTGAAGGAAGCCGCCAACGGCGCCTCGGCCGGCAGGAGCCGCGCGATGTCCCGGACCGCGTCCAGGCGGCCGGCCGGCGCGGGGTGGAACCAGCGTTTGTGGAACGGGAGCCAGCACAAGGTCAAGACGAGCGCCAGCCGCGGACGCTTGACGGTGAGGAAGGCGAAGGGCAGCAGCGCGGCGCCGTAGTGGAGGTTGAAGCTCTGCTGGTGCGGGTTGTCGCCGAGCCAGGTGTAGGCGAAAGGCACGAGCAGGGGCAAGGCGTCTTTGCCCGCGAACAACGGGCCGCCGGCCAGAGGCAGGAGCAGGCGCGCCAGGCCGCGCGCGCGCGTCTCCAGGCCGAGGTTCGAGAAGGAGTAGAAGTCCCAATGCGCCGGCGTCCAACCGCCGCCGATGAGGCGCATCGCGGCCAGCGCGGCGGCGAAGGCCGCGAGGAAGGCCAACGAGGCGCGGCGCCGCCCGGCCCACCACGCGGCGGCCGCGGCGCACAGCCACATGTCCTCTTGAAGGGTGCCGGCGAGAGCGAGCAGGAGCAGCGCCTCGCGGGGGCGCTGCTCCTTGAAGCGGACCAGGGCCCAGGCGAGCAGCGGCACGGCGAAGGCGACCGCGTGGGCGTCATAACGCGCCGCGTCGAGGAGAAGAGGCGACGCCGCGAACGCGGCGGCCAGGCAGGCGGCGGCGACGCGGTCCTTGGTCGCGAGCCACCCGAGGCGGTGAACCGCGGGGATGGCCGCCGCGAGCGCGACGCACTGCGCGACGCCCAACATACGCGCGAAGGGCACGAGCAGGAGCAGGCCCGGCGAGAAGTGGTCGGCGAGGTAGTTCACGCCTTTGACCCCGTCCCGGAACCACGCCCCGTGGGCGGTGTTCCACAACACGCTGGCGTAGATGCCCAGGTCGTAGGCCTGGTTCTGCAGATGGCGGGCCTGCTCGAGTTTGGCCCAGGACGCGGCCGCCGCCCAAAAAAGAGCCCCCGACCAGGCGTACGCCCGGTCGGGGGTCTTGGTCGTCACCTTACCGCGGGTCGGCGGGGGCGGGGCTGAAGGCCTTCTTGACGCCGTTGAACAACCCGTAGAGGAAGCCCAGCGGCAGCATCACGGCGACGCCGAGCAGCCAGAGAACCTGGGCGAGACGCGCGCCCAGGAAGGCGAGCGCCGCGACCAAGGTCGGGCGGCCGGAGACGGCGTCCTTGGCCTCCATCACCTTCTGCAGGCTCGCGGTGACCTTGTCGAAGAGGGCCTTGGAGCCTTCCGCCGACGCGAGCCAGCCGTCCGCGAGGCCGTTGGCGAAGCGGGACAGCCTGGACTCCGGCTTGGCTTCACCCAACGCGCGGGCGACGAAGTAGAACGGCGCGCGGACCAGGCCGAAGGCCAGGCCCAGCGCCAGGGAGAGGACGGCCTCCGCGGCGTAGACGAGCCAGGTCGGCACCCAGATCAGCGAGAGCCAGATGCCGTGCGTCCAATGCTTCTCGAGCCAGTGACTCGCGTGGGAGGAGAGGTTGCGGCGGAAGTCGTGGTCGTACCAGAAGGACACGACCTCGTGGAAAGCCGCGATGGAGTCCGAGAAGGAGCGGAAGACGCCGCGCACGCCCGCGCCCACCCAACGCGGCAGGTGCTGGAGCAGCAGGGGGCTCGTCAGCAGCCCGAAGCCGAGCGCGGTCCACAGCGGCCAGCCGGCCAGGCCGACCCATGCCGCGCCGGCGGCGACGACGGCGCCCAAAGTGCCGAAGAACGCGGAGACTTCGAACTCGTCGAAGCGCTCTTTGTCGTCCTTCTCGAGCCGACGCATGTAGTTCATGTAGCCCCAACCGCCGAGCGCGGCGAGGAGGCCGGCGACGATGGCGTGGCCGGAGACGAGCATGAACAGGCCGTTCCACTGCAGGGCGCGTCCCGCCAAGGTCCGCAGGAAGAACGGGGTGCCCTTGCCGAGGAACGGGGACGCCGCCAACGGCAGCGCCGCCGCCAGGAACAGGCCGGCGCGGATGATGGAGAAACCCTCGAAGATGAGCGGGTAGCCGAAGTAGACGGCCGGCGCCAGCGCGAGCAGGCCGGTGAACACCTTCGCGGCGAACGGCACCTTGCCCGGCGCCGGGCGGTCGTCCTCGCCGGGGTCCTGAGGCTTCTCGCCGGGGGAGTCGTCGCGGGTCACGCGCAGGCCGTCGGGGTCGTGACGCGCCTCATCATAAGGCGTCGCGCCGCGGGCCAGGCCGAAGAACGGGCCGGCGACCGCGAGCCCGAGCGCCGCGAACGGGGCGGCGAGCAGCCAGACGAGCTGCAGGCCGCGGATGCCCAGGCCGCCGAGCGCTGACTTGATGAAGGAGGACGAGTTGGCCGACGGGAGGAGCTTGGCCTCGGCGCGGTTGAACCACGCCTTCTTGCCGTTGCTCACGTTGTCGAAGGCGGGGCGCGCCGTTTCGGCGGCGACCACGGCGGCTTTGGAGCCGGGCCGCAGCTTGTGCACGGCGCCCCAGAGGGCCATGGCGGGGACCTGCACGAGGCCGACGGCCAGGCCGGACACGAGCGCGGCGGCGTACATCACGCCCTCGATGACGAGCAGCGGGCCCCAGATGAGCAGGCCCAGCCACAAGGCGTTGCCCTTCCAGGTCTCGTACATGCGCGCGCTGAAGCGCGTGAGGCGCTCGAAGATGACGGTGTCGCGGCGTGTCGCGCCGACGACGCGGAAGGCGCCGCGCGCTCCCTGGTAGAGGCCGTTGAAGGCGTTCTTGACGCCTTCGCCGACCCAGCTGGGCAGGTGCGCCCAGAGCATCATGGAGAGCGGGTAGCTCAGCCACAGCAGGCCCGTGCCGAACCAGGTCACGGGGCCGACGGCGGCCAGGCCGATGCCGGTGAGCGCGGCGATGCCGCCGAAGAAGGCGGACACGGACTCGAGTTTGTCGAAGCGGTGGCGCGGGCCGGAGACGCCGTAACGGGTCAGGCCCCAGCCGCCGAGCAAAGCGAAGAGGCCGGGCGCCATCAGGGACATGGCCGTGGGCACGCCCAGGCCGTAGGACAGCGACAGCGCCACGCCGACGCCGGCCAGGCTGGTGGCGCCCAGCGCGAGGCCGGGGATGGCGCGCAAGGTCTTGGTCGCGCCGGGGCCCAGCAGCGGCATCAGCGCCATGCCGACCGAGGAGACGATGAGCAGGCCGCCGACGAGGTAGCCTTGCGCGGCCAGCAGGGGCAGGCCGAAGAAGTAGGCGGGCAGCAGCGCCAGGCCCGAGGCCAGGAGGCGCGGCAGGAGCGGGCCGTTGCCCTTGGGCGAGGAGCCGCCGTCGTCGCTGCCGGAGGGCGGCGTCGGCACCGAAGGCCCGTCGGCGGAGGCTTCGGCGGCTTGGCGGATGCCGTCGCCCGCGGGTTTGGCCAGGCTGTTGGAGCCGGCCGGAGAAGCCATGGGGGCGTCGGCCGGGGCGACGGCGAGGGCGGCGGACGCGCGCGAGCGCAGGCCGAGCACGAGGTCCTCGAGGCGGCGGCCGAGCGTCGCGGCGGAGCCCGCCGGCGCCTGCGCGATGGCGCCGGTCTCGGCGAGCGCGGCGTTCACGCCTTCGGAGACCCCGCCCAGCTTGACGACGACGGGCGCGTCGGCGGCCGGACCGGCGACG
>JANRKA010000121.1:0-7710 GCA_033875325.1 Elusimicrobiota bacterium | reverse complement strand
GGCCGGGCGCGGCCCAGGCGCGCCAGGCGGCGGCGGCGGCCGGGACGAGCAGGAGCAGCGCCCAGGGCGCGGCGAGCCTCACGCGGCGCCTCCGGCGGCGGGCGCGCGCGTGGTCGTGGCGAAGACGAACCGGCGCGCGCGCTCGAGGTCCTTGGGACCGTCCTGCGCCAAGGGCGTGACGCGGGCGAACTTGACCAGGTCCGCTCGCTCGAGCAGGGCGCGGACCTCCGAGGCGGCGTCGAGGTCCGCGCGCGCCTTGACCAGGCGCGACACCTCGACGGTCGTCATCGCGGTCGCGGGCACGCCCCAGCGCTCCTCCAGGTAGGAGCGCAGGATCTCGGTGAGGCGGAGGTAATACGCGGCGTGTTCCCCCCGCTCCCACAGGCCCGAGGCCTCGAGCTCGGCGAGACGGCGCTCGATGCGGAACTCGAGCGGCAGCGGCGGCTCGGCCGGCGGAGGCGGCGCGGCGCCGCGGCGCGCGCGCCACGCGCGGCGCGCGTACCAGGCGGCGGCGGCGAGCAGGGCCAGCAGGACCCACGGCCACAACGCGGGCCGGGCGGCCAGCGGCGGCTTGATGTCGGCGATGTCGGCGTCGTCGGGCAGCGGCGGCTCGGCCACCTCGAACTCGATCCCGGCGAAGGACTGCTTCCCGGGGGCGAGCGGCAGGACGGTCACGGCCAAGCCGCCGTCCCGGGCCTGGGACTTGACCACGACGAAGTCGGTCGTGCTCGCGGGGAGCTCCTTGACGACGATGGTCGTCTCCTCGCCGACCACCGCCTTGGTCTGCGCCGCGGCGAGGCCGAGCGCCAGCAGCAGCAGCGCGTTCACCGGGACCTCCGCTTGGCGCGGCGGCGGAAGAAGGCGATGAGCGGGTCCACGGTGGGGCGCGCGGTGGACACGGTCACGGGCTCGAGCCCCGCCGCGCGCAAGGTCCGGTCGAGGGCCTCGCGGCGGGCCCGCTCGGCCGCGGCGAGAGCGGCCGCGCCCGGCGCGTCGAGCAGGCGGGCCTCGCCGGTCTCGGGGTCCACGGCCTCGACGACGGCGGCCAGCGGCGGCAGCAGCGCCTCGGCCGGGTCCTCCACGACCACGGGGACCACGTCGTGCTTGAGCGCGGCGAGCTTGAGCGCGCGCTCGAAGCCCTCGTCGCGGAAGTCGGAGACCGCGAGCAGCACGCAGCGCCGCTTCTGCATGCGCGCGAGCTTCTCCAGGCAGGCGCCGACGGCCGTCGCGCGGCGCGCGGGCTCGAAGGCGAGCACGTCGCGGACGATGGAGAGGACGTGTCGGCGTCCCTTCTTGGCCGGCACGAACAGCTCGACCTCGTCGGTGAACAGGGCCAGGCCCACCTTGTCGTTGTTGGCCAGCGCCGAGAACGCGAGCAGCGCCGCGGCCTCGACGGCCGTCTCCTTCTTCAAGCGGTCGGCCGTGCCGAAGGACTGGGAGCCGGACAGGTCCACCGCGATGAGCACGGTGAGCTCGCGTTCCTCCGTGTAGCGGCGGATGTAGGGCTTGCCCGTGCGCGCGCTGACGTTGCGGTCGATGTCGCGCGGATCGTCGCCCTCCGCGTATTCGCGCACGTCGGAGAACTCCATGCCGCGGCCCTTGAACACGCTGGAGTAGTCGCCGGCGAAGCTCTCGGAGACGAGCTTCCCGGTGACGATCTCCAGGCGCCTGACCTGGGCGAGAATCTCCTTCGTCGTGACCATCGGCCTGGCCCGGTCAGGGGACGTCGACGGCCTCGAAGACGGCGCGCACGACGGCGTCGCTGTCCACGTTCTCCGCCTCGGCCTCGTAGGTGACGATGACGCGGTGGCGCAGGACGTCGGGACCGATGGACTTGACGTCCTCGGGGGTCACGTAGCCGCGGCCGTTGAGGAAGGCGTACGCCTTCGCCGCCTTGGCCAGCGCGATGGTCGCGCGCGGGCTGGCGCCGTAGGCGATGAGCTTCTCGTGGCCCGCGAGGCGGTGCGCCTTGGGCTCGCGCGTGGCGAAAACCAGGTCCACGATGTAGTCCTTCACCTTCTCGTCAAGGTAGAGCGACGCCGCGACCTGCCGCGCGCGCTTGAGCTGCTCGGGCGAGGCGACCTTGCGGGGCTCCGGCGCCTTCTCGCCGGACATGCGCTCGAGGATGCCCTTCTCCTCCCCCTTGCTCGGGTAGCCCATGCGGACCTTGAGCATGAAGCGGTCCACCTGCGCCTCGGGCAGCGGGTAGGTCCCCTCCTGCTCGATGGGGTTCTGGGTGGCGAGCACGAGGAACGGGTCGGGCAGAGCGTGCGTCTTGGGGCCGATGGTGACCTGGCGCTCCTGCATGGCCTCGAGCAGCGCGCTCTGCACCTTGGCGGGCGCGCGGTTGATCTCGTCGGCCAGCACGAGGTTGGCGAACACGGGGCCCAGGCGCGGCTTGAACTCGCCGGTCTTGGCGTCGAGCACCATGGTGCCCGTGAGGTCGGCGGGCAGGAGGTCGGGCGTGAACTGCAGGCGCGAGAAGGACGCGTCCACGCACTGCGCGAGCGTGCGGAAGGTGAGCGTCTTGGCCAGGCCCGGCACGCCTTCGAGCAGCACGTGGCCGTCGGCGACGAGCGCGACGAGGATGCGGTCGAGCGCGTCCTCCTGGCCCACGATGACCTTGCCCACCTCGCGCTTGAGCTCCGCGACGAAGAGGCTCTCCTCGGCGACCTTGCGGTTGATCTCCTTGAGTCCTGCGGTCTCCATCGTCCCTCCTGTGCTAACGCTTCTCTTGCGAACGGCGCACGGCTTCCTCGTAGTCCTTCTTGAGCTTGGCGGCGAGAAGGTCGAACTCGGCCTTGCGCTTCTCCTGGAACTTGGCGAGCGTGCGCAGCGCGGCGATGCGCACCTCGGGCTCGTGGTCCTTGAGCAGGGCCGTCACCCAGGTGACCACCGACGGGTCGCCGATGTCCCCGAGCGCCTCGAGCGTGGCGATGCGCACCGATTTCTCGGTGTCGCGCAGGCGGCCCACCAGCGCGGCCAGGCGCGCCGAGTCGTCGCGGTCGCGCAGCAGGCGCACGACCTTCATGCGCAGCTCGGGCTCCGGGTCCTCGGCCAGGAGCTGCTCGAGCAGCTTGAGCGCCTGGGGGTCGCGGATGTTGTAGAGCACCTGCGCCGCGGTCCAACGGACCTCCGGGTCGGCGTCCTTGATGGAGAGCCGCACCTTGGCCAGCTCGGTCTCGGAGAACACGGGTTTGGGCGCCGGGATCTCGATGGCGGGCGGCGGCGGCGGCGCCACCGCGTCCTCGTCCGGACGCGACCGGTCCCAGATGAGGAACGCGGCCGCGGCGGCGAAGACGACGAGCGTCAGGAGCCGGTTCATCAGCGGTTCTTCGCGGCCTCCGCGGCGGCCGCGGCCTTCTCGGCCTCGTAGGCCTGCCGCGCGGCCTCGATCTCGGCCTGTTTCTTGTCCTGGAGGGAGTTGAGCACCTTCAGCGCCTGCAGGCGCACGGCCTCCTCCTGGTCCTTCACGGGGCCGGCCATGATGGCCGACGCCACGCTGTAATCGCCGATCTTGTCGAGCGCGCGCAGCGAGGCCAGGCGCACCTCGGGCTCCATGTCCTTCATCGAGCGCACGAGCGCTTGGACCACGTCGGCGCCGCGGCGGTTGCTGAGCAGCTCGATGATCTTGATGCGCAGCTGCGGCTCGAGGTCCTTCTGCAGCATGTGGAACATGAGCGGCATGGCCTCGGGCGACTTCATCTTGTCGAGCAGCACCACGGCCTCCCAGCGCACGTTGGGGTCGGGGTCCTCCGCGGACTTGAGCACCTTGCGCTGCTCCTCGGGGTCGATGACCGGGGCGGGCTCGGAGAGGATGGCCGGCGGCGGCGGCGGCGGCGGCGGCGGCGGCACGGGTTTGTACTTCTGCCAGGCCATGAAGCCGAGCACGGCGGCCAAGACCACGACCATCAATCCTTTCATGAGCGGGAGACCTCCGGGATGGGACCGAGCGGGCTGACGAGCCTTGCGACGCGGCGGGTGACCTTGAGTTCCCCCCCTTCGACGACGGCGGACACGGTCTCGGGCGGGCGCAGGCGCGTCCACTCCCCGCCGTCCACGCCCTCGCTGGCCACCACGAAGCGGCCGTCGCGCGTCGCCCAGCTCATGACGCTCCAGGGCTGGTCGGGGTGGCACAGGCCGAAGCGGGCCAGGCCCACGCGGGAGGCGTGGCAGAAAGCGTGCGCGCCGCGGGCGTCGGCGGCGACGGCGTTGAGCGAGGTGTAGGGCGTGGTCGCGTCGGGGTAGCGGTCGCGGCACTCCGCCCACAAGCTCCAGTCCTCGGCGACGCAGGCCTCGAAGGCGAGCGCGGGGTCGCCGGTCGCCGCGAGGTGCTTGAGGAACTGCTGGAAATAAACCTCGGTGTCGGAGTCCGTCTTCAGGCGCGCTTGGCGCGGGCCGAGCGCCGCGGCGACTTCCTTGTGGATGGTGAGCGTGCCGTTATGGGCGAAGGCCCAGCCCTCGTCCTCGAACGGATGCGCGTGCGCGTCGTCCACGAACGGGTTGGACGCGGCGCGTACGTGGCCCAGCACCACCGGGGAGTACGCCGCGTCGGCCGCGGCCGCGAAGCGGTCGGCCTCGTCGGAGGCCGGGCGGCCGGACTTCACCACGCGCGGCTTGCCGTCGGCGCCGAACCAGGCCACGCCCCAGCCGTCCTTCTGCGGGTTCTCGGCGGACATGTCGCTCTGTCGCAGGAGCGAGTACGGGGAGTCCACCAGGAGGGCTCTGGCGCCGGCCGGGGCCGGGGAGACCTGCGCGAAGAGGCGGCACATGGGCTCAGGCTCTCGCCTGGGCCAAGGATTGCAGGACCTCGAGGGCCTTGTCCGCGTTCTGCACGGCGACGAGGATGCGCGCGGTCCTGGCCCCGTCCACGGCGGTGCCGTAGACGGTCGTGATGTTGATCTTGGCCGTCGCGAGGGCTTCGGTCACCCGGAACAGCTCGCCCGGGCTGTCGTCGACTTCCACCGACAGGATGTGGGTCTCCACGCTGGAGAACCCGGCCTTGCTGAGCACCGACGACACGTCGGCGTCCGCGGGCAGGGCGATGCGCACCAGTCCCGAGTCGTCGCGCACTTCGGAGGCGATGCCCAGGATGTTGATGCGCTCGGTGGAGAAAAGCTCGGCCAGGCGCGCGAGCGCGCCTGGCCGATTGGGCATGAAGATGCTGAATTGTTTGAGCTTTTCGACCCTCACCGGTCGAATTCTAGCTCCTTATCCAGCGACTGCGCAACGGGGCCGAGGCTGTCGCGCCGGAACGGGCCGGCCAGCTCGCGGAACTGGCCGTCTCCGGTCAGGTAATACAGGCTGCGGCCCTGGCTGTCCTTGATGACGGTCCGGATGCGCCAGCTCACCCGCGGCGTCATGCTCGCGATGGGGTTCTCGCGCGTGCCGACGTTGCCGATGCTCTGCGGGTCCATGTGCGCCGTGAGGTCCAGGCGGTAGCCCGGGCCCACGGTGACGCTCAGAGGCTCGACGGTCACTCCGGTGAGGAACTCGCCGCGCACCCGGTCCGAGGCGTCGCGGTAGGAGCCGCCCGTGCGGCGCAGGACCGAGAAGGTGACGTCCACCATGGTCATGCCGTACAGGTTCTTGGCCGTGAGGCGGTAGGTGGTGCCTTTGGGCGCGTCCCACCCCTCGAGGTCCGTCCAGCTCTCCAGCCCGCGCGGCACGGCGCTCCAGTACTCGTTGCTCACGTCCACCTGGGGCCGGTTGGCCTCGACGATGCTCCAGATCTCCCGCCCGACGCGGATGATCTCGCTGATGTCGCCGAGCACCGGCCTCAGCCCGCCTCCGGGCGCCGGCGGGGTCGGCGGCGGCGGCAGCAGCGGGCCCCCGCCGCGCGGGTTGACGGTGGGGCCGAGGTTCTCGATGGCGAGGCTGCCCTCGTCGATGGTGTACTTGTCCGGGTCCTGTCTCGCGGCTTGGATCTCCTCGTCCGAGAAAGACTCCATCTGGGCGGCGGCGGGTACGGCGGCACGGATGACGGCACAGGCGGCCAGGGCGGCCGCGGCGACTGCTCGGCGCATCGTTTCCTCCGGGGGTTTTGAGGGGTGAGGCTGACGGCCCAGGAGGATGGTGTCGGAAGGCCTACTTAAAAAAGAGCCCTTGGACCCAGGCGAGCCTGGGTCCAAGGGCCTATCCCCGACGGAGAGGTCAGCTCGCGGGGTCCGCGGGAGCGCCGACCTTGCCGAGCTTGCGGGTGATGTAGAAGTAGAACAGTCCGATGGGGATCATCGCCGCGGCGATGACGATGAACGGCATCGTGCCCGCGGTGTGCTGGAACAGGTACTTCAGCGCCAGGATGCCGACGGTGGACGCCGCCAGCGAGGCGGAGCCCAGGAACCCCATGGCGTCGGCCATGTCGGTCGCGTTGGGCACCTTGGCCTGGAAGTAGGAGCGGATCTTGACCATGCTGATGACCTGCGCGACGCCGAACGGGATGAGGGCGAGGGCCGGCAAGGTCAGCGGGCCCAAGGTCGAGGCCAGGAACGCGGGCAAGGTCATCCACGCGCCGAGCGTCGGCAGGTGGAAGGCCATCGTCGCGAAGGCCGCGAGCGTCGGGATGGTCCACATCATCCACTTGAGCATGGACTTGCGCAGGTGTTCGGTCTCGCCCGCGTCGTCCATGGCGCCGGATTCCTTGAGCTTCTTGATGCGGCTCTGCTCGCGGATCATGATGACGCCGCCGAGCAGGCCGCCGGCGCTGTAGAGGCCGGCCAGCATGCCGAACACGCCGCCCATGGCCTCCGGGCCCGCGATGAAGCGGCCGTAGGCCGGCCCGATCATGCCGTAGAGGAACGGGTTGAGCAGCATGTAGGCGGTGTAGGCGAGGAACGCGTAGCGCAACAGCGGCGTGTTCCACACGAGTTTGGCGCCGCGCGCGATCTTCTTGAAGAACGCGCCGAGGACGCCGTCCACCTTCGCGCCGGCGGCGCGCTGGGCCTCGCGCTCCGCCTTCTTCTTGGCCGCTTCGGCCACGCGCAGTTGCTCGATGCGCTGGGGCATGCGCAAGGTGAAGAAGAGGATCATGAACGCCGTGGCGAAAGCCACGGGGAAGGCGATGATGACGTTGCCGGGGCCGTACGCGTCCACGGCGAGACCGGCCACGATGGGGCCGAGCACGCCGATGATCTCGAGCAGGGTCTGCTCCCAGGTCCAGAACTTCTCGAGTTTGGCCTGGTCCTGGCCGACGAGGGCGGGCGGGATGCTGGTCTCGGCGGTCAGCGCGACGCCGCCGAGCAGGCCGTTGAGGGAGTAGAACACCATCATCATGGGGATGGTCATGTGGCCCATGACGAGCAGGCCGAGCAAGGTCGAGATGGAGACCAGGCGCGCGACCTCGGTGAAGAGGTAGGTGTTGCGCAGGCCGAAGCGCTCGATGATGAGCGGGCCGAACTGGCGGCCGAGGATGCTCGCGATGGAGGAGAAGATGGCGAGCTGGGCGACCACGGTGAAGTCGCCGAAGACCTGCTGGGCCAGAACGGGCATCGCGTTGCCCATGGCCTCGACGCCGACCTGGGCGACGAGCAGGGCGCCGATGAAGGCGAGCGCGGCTTTGCCGAGGCCGAAGCCGCCTTTCTGCGGGCCTTCCTCGGAGGGCGTCGCGGGCGCGGAAGGCGGCGCGGGCGGCGCGCCCTGGCCGTCGTTGGCGGCGACGCGGTCGCCGGCGGGCGCGAGGCGGGCGGCCGCGATGGAGGCGGAGGCGGCGGG
>JANRKA010000120.1:0-1866 GCA_033875325.1 Elusimicrobiota bacterium | reverse complement strand
GCCCGCGCGGCGTCGGCCGCCGCCGCGTCCACGCCGCCGAGGACCTCGCCCGCGCCGGCGGCGAGGGCCTCGCGGGCGGTGCGCGGCGGAGCGCCCAGCCAGGTCGGCGGGAGGAGGAAGCGGCGGCCGTCCGCCTCGACCACGCGGCCGGCGGCCGCGTAGGCCTCCAGGTCGCGCGCGGTCAACCAGGAATCCCCGCCGGGACCGGCGACGGCGTAGAGCGCCGGGATGGAGGCGGGGGCGCTGCGCCAGCGCTCGCGCAGGCCGCGCAGATAGGCCAGGGACTCGGCGGCGGCGTCGAGGTCGCGTGACTCCTCCGGGGAGAAGCGCAGGCCGCGCAGGCGGGCCTCGGCCAGGCCCACCGCCGCGTCGGCGGTGAGCATGCCCCGCCCGTAGACGAGCCGGTCGCGGCGGCGCCGCAGGCTCTCGCGCACCGCGAACAGGGCGTCGAGGGCGCGCGTCCACGCGGCGTCGGCCCGCGTCTCGGGCAGGGAGAGGGCGGCCTCCACCTCCGCGTCGAACTCGTCGAGCGCGCTGACCAGCGCGTCGAGCGCGCGGTCGCGCAGGAGGTGGTCCTCGGCGCCGCCCGCGCGCGCCAACCAGGACGCCATGGCCTCGCGGCGCGCCGCCGCGACGCGCTCGGAGAGGGCGCTGAGGCGGGTGATGGCGGCGCTCACCGCGGGCGGCGCGCCCAACCCCGCGGCGTAGGACTCCCGCAGCGCGCGCAGCACCGTCTCCTGCCGCGCCTGCGCCTGGGCCTCGCCGTCGGCGCGGGCGGCGACGTCGGAGCGCAGGAAGGCGGCGACCGCGGTCCAGCCGCCGCGCGGCCCGCCCAGCCCGTCCATGAGCCGGCCCAGGACCTCCTCGAGGCCCTGGCGCCGTCCCTGGACGTCGCAGCGCATGAGCAGCTCGAGCGTCTCCGACGGGCTGAACGCCGCCAGCGAGACCTCGTCGGCGTCACGGCGCGCCTGGCGGTACGCCGCGGCGCGTCGCGCCAGCTCCGCGCGCACGCTCGCCGGCGCGCCCTCGAGCAGGGCGTCGCTGCGGCGCTCGAAGTCCTCGTCGAGCAGGCGGTCGGCCCAATAGGACAGCAGGCGCGCGCGCGGCGAACGCTCGGACGCGTCGAGCGGGTCGCCCGAGGGCGCGCCGCCCGGGGCGCGGGCGTGCGCGCCGGGCTCCACCCCCAGCGCGGTGAGCTCGACGACCAGGCGGGAGAAGTCGCGCTTGAGCGCGAACAGCGCCTCGATGAAGTCCGCCTGCGCGGCCAGGCTCTCGGCCAGCGCGGCGTCCGCCTCGGTCTCCCCGGCCAGGCCCGCGCGCCGGCGCTCGTCCATGCCCGCCAGGTGGCGGCGCGCGGCGACGACGCGGTCGCGCTGGGCCGACAGCAGGCGCGCGCCGTCGGCCACCGCCGCCAACAGTGAGTGCAGCATCAGGCCCAACCCCTTGAGACGGTCCTGCGCCTCCAGCTCGCGGCGCAGCGCGTCGTCGAGCACCGCGGCGAGCGCGCCGCGCAGCCGATCGGGGTCCGGCGCCTCGAGGAAGCCGGCCTGCACCCAGGAGCCGCGGAAGAGCCCGAAGGCGACCACGGGCGTGAAGCCCTTGTAGCTCATGCGCTCGGCGATGAGGTCGGCGCGCAGCTGCGGCAGGCCGTCGCGCGCGGAGCCGAACCCCTCGGGCAGGCCCTCCTCGAAGAGCACGCGTCCGATGAGCTCGAGGTCCAGGGACTCGGCCTCGGCCAACGCGCGGCGGGCGGCCTCGGCGTCGTCCTCGCCGGGCTCTGCCGGCAGCAGGCTCAGCAGCCCGCCCGCCTCGCCCGGCGCCAGCCCCAGGAGCCCCGCGGCCTCGGCCAGGTCCGCGTCGAGCCGC
>JANRKA010000119.1:0-3871 GCA_033875325.1 Elusimicrobiota bacterium | reverse complement strand
CCGGCGCGACCTGGGCGCCGGCGCCGTCGATGGCGGCGGGCAGCGCGTCGATGGGCGCCGGCGCGGTCGGGGCGGCGGGCGCGGGCGCGACGACGGGCGCCAGCATGCCGCCGGGCATGGACGCCCCGGCGCCGCCGGCGCGCTCCTTGGCCAGGCGCAGGTACTCGCGCAGGGACTCGAGCTCGCGCTCGCGCTTCTCCAGGGGCATGGCGGCCTCCCAGGTCTGGATGGCCTCGATGTAGCGCGACTGGACGTAGCGCAGCGAGCCCAGGCGCAGCAGCGCGGTCACGTTGTCGGGCTCGATGGCCAGGATGTCCATGAGCTGGCTCTCGACCTTGCCGGCGTCGCCGCGGGTGTTGGCCAGCTCGACGCGGTAGAGCAGCTCCTCCATGAAGCCGCGCGGGTGGTCGGCGGGGAGGCGCTCGGACTTCAGGCCGACGCCCTTCTCCATGTCGTCGAGCATCTTGTTGAGACGCGCGTCCTCCGTCTTCATGCTGTAGGCGTAGGACATCTGCAGCATGGCGAGGCGGTCCTCGGCGCGCAGGAAGCGCTCCACGCTGGCGACCAAGGTGGTGTCGAACTTCGTCTGCACCTCGGGGATGTCGGGGAAGTAGCCGGCGACGAGGTCCAGGCGGTTGGCCAGGCGGATGAGGGGCGGCGAGAGGGGCTGGCGCTGCGCGAACTCGACGAGGGCCTTGTGCGCGGCGCGGTACTTGCGCTGCGAGATGAGCAGCCGGATGTTGGCCAGGCGCGGGTCGTCGAGGGTCTGCGGCTTGAGCTCCTCGCTGTATTCGTAGCCGTAGTCGGGGCCGTTCTCGCGCAGCTTCTTGGCCTGCTCGAGCAGCTCGCGGCTGATCTCCTCGTCGGCCGTCGGCGCGCCGAAGTGGAAGGTCAAGCCCACGCGGTGCGAGCCGGAGTGCCCCTTCACGGCGCCCACGGGCAGGATGAAGGCGTAGTCGGCCTGGACCTTGTTGACGCGATAGGCGAAGCCCATGGTCATCTGCCGGTAGTCGTTGGCGCCCACGCCGAGCGAGCCGCGCACGCCGAACTGGCCGTAGTCGAGGGTGGGGAAGAAGCGCTCGGCGGCCAGGATCATGTCGCGTTCGGTGCCGCCGGCGCCTTTGCGCATCTTGATCTCGCCCATGAGGCTCAGCCACAGCGACTTGTAGGCCAGGCCGAGGTTCATCGCGCGCTCGAGCTTGTCGCTGCCCGAGAAGCCGACGTTGGGGCTCATCAGGTGCTGGATGGCCAGGCCGAGCTGGAAGCGGCGGGGGAAGCGGTACAGGAAGCCCAGGTCCATGTCCATGGTGCCCGCGCTGGTCTTGCCCGACAGCACCGGGTCGGCGCCGCCGCTGCAGTTGAGGCCGGAGCACGAGGCCGACGCCTCGGGGGTCTTCGAGAACGAGCGGGAGAGCTGCTTGAAGTTGAAGCCGGTGAGGAGCTGGGAGCCGCTGTCGCGCTCCAGGGTCTTGCGCGCGTAGGAGAGCGCGATGGTCTGCTCGGTGTAGAGGCCGCCGAGGCTGAAGCGGTTGAGCCCGAAGCCGAAGGTGCCCTTGCGGCCGCGCGCCCACGGGTGGGCGTACATGATCTGCGAGGTGCCGATGTCGGAGCCGTCCGAGAGGCCGACGTAGAGGCGGGAGTAGGCCGCGCCGAGCTGCGGCCGCTCGAGCTGCGCCAGGCCGGCCGGGTTGTAGTGGATGGCGTACACGTCGTCGGCCAGTCCGGTGAAGGCCTCGCCGAGTCCCGGGGCGCGGCCGCCCGCGCCGGTGTCCTCGAAGGCCGCGCGCGCCGGGGCCACGGCGACGGCCAGCAGCAGGGCGAGGAGCAGGCGCATCATCGCACCACCACCACCGCGCCGGTCACGGTCTGCTGCTCGATCGTGATGACGTAGACGTACACGCCCGAGGGGATGGTCGTGCTCGGGGCCCAGCTCACGGAGCTGGTCACGGCGACGGTCGGCTGGATCTCCACCTCGGCGACCTTGTGGCCGCGCAGGTCGAAGACCTTGAGGGTGCCGCCGGAGTCGCGGGGGTTGGAGAACTGGAAGGTCGCCGTGTCGTTGCGGCCGTCCCCGTTGGGGGTGACGAAGCGGTTGACCACGCCGCTGAAGGTGAAAGCCGTCGGGCGCAGACCCGAGGCGAAGACGCCCGCCGCCAGGGTCATGAGCAACGCGAACGGCTTGAGGAGTCCGGCCATCGCTCGGGAGTATATAGGGAAGCTGCGAAGACCGTGTTACAAGGAGGCGAACCCCCTTCGAAAACCTGGCGACCCCGGCGGGGGGGCAACGCCGTCTTGAATCGCTAATTGATGACACTAATCAGCATTAGCTGATAGATCGATTCAGCCGATGCCGACACGCGCCCTCGAGGGGGGCCGCCGGCGCGTCGCGTTGGAGGGGGAAAAGCCGCCGCAGGGGCGGCTGGGCGCGTCAGCGGATGATGACGATGGTGCCGGTGAACACGCGGCCTTCGGACTCGATCTGGTAGATGTAGACGCCGCCCGGGATGGTGGACGGCGGCGCCCACTGCTTGGAGTTGCTGGCGGGGCCGGCGGGCAGGCTGCCCGCGACGACCTTGCCGCGGACGTCGAGGATGCGGACGGTGACCTCGGAGTCGCGCGGGTTGTCGTAGGTGAAGACCACGGCGTCGTTCTTGCCGTCGCCGTTGGGCGTGACCAGCCGGTTGGAGACGCCGGCCTGGTTGAAGTTGAAGCCGGTGGTGCGCTCCACCGTGCGCAGCTGGTATGCGCCGAAGTACTTGGTCTCGATGCTCATGGTCTGGGTCGCCTCGTCCACCTCGCCGTAGAGCTGGATCCAGCGCGAGCCGTTGAACCAGTACACGGCCAGGTTGTTGGGCGTGTTGGCCACGCCCGACAACGGCGCCACGCCGGCGGGGGTGGCGACCAAGCCGTTGTTGTCGGTGTTGTACCAGATCTTCAGCCGGCCGAGGCCGTCGATGGCCAGGTACGGGTCGAGCAGCTCGCCGCCCTTCCAGGCGCCGAAGAAGATGGACTGCACGATGCGCCCGCCGAGCTCGTGCGGGCGGCTGGACGCCTCGATGAGGTAGGCGCTCATCGGGTCGCCTTCGACGCCCTCGACGGGTTTGACGAAGGGCGCGCGGACCTCGAAGGAGCTCTTCACCGTCGCCGTGGACTCGGGCGAGACCACCCACGCCGAGCGGGAAGCGACCTCGCGGACCACCGACGGGCGCGACTGGCCGCCGGCGCTCTCGGCGCGCACATAGTAGGACCAGCTCGCCGTGGACGGCCCGGTCCAGCTGTGCGTGCTCGCGCCGATGGCCGGGCTGGCGTAGAGGTAGTAGGTCGCCACGGGGCTGAGCGCGCCGTACACGCGGTAGCCGGTCAGCTCGTCGGCGGTCGGGTTCTGCGGGTCGGCGAAGGACGCGCCGTCGGCGTAGCGGACGACCGGCATCCAGCGCAAGGTCATGTCGGCGCCGCTCGTGGTCAACGCGACGCCGTAGGGCGCCTGCGGCAGGCGTTGGACGAGGTCCGCGCTGATGGTCGAGGCGTACACGCTCTCCAAGGCGATGCCCGAGAAGGTCGGCAGGCCCTTGTCCCAGGCGCCGACGCGGAACCAGAAGGTGCCGGAGGACTGGTTGACCGCCACCTGCGTGGAGAGCGTCGCCCCGGCCGCGGCGGAATCCAGGTCCACGATGTAATAAGGCGAGAAGTCCGACGAGGTCGACCAATACAAGCGGTAGAAGTCGAGGTCGTAGGCGTTGACCGTGGCGAAGGTCACCGTGAAGGTGGAGCGTCCCGACTGCGCGGCGGTCAACCCCGTCGGGGCCGGCGGCCGCGCGTCGTAGACGAGCGCGTTGGCCGGCGTGCCGCCCGTGGCCTCGTCGTCGCCGTC
>JANRKA010000118.1:0-9327 GCA_033875325.1 Elusimicrobiota bacterium | reverse complement strand
CCGTCCCGGCGCCGCCCGCGCCGCGCGAGGAGCTCATCGGGGCCGCGCCCTCGTCGCGCGCCGCCGCCGCGCGCGTGCTCGTGGCGGAGGACGACACCGCGACCCGCGCGCTCATCGAGCGCGTTCTGTCGGGCCGTGGTTACGCGGTCACCACGGCGGCGGACGGGACGCAGGCGCTGCGCCTGGCCGGCTCGGGCGCCTTCGACCTCATCCTTTCCGACGTCAACATGCCCGGCCTCGACGGCCTGCGCCTGCTCGAGCTGCTCGCCAACCAGGGCGTGCGCGCGCCGGTCCTGCTGTTGACGGCCGAAGCGGGGGACGCCGTCGAGCTCCAGGGGCTCGCGTTGGGCGCCGTCGACTTCGTGCGCAAGCCCGTCTCCAAGGAAGTCCTTCTCATGCGCGTGGAAAGGGCGCTGGGGCACCTGAGAAAGGGGACAGGTACCTAACTCAGTTTCCAGTCGCCTGGCGACTGGAAACTGAGTTAGGTACCTGTCCCCTTTCTCAGTCAGCGCCCCTGGCGCCGGACGGCCGGGGGGGCTACACTGAGCGCATGAGGCGCTCGCTCACGGCGCTGCTGGCCCTGTTGTTCGCCCTGCCGGCTTCCGCCGGCGGCAAGGCCTCCTCGCGCGCCCAGGCCCGCGCCCCCGCCGGCGCGACGGCCGTCGGGACCGTCCCGCAGCTGGGCGGGCTCGTCGCGTCGCTGCAGCCGTCCCCCGGCCTGACCCTCGCGCAGCCGGTCCCGCGGCCGGTCGCGCTCCCGACCGTCGAGGGACTCTCCCCGCTCACGGCTCCGGCCGACGCGCCCGCTCCCGCCGCCTCGGTCGCGCCCGCCGACGCTCCCGCGTCCGCCGACGCTCCCGCGCCCGCCGACGCGCCGCGCGGCCTGGCGCGCCTGCCCGTCGTGCGCGGCGAGGTCGGCTGGCGCGAGGCCTGGGAGCTGGCCAACCCCAACAGCCGGCGCAACCGTGTCGGCTACATGCCCAAAGGCTGGCCGCGAGACCGCCGCACGGCCTTGCTCGAAGCGGAGATGTGGTCGCAGAACCTCGCCTACCTGCTCGGCCGCAGCCCCGAGACCTTCGACGCGCTCGACGCCCGGCGCCGGCGCGAGCAGCGCGAGGAGCGGCGCGCGGCGCTCTCGGCCAAGGTCCGCGCCGCCTACCGCCTGCCGCCCGTCGAAGGCCTGCGCCTGCCTGCGGCCGCGCTCGGCCGGCGCCTCGGCGCGGGCTCCCAGGGAGAGGCGTTCGAGAAGGAGGGGGACCCGCGGCGCGTCATCAAGGTCTTCGCCGGCGCGACGCCGGGCCAGCTGCAGGAGATGGCCGCCATCCACGCCGCCTTGGCCGACGCGGGCCATCCCGTCGAGCGCCTGGGCCTGGTGCGCCTGCCCGACGGCCGGCTCGGGTTGGAGATGCGCCGCTTCGCGCGCGAGGACGGCTGGTCCTTCCTCGACTCCTACGCGCGGGCCCGCGGCCGCGCCGCGAGCGGCCTCGTGGAGCGCGCCGACGCGACTTTGCGCGCCGTCACGGCCGAGACCACGCGCGCGTTCGGCGTGGACGCGGCCGACTGGAAGACGGGGCTCGACGGGACAGTGGACGACGACTACCTGGGGAACTTCGCCTACAACGAGCGCACGGGCGAGCTGGCCGCCTTCGACCCGGTCGCGCTCTGGTGACTAGGCTTTGGCGGACAGGCCGCCGAAGCGGCGGTCGCGCCTCTGGTAGTCTTCCAGCGCCTCCACGAGGTGGGGCTTGCGGAAGTCCGGCCACAACACCGGCGTGACGAAGAGTTCGGCGTAGGCCGCCTGCCACAGGAGGAAGTTGGAGATGCGCATCTCGCCCGAGGTGCGGATGACCAGGTCGAGCTCGGGCAGGCCGGCGGTGTAGAGGTTGGCGTCGATGGCCGCCTCGTCGAGCGTCTTGGCCCCCGCGGCGAGCGCCTTGTTCGCGGCGTCGAGGATCTCCTGGCGCCCTCCGTAGTTCAGGGCCAAGGTCAGGCGCAGGCCCGTGTTGCCCGACAGCTCGCGGATGGACTTGGCGAGCTGGTCGCGCACGGCCTGGGGCAAGGCGTCCAGGCGCCCGATGGCGCCGAGGCGCACGCCGCTCTTGTCGAGCTCCAGCGTCTCCTTGTCCAGCGCCCAGGACAGAAGCCTCATCAGCTCGCCGACCTCCTCCTTGGGGCGCAGCCAGTTCTCCGTCGAGAAGCTGTAGAGGGTGAGCGCCTCGATGCCGAGCTCGCCGCAGGCGCGGACGATCTCGCGGACGGAATCGACGCCCGCCTTGTGGCCGGCCACGCGAGGCAAGCCGCGGGCCGCGGCCCACCGGCCGTTGCCGTCCATGATGACGGCGACGTGGCGGGGGAGGCTCATCTTGGCTGTACGTCGAGGCGCGAGCGCCTCGACATGACGGTCGGGTACGGAAATCCCTCAGACCGTCAGGATCTCCTTCTCCTTCACGACGAGCTGATCGTCGATCTGCTTCGTGTAGGCGTCGGTGACCTTCTGGATGCGCTGCTCGAGGCCGCGGAGGTCGTCCTCGGTGATCTCCTTGGCCTGGAAGGACTTCTTGATCTTGTTGAGGGCGTCCTGGCGCTCGTTGCGCACGCCGACACGGAACTCCTCGCCGAGCTTCTTGAGCAGCTTGACCATGTCCTTGCGGCGCTCCTCGCTCATCATGGGCAGGCTCACGCGGATCATCTTGCCGTCGTTCTGCGGCATGGCGCCCAGGTCGGCCTTCTGCAGGGCCTTCTCGATGTCCTGGAGGGTGGAGGGGTCCCAGGGGCGGACCTCGATGGTGCGCGCCTCGGGCACGGAGACGGCGGCGACCTGCTTGAGGGGGACCAAGGAGCCGTAGGCCTCGACCTTCACGGACTCGAGGATCATCGGGTTGGCGCGGCCGGTGCGCATGACGGACATGTCCTTGGCCATCTTGGCCAGGCGGTCCTTCATGGCGGCTTCCATCGCGGCGAGGACGGCGTTGACGGCGTCGGTGATGGCCATGTCTGTTACTCCGTGACGATGAGGGTGCCGACCTTCTCGCCGCTGACGGCGCGGGCGATGTTGCCCGGCACGGACAGGTCGAAGACCATGACGGGCAGGCGGTTCTCCATGCACAAGGTCAGCGCGGTCGTGTCCATGACCTTGAGGCGCTGCTTGATGGAGTCCATGAAAGTGAGCTTGTCGTATTTCTTGGCCGACTTGTCCTTCTTGGGGTCGGCGGTGTAGACGCCGTCCACCTTGGTGGCCTTGAGCAGGACCTCGGCCTCGATCTCGACGGCGCGCAGGGCGGCCGCGGTGTCGGTGGTGAAATAGGGGTTGCCGGTGCCGCCGGCGAAGATGACCACGCGCCCCTTCTCCAGGTGGCGCACGGCGCGGCGGCGGATGTAGGGCTCGGAGAGCTTGTTGATCTCGACGGCCGACTGCACGCGGGTGGGCACGCCGATCTGCTCCAGCGCGTCTTGCAGGGCCAGCGCGTTCATGAGCGTGGCCAGCATGCCCATGTAGTCGGCGGTGACGCGGCCGATGGCTTCGCCCCGGTCCTGCTCGCCGCGCCAGATGTTGCCGCCGCCCACGACGATGCCGAGCTGGATGCCCTTCTCGACGGCCTTCTTGACCTCGGCCGAGATGGAGGACAGGGCCTCGGGACGCACGCCGTGGCCGTTCTCCCCGCAGAGCGACTCTCCGGAGAGCTTGAGGAGGACCTTCTTGTACTTCTTGGTCGAGGGCATTCCCGCGGGCTTATTGGCCCAGCTGGTAGCGCGCGAAGCGGACGATCTTGACCTCGCCGCCGAGCTTGGCGGAGGCGTCCTTGAGGAGGTCGGCGACCGTCTTCTTCGGGTCCTGCTGCCAGGGCTGCTCGTTGAGCACCCACGCCTGGTAGAAGAGCTTGTTGATCTTGCCCTCGATGATCTTGGGGATGGACGCCTCGGGCTTGCCTTCCTTGCGCAGGACCTCGGTGTGGATCTCCTTCTCCTTCTCGATGTCCGCGGCGGGGACCTCGGCGCGCGTCAGGTACTTCGCGGAGGCGCCGACGATCTGCAGGAGGAGGGTCTTGGCGAGGGCCTCGAGCTCGGCGTCGGCCTTGGGGGCCGAGAGCTCGATGAGCGCGCCGGTCTTGGCGGGCAGCGCCGGGTCCGGGCGGTGCGCGTAGCCGGCGACCAGGCCGGCGCCCTTGAGCTCGAAGCGGTCGAAGCGCCGCAGGGCCATGTTCTCGCCGAGCTTGCCGACCATCGGCTTGACGATGGACTCGTTGGCGGCCTCGACGGAGCCGAGTTTGGCGGCGAAGGCGCCCTCGACGAGGGCGGCCACCATGCCCGTGAAATCGGCGCCCTTGGCGACGAAGTCGGTCTCGCAGTTGACCTCGACGATGGCGCCGGACTTGCCGTCGGTCTTGAAGGCCACCGCGCCTTCCTTGGTGGCGCGCGTCGCCTTCTTGGCCGCGTCGGCCATGCCCTTCTTGCGCAGGATGGTGATCGCCGCGTCGAGGTTGCCCTTCGCCTCGTCGAGCGCGCGCTTGCAGTCCATCATGCCCGCGCCGGTCTTCTCGCGGAGCTCACGGATCATCTGGGTGGCGTCCATCGTGGTCATGGTGTCCTGGTGCGGGGGAGAGTTAGGCGGCTTCCGAGGGAGCTTCCTCGGCGTAGACGACGTCGACGGCGGGCTGGGCCTCTTCGACCGCGCCCTCGGCCAGCATCGCGGCCTCGGCGCCCGCGACGGAGGTCGCGTTCTTGGCGGCCTCGTAGGCGGTCTTGCCTTCGAGCACCGCGTCGGCGATGAGGCCGCAGAACAGCTTGATGGAGCGCGCCGCGTCGTCGTTGCCCGGGATGGGGTGGTCGATGAGGTCAGGGTCGCAGTCGGTGTCGCAGATGGCGACGATGGGGATGTTGAGCTTGCGGGCCTCGGTGACGGCGAGGTCCTCCTCGACGGGGTCCACGACGAACATGATGTCGGGCAGGCCGTCGAGCTTGCGCAGGCCGGAGAGGTTCTTGCTGAGCTTGGCCATCTCCTTGTTCAGGCGGGAGACTTCCTTCTTGGGCAGCACGGAGAAGATGCCGTCGTTCTGCCACTTCTCGAGCTCCTCGAGGCGCTTCAGGGACTTCTTGAGCGTCGCGTAGTTGGTCAGCGTGCCGCCGAGCCACTTCTCGGAGACGTAGGCGGCGCCGCAGCGCTCGGCCTCGACCTTGAGGATGTCCTGGGCCTGCTTCTTCGTGCCGACGAAGAGGAACTTCTTGCCGAGGGCGGCCTGGTCGCGGACCCACTGGCCGACCTTCTTGAGCTCCTTGACGGTCTTCTGAAGGTCGATGATGTGGATGGCGTTGCGCTCGCCGAAAATGAAGCGGGACATCTTGGGATTCCAGCGGCGGGTCTGATGACCGAAGTGCACGCCGGCTTCCAGCATGGCTTTCATCGAGACGTTGATCATGAGCGGTTTATTATTCTCCGTGAGTTGGGTGCGACGAGGAATGATAGCAAATCCTCCCTATTAAAGGGAAGGAGACGGCAAGGTCTTCGCGTAAGCCCGCCAGGCCGGCTCCAGGGCCTTCATGTGGGCCAGCCCCGCGGCCGGGCCCATCAACGGCGTCTTGGCGGCCGCGCGCACCTTGGCCGTGAGCAAGCACGACTGCTTGGGGCGGGGGGTGGGGGAGGTGAAACGCGCCGCGGGCACGGACTCGAGCAGGGCGGCGTCCAGACCCCAGGTCTCGGCCGCCATCACCGCGAAGTCGTAACGCGTGACCGCCTCGGCGCCGACGACGTGGAAGATGCCCGCCGCCCCGGACTCCACGAGGTCGGCGGTGACCTCGGCCAGGTTCTCGGCGTAAGTGGGGTTATAGAGGAGGTCGCCGGCCAGAGACATCGGCTGCCCCGCCGAGAGCCGGGCGCGCACCTGGAGCACGAAGTTCTTCGGCTCCCACTGCCAACCATAGGCGCCGGAGGTGCGGATGACCAGGTTGCGGGGGTCGGCGCCCAGGACTCCGGCCTCCGCCTCGGCTTTCTGTCGGCCGTATTCGTTCAAGGGGTTCGGCGGGTCATCCTCCGAATACGAGCCCTTGACCCCGTCGAAGACGTAATCGGAGGAGTAGAACACCACCCGGGACCCGGCATCCCGGGCGGCCCGGGCGACGTTGAGGGTCCCGGTGACGTTGACCCGCCGGGTCTCTTCCGGGTGGGTCTCGCAGTAGTCCACGTGCGGGTTGGCGGCCGGCACGGCCACGACCCCCGGCTCGAGTTCGGCCAGACAGGCCCGGACCGCGGCCTCGTCCTGCATGTCCAGGCGCCGGAAACCGGGACCCGGGTGGCAATGGTAGGTCGCCCCGGCCGTGGGCCGGCCCCGGGCGGTCCAGGCGCGTACCAGGGCGTTGCCCACCAGTCCCGTGCCGCCGATGACCAAGACGCCGCCGGACAGAGCGCTCATGAAAACGCATTATAACACGCTTTTCGGGCCCAAGGGGGCCCCCAAGACCCCCATTCCAGGACCGGAAGGCCCAGGCGCGGGTCCGGCGGTGTGTTATACTTAACCCATGATGAGCCTGTGGTTGGTCCTGGCGGCGACACACGCGGCCGCCCAAGAACCCCCGGTGATGCCCCAGTTGGCGTTCGCCAACCCGGGCGGTCTCAGCCGGCTCTTCGACGCCTCCATCGCCCGTCCCGACCTGGCCGTGGACATGCCGGGCGTGCGCGCCGACGCCCCCGCCCCCGCGTCGCCGCGCCGCGCCGCGCCCGCGCCCGTCGCCCGTTTCCGGGCCTCCACTCTGCACCAGCAGCTCGTCGTGCCCATCCCGCGCGAGACCCCGGCCTATCGCCGGACTTTCAAGCGCATGTTGGCCCAGACCGACACGACCGACCGCTACGACGACCTCATCCTCAAATACGCCCGCCGCCACCGCATCGACGCCCGCCTGATCAAGGCCGTCATGGCCGCGGAATCCGAGTTCCGCCCTGACGCCCTCTCCCCGGCAGGCGCCCGCGGCCTCATGCAGGTGATGCCGGCCACCGCCGAGGGCCTGAAGGTCCCGGCCGACAAGCTCTACGACCCGGAGCACGGCATCAAGGCCGGCACGGGCTACCTCGCCGAGCTGCTGCGCGCGGCCTGGAAGAAGTTCAAGCTCAAGGGCGTGCGCTACACCGACGCGCCGGAGTGGGTCATCCAGCGCGTGGTCGCCGCCTATCACGCCGGCCCCCGTTTCCTCACCAGCACGCGCTGGTTCGGGGCGACGCGGGCCTACGTGCGCAAGGTCGTGCTGTTCTACCGCTCGAAGGTCACGGACCTGCGCCGCCCCGTGCGCGTGCCCGCGCTCGCGCCGTCCTTCCGCGAGTTCGTGGCCCCGTCCGGCACGCTCCACTGATGCGCCGGCTCGCCTTCGTCCCTCTCGCCGCGGCCCTGCTCGCCGCCTGCGCCGGCCCCAAGCCCTGCACCATGGCCCTGTGCCCGGTATCCGCCGACGGCGGCTACGAGGTCCGCGGCGTGAGCGCGGTCTCCGCGCCCGCCGGCACGCCGTTGCCCGCCGTGCCGTCCGACGCCTCCGTCGAGGTCCGCTCCGGCCGCGCCGAGTTCAAGGTGCGCGCCTCGCGCGTCGTCGCGGAGGCCGGCACCTCGTTCCGTTTCTTCGTGTCCAGCGGCGCGCCCGCGCTCGAGGTCGTCTCGGGCCCGGTGTCGGTGTCCGCTTCCTCGTCCGCCCCCGCGGCCGTCGCCCCCGGCGTTATTTTGCTTCAATAGCCGCCGTGCGAAAGGCGCTCATCACCGGCATCACCGGCCAGGACGGCTCGTACCTCGCCGAGTTCCTGCTCTCCAAGGGCTACCGCGTGCACGGCGTCCAGCGCCGCTCCTCGCTGCCCAACGACGGCCGCCTCGCCTCTCTCCCGCGCGGCCCGCGCGGCGTGACCCTGCACGACGGCGACATGACCGACGGGGGCAGCCTCGCGCGCATCCTCGCGGCGACGCGTCCCGACGAGGTGTACAACCTCGCCGCGCAGAGCCACGTGGCCTCCAGCTTCGCCGAGCCCGAATACACCGCCAACGCCGACGGCCTGGGCGCCTTGCGCCTGCTCGAGGCCATGCGCACGCTCGGCCTGCGCAAGACCCGCTTCTACCAGGCCTCCACTTCCGAGCTGTTCGGCAAGGTGCGCGAGACGCCGCAGAGCGAAGGCACGCCCTTCCATCCGCGCTCGCCCTACGGCGTCGCCAAGCTCTACGCCTACTGGATCACGGTCAACTACCGCGAGGCCTACGGGCTCTACGCCTGCAACGGCGTCCTCTTCAACCACGAGTCGCCGCGGCGCGGCGAGGAGTTCGTCACGCGCAAGATCACGCGCGGCCTGGCGCGCCTCAAGCTCGGCCTGCAAGGCCCCGTGCGCCTGGGGAACCTCGACGCCAAGCGGGACTGGGGGCACGCCCGCGACTTCGTCGAGATGATGTGGCTGATGCTGCGCCGCCCCAAGCCGCAGGACTACGTCGTGGCCACCGGGCGCCAGCGCACCGTGCGGGAGTTCACCGAGCTGGCCGCCGCGCGGCTGGGCCTGGACCTGGCGTGGCGCGGCAAGGGCCTGGCCGAACGAGGCGTGGACCGCGCCACCGGCAGGCCGCTCGTCGTGGTGGACCGCGCGCTGTTCCGTCCGTCCGAGGTGGACAGCCTGCTGGGCGACGCGGCGAAGGCCCGCCGCGAGCTGGGTTGGAAGCCGCGCACCAGCTTCGCCGAACTCGTCGCCGAGATGGCCGCCGAGGACCTGCGGCTGGCCGAACGCGAGCGGCTCGCGCGCCGCGCGGGCCTCTGAGACGGTGACCCGACCTCTGCGCGTCCTGGCCGTCGCCGGGACCCGCCCTGAGGCCGTCAAGCTGGCGCCGCTCGTGCGGCTGCTGCGCCGCGACCCCGCCTTCCGCGTGCGCCTGCTCGCGACCGGCCAGCACCGCCGCCTCTTCGACGACGCGCTGCGCGCCTTCCGGCTGCGCCCGGACGCGGACCTGCGCCTCATGCGCCCGGGGCAGTCCCCGGCCGCCTTCCTCTCCCGCGCGCTCGCGGGCGTGGACCGCGAGCTGGCGCGACGCCCGGCGGACCTCGTGCTCGTGCAAGGCGACACCGCCAGCGCGGCCGCGGGCGCGCTGGCGGCGTTCCACCGCAAGGTCCCCGTCGCGCACCTCGAGGCGGGCCTGCGCTCCGGAGACCTCGCCGCGCCTTATCCGGAGGAGCTCAACCGCGTCGCCATCGACCGCGTCGCGAGCGTGCACCTGGCGCCGACCCCGGCGGCCAAAGCGGCCTTGCTCGCCGAGGGGCGTCCCGCGGCCGGCGTCTTCGTGACGGGCAACACGGCCGTGGACGCGCTGCGCCTGGCGGCGGGGCGCC
>JANRKA010000117.1:0-19344 GCA_033875325.1 Elusimicrobiota bacterium | reverse complement strand
GGCTGCCCGGCTCTCCCGTCGCGTCCGCCGGCGGCCTGCTCGGCGCGCTGGGCGGCGGAGCGGCCTTGCTCGCCCTCGCTGGCGCGGGCGCGGAGCTCGAGCGCCGCCGCGCCGCGCGCGACTCGAGCGTGCACGCCGCCGCGTTGTTCGGCCGCCGCCGCCGGCTCGCCGCGACCGCGGTCCTGCTCGCGTCCGGCTACGGCCTGGCCCTGACCCTCACATGAACGCGCTCGTCTTCTCCGGCGTCTCCAAGACCTACCGCCGCTCCCACCTCGGCCGCGTGACCGAGACCGTGGGCCTGTCCGGCCTCGACCTCGAGGTGCGCCGCGGCGAGGTGTTCGGCCTGCTCGGCCTCAACGGAGCCGGCAAAACGACCGCCATCAAGCTCCTCATGGGACTGCACCTGCCCACCACGGGCGCGGTCACCGTGCTGGGCCGCCTCGTCCCCGACGTGGACACGCTCGCGCGCGTGGGCTACGCCCCCGAATCGGCCTATCTCAACAAGTCCTTGACGGGCCGCGAGAACCTGCGCCTGTTCGCCGCGCTCTCGCGCATCCCCTCGTCCGGCCGCGAGGGCCGCGTCGCGGACATGCTCGCGCGCGTGGGACTCGAGAAGGCCGCGGACCGCCCGCTGTCCGAGTACTCCAAGGGCATGCTCCAGCGCGCGAGCCTGGCGCAGGCCCTCATCCACGACCCCGAGCTCGTCGTGCTCGACGAGCCCGTCACCGGCCTGGACCCGCTCGCCATCAAGGAGGTCCGCACCCTCATCCTGTGGCTCAAGAGCCGGGGCAAAACCGTCCTGTTCTCCTCGCACGACATCTCCGAGGTGGAGAAGGTGTGCGACCGCATCGGCATCCTCAGCGGCGGCAAGCTCGCCCGGCTCATGAGCCAGGAGGAGTGGCGCGGCCGGCCGGACGCGCTCGAGCAGGCCTTCGAGTCCTCCGTGACGCGCACCGACGGCGTGGGCCCCATCGACCTCTGACATGGACACCATCAAGGCCGTCTTCGACTACACGCTCAAGGAGCACCTGCGCCACAAGGCGTGGCTCTCGGCCGCGTTGTTCGGCGTGGCGCTGCTGGCCGGCGGGCTCGTGGCTTCCGCGCTGGGCCAGGAGGAGCGCGGCCGCCTGATGCTCGACCTCGGCCTGGCCGCCAACGAGGCGCTCGCCATGGTCTCGGCGGTGTTCCTGACCGTCCACCTCGTCCTTCAGGAGATCGAGTCGCGCGCCATCTTCCTCATCCTGACGCACCCGGTCGCGCGTTGGCAGTACCTGCTCGGGCGCTGGCTGGGCACCGTCGCGGCCGTGGGCCTGGCGATGGCCGGCATGGGCGCGGCGCACCTGCTCGCGCTGCAGGCCTTCGGCGGCGCGCCGCTGCTGCCCTACCTCGGCGTGTTGGGCCTGGCCTTCGCCAAGACCGCGGTCATGGCCGCGCTGGCGCTGCTGCTGTCCCTGGCGCTGACCTCGGAGGCCGCGGCCATGGCCTTCTCGGGCTTCTTCTTCGTGCTCGGCCACTTCGCGCCGGAGCTGCGTTTCCTCGCGGAGAAGTCCGGCTCGGTGCCGGTGAGGACCGTGATGGTCGCCTTCTCCCACGCCGCCCCCGACTTCTCGCGGCTGACGCCGCGCGAGGCCTGGAGCGGCGGGCTGCCCGACCCCGCCTGGTTCGCGCTGGCGTTCCTCTACGCCGCGGCCTACGCCGCCGCCTGCCTGGCCCTCTCGACCCAGGTCTTCGAGCAGAAGGAGTTCTGATGCGCCCCTGGCACCTCGCCGCCGCGGCGCTCGCGGTCGCCGCGTGCGCGTCGGTCGCGATGGAGCGCCGCCGCCCCTGGGCCGGCCCCTCGCTCTCCGAGCTCGAGGCGACGCCTTTCGCCTTCCGCGACGCCGTGCTCGCCTCCGGCGGCCTGCGCGCGGTCGCCGCGGACCTGGCGTGGGTGCAGCTCCTCCAGTACATGGCCGGCAACCTCCCCGAGATCGAGGACCGTCCCGGACGCCGGCACGACCGCGTGCTCCAGCTCTCCCGGCGCGTGATGCGGCTGGACCCGCACTTCCACCGCGCGCCGCTCTACGGCGCCAGCATCCTGGGCTGGTTCGAGGAGGTGGACCGCCCCGACGAGGCGGTGGAGCTGCTCGACGAGGCCATCCGCCGCGCGCCCGAGGAGCCGCTGTTCAAGCTGTACCTGGCGGCCATGGCCTTCAAACGCGCGGGCGACGACGCGCGCATGGTCGCGCTGCTCGAGCGCTCCTTCGACGACCCCCGCGCGCCCTCCACCATGAAGGCCATCCTGGCCAACCTCTACCAGCGCCGCGGGGAGCCCGCCAAGGCCCTGGAGACCTGGGAACGCGTGCTGGCCAACCCGCTCGACGCGTCGGAGCACGCGCGCGCGCGCCTGAAGATCGTCGAGCTGCGCGCGGCGCTGCGCGCGGGCGGGCGTCAGCCGTGGAAGACGCAGTCGTGGCCGACCAGCCGGCCGTCGCGGTAGACGAACTTCGCGCTGAAGAAGCGCTCCCCGTCGAGCCAGGGCAGGAACACGCGGTCCCCCTCCCACAGGTTCAATGACGCGATGTCGGCGTCTTTGACCCACTCCAAGGTGCCTTCGGCGCAGTCGCCGGGCTCGCCCTCGAAACGCGTGGCGGTGTAGACGAACACGACCCAATCCTCGCCCTTGGCGAAGGCCGGGAAGGTCAACACGCCGCGCAGGCGCGCGTCGAGCAAGGTGAGGCCCGTCTCCTCCTTGACCTCGCGCTGGACGCAGTCGTCCGGCGACTCGCCCGGCTCGAACTTCCCGCCCACGCCGTTGTATTTGCCCTTGTGCACGTCGCCGGGCTTCTTGTTGCGGTGCAGCATGAGGGTGCGCCCGCCGGAGCGCACGTAGCAGAGGGTCGCGAGGACGGCCATGGGGACCATGATACCATTCCCGCCCGCCGCGCCCGGCCGCGGGCTCGCGTCGATTTTGCTAAGATAGCCCTTCCGACCACGGAAGGGTGCGTGAGCGGTTGAAACGAGCAGTCTCGAAAACTGCCAGGGATGCAAGTCCCTCGTGGGTTCGAATCCCACCCCTTCCGCCGTTTTTCTCCCACCGCGCGGGCTCCCCGCGGGCGGACGGCATAGACATATACTTACTATATGGATGTGCCGACAAATATCTGTTTTACAGATATTGACGCCCTGAGCTACCCTCCTTCATGCGCTCGGGGCCGGGCCGGCCGGCCGCCCCGCGGCGCAGCCCATGAGAACGTCCTGGACGGGCCTGGCGGCGGCGCTCGTGTTGGCGGCCCCCGCGGCCGCGTCGAACCTGCCGCTCAAGATCAATTTCTCGGGCCGACTCGTCGACCCCGCGACGGACGAGCCCCGCAACGGGAGCGTCGCGATGACTTTCCGCCTCTACGCGGCCGCCGAGGGCGGCACGGCGCTCTACACCGAGACGCAGGCCGCGGTGCCGGTCTCCAACGGCGTGTTCGCGACGCGCATCGGCGAGGCCGCGACGCTCTCGCCGGACCTCTTCGCCGGCGCTTCGGCCTATCTCGGGCTCCAGGTCGAGTCCGATGCGGAGATGACCCCGCGGTGGCAATTGCTCATGAGCGCGTACGCCATGACCGCGTCGCAGCTGAGCGGCGACGCGCAGGCGAGGGTCATCGTCGGAGGAGCCGCATCCACCTTCACGGCCGCCGGGAACCTCCTCGTGCCGCACGGCATCGCCGCGACGACGGCGACCTTCTCCGCCGCCTCGACCGAGAGCTACGGTCTCGTCTCGTCCTCGGGCATCCTCGCCCAGGCGGGCACGCTGCGAGCGGCGGGCGCCGGCGGGGTCCACGCCGAACACGGCGTCAGGGCCGGCTCCGTGACGGCCGTCACCTTCTTCCAGAGCGACACGCCGGGCTCCACGCCCGCCGTCTCGCCCGCGGGCGGCCTGCGCGCCTACTTCGACGCGACGCGCGACGCGTGGCTCACGTCCGTGAACGGGCGCGCCTATCTCCCGCTGGGAACCATGGCCCTGACGCTGTGGAACAGCAACGCGACGGGGGTCATCGCCAATCAAGGACAGAACCTGCCGGCGGCCCTCACCGAGCTCGACGCCCCCACCCAAGGCACGCGGATGCTCATCGATTGCGACGACCTCCCCGCCCGGCTCGCGCTGCGCTACAACTTCCGCACCATTCAAGCCGCCAACTTGACCATCATCATGTCGGTGCGCGACGTGACCGACACCAACAACGTCCTCGTCTCCGCGTCCCAGTCGGTCAACGCGATCCAGAACTGGACGGGGGCGGGCGCTTTCTCGGACAAGCCCGTCTGGTGCGCCGGCACGCAGACCGTCGCCGTGTACACCAGCGGCGGCAACGGCGCCCGCGACATGATCTTCAAGCAGTTGGGCCTGGTCGGCCGGCCGTAACGGGGCGGTATGCTAGAATCCCCCGTCAAGCGCTGACCGGAGGCCTCATGTCCTGGCTCAAGAAGCTCAATCCCTTCGCCAAAGAAGACGCCGCGCCCGTCGAGACGCCCGGCGGGCTGCCGGGCCTGCCGCCCGAGCTGGCCGGCGACCCCAAGGCCAAGGGCATGATGGCCATGTTCTACCGCAAGTGGAAGGACCCGGCCTTCCTCAAGCAGATGCGCACCTTGGCCGCCCACATGCAGAAGGAGGGCGTGGACGTGCGCGACATGGCCGCGGTGCAGGCTTGGGTGACGAAGAACCAGTCGCGCATCGAGAAAGGCGATTTCAACGAGGCCCCCGGCGCCGACGGGCCCAAGCAGGAGACCGTGGTCAACACCGGCCCCGACCTGGGCCGCAACGACCCCTGCCATTGCGGCTCCGGCAAGAAGTTCAAGAAGTGCCACGGTAAGTGATCCTCGAGGCCGTCGTCTTGTCCTGCGTCGGAGTGGCCGGCGAGGTCGCCTTCACCGCCGTGACCGAGCGCAAGGACGCGCGGCTGACGGGCCACACCTACCTGTGGATGTTCCCGGTGTATCTGACCCTCTACCCGGGCTTCGCCTTCCTCCTGCCGCGCGTCGGACACCTGCATTGGGCCGGGCGCGGCGCCTTGTACGCCGTGCTCATCGTGCTGGGCGAACTGCTTTTCGGCCTGCTGCTCAAGGCCGCGCTCGGCCAGGCGCCGTGGGAGCCCGCTTATAAGGGAAAGCCGCGCGTGCTCGCGGGCGTCGCCAACCTCGACTACCTCCCCGCCTGGGCCGCCGGCGCGTTGTTCTACGAACGCGTCTATCGCCTCCTCGCCGGCGTTTAGGGACCAACCGGCCCATTTCGGCGTGGGCCCCTTGCCCTTGTAAGTTCAGGACTTTCGCGCCCCATCACTCGATAGGCAAATGGTCTGATTGCCGTCATGAAGACCACCCTCGCCGTCCTGCTCGCGCTCGGCGCCGCTCCGGCGTCCGCGCGCGTCGTCGCCGTGCCCCGCGCCGCCATGCCCCGCGTCGCCGTCCCCGCCGTGATGGCCCCGCTCGCCGCGATGCCCCGCGCCTCGGCGGCCGGCTCGCCCCTGACCGCGTCGCCCGCGCTCGGCCTCGTCGCGCCGAACCTGGCGCCGTCCTTCTCGCCGCTGCCCGCGCCGCCCGCCCTGCGCGACGCGGCGGCGCGCCCCGCGATGCTGCCGGCCGCGCCGGCGGCTCCGGCGGACGCCCCGACGGCGAAAGGCTCGCTGGAAGGCGCCTCCGCGGCGCTGCAGGCGCCGCACGCCGACCAACGCGGCGTCTCCGCGAAGGTGTTCGACGCCGCCGTCGCCGCGCCCAACGACTCGGCTCTGCCGGGCGGACTGGGCTTCCGGGCCCCGGACGGCCATGAGAACGCCCGCATCGGCAGCGCGGTCGGGCTCCTGTCGCGCACGCCCATCGGGCGCGACATCTACGCCAAAGCCTACAACGACTACGGCTCGCGGCTGCAGGTGCTCGTGGACGACGCGCCGGGCGCGAGCTACGACGCGCGGCTGAACTGGCAGAACGGCGCGCCGGTGCTCTCGCTGACGCGCGACCTGCTCAACCGCGGCTCCGACGCCGCGGTGGCGGCGCTGCTCGTGCGCGAGATGTCGCACCTCTACTACAAGGACTTCCCGGATTCCGCCGAGCGCTCCTGGATGGCCCACTCCGTGATGGTGCGGACCTTCGCCGAGATCACCGGCTCGGGCCCGCGCTGGTGGGACTACACGAGCGACCTCGCCCGCGACGGGCGCCACCTGATGAGCGCCTTCTACGCGAGCTGGGCCGACGCGATGCGCCGCCACCACGACCCGCGTTACGGCGACTTCTTCCGCTGGCTGCGCTCCGGGTCGGAATCCAAGTCCGGCCCGAACGCGGCCCTCAGCCTGCGCGACCTCTACGACCGCGGCCTGCTGGGCTGGAACCAGTACCGCCAGATGGACTCGTATTTCACCGGCCTCGTGAGCAGCGAGCGCCGCTGGCTCAACGACCGCCGCTGACGCCCCCCTCAAGGAGAGAACGATGAAAGCCAAGATCCTCGCGTTGCTGGCGCTGGCGGCTCTTCCCGCCGCGGCGTCGTCGCAGCCGGTGAAGTCCCTCACCGCGAGCCAGGCCCACGAGGCCGAGCTCGCCGCCGACCCCGCGACCCTGGCGGCCCGCGCCGCCGTCGCCCATCGCTTCACGCCCGTCGTGGGAGCCGACGCCGTCGCGCGCGTCGGCGCCCTCGCCGACGGCATCATCCTCACCCAGGGCCTGCCGCCGCCTCCCGGCGGCGACCAGGGCGGCTCGCTTCCCCCGCCTCCCGGCCAGGAGCGCCGCGGCGGCAGCCTGCCTCCGCCTCCCGGCGGCGGCCGACTGCCCCCGCCTCCCGGCGGCGGGTCTTTGCCTCCGCCTCCCGGCTTCGACCCCTTGCCGCGCCCCATCTTCCCGGGCGGTCCGCTGCCCCGCGGCGACCGGCGCCTCGAGGACGCCGAGCGCACCTACGACCAGGACGGCGAGTATCTCGGCTACTGGGACGGCGCGCGCGGCTTCGACGAGGCCCGCGGCGAGGTCGTGACCCGGCCCGGCGAAGGCGACAGCTACTCCATGGTCCTGCGCAGCGAGGAGACCCAGCGTCAGACCGTGTTCGTGCGCAAGCAGGACGGCCTGGTGTACTGGTACCCCCGCTCGCGCCACATCGACACCGAGACGCGGCGCGTCGTCATGCGCTTCGTCAACCGCTCCGCCAAGCCGCTGCTGCCGTGGGAGCGCGAGCGCTTCACCGTCACCTTCAAGGGCGACCGCTCGCGCAACGGCGGCGTCGAATTGGAGACGGCGTCGGGCTCCTACCGCTACACCTACGCGGTGCGATTCGACCCGATGGACCGCGACACCGTCATCCTCGAGATGACCGCGCAGGAGAAGCTCCTGACCTCGGCCGACGAGAACGGCGTGACCGTGACGCTGGCGGCCGACGGCCGCGGCGGGCTCAAGCTCGTCGTCACGGACCGCTGGGGCTCCTACTACGCCGGCGAGACCCTGCTGTTGGCGGTGCGCGTGAAGAAGGACAGCGGCTCCATGTGGCGCCGCGACGCCGTGGTCTTCGAGACCACGGGGCGTTCCCCTCACACCCAGCCCATCCCCGCCGGCGCCGCCGACGGGGTCCAGTTCGAGCTCCCGGTCACCACGACCGGGGCCGGCGAGTATTACCTCGACGCGTGGTCCTTCCAGCGCTCGGGCAGCCGGCTGTCGCGCGCCGACTGGATGAACCGCGGCCGGGGCAACCGCATCCGCCTCTGACCTGAGCCGTCCGCCGAAAAAGAGACCCCGCGGCTCGCGCCGCGGGGTCTCTTCTTTGCGGGGACCGGCGAAGGAAGATTAGGGCTCGAGCTTCTCGAGCTGGATGCGGCGGTTGAGGGCCTCGGCGCCCTCCTTGATGTAGCCCAGCTCGGCTTCCAGGGTCTGGTCCACCCAGCGGCGCACCAGCCCGGAGATGGGGCGCAGGAGCAGGGGCAGCTCGTAGTCCTCGCCGTGCTCGAGCATGGTGCCGCCGGTGACGGGGCGCAGGCTCATGCGGCACTCCATCTTGCGCAGGGGGCCGGCGACCATCATGCCGCGGTAGCCGCCGTCGCGGGTGTACTGGACCTCGAAGGTGCCTTTCCAGGGCAGGCCCAGGAAACGGCCCGAGGCGTCCACGGTGGCGCCGTCCTCGCGGGGCTTGAGGTCGACGGCGTCGACCTTCTCCTCGTACTGCGCGATCTGGCTCAGGTCGCGCAGATACTCCATCACGGAGTCGCGCGGCGCGCTGATCAGGATCTGACGGCTCACGGTCAACATCGTCGCCTCAGGTGGGGAAAATCTGGAGCGGGCGAGCGGAATCGAACCGCCGTCTGATCCTTGGCAAGGACCCGTTCTACCATTGAACCACGCCCGCGGTTCCCGTCCATTCTAGCAACTTGCGGCGCACTTGTGAAGTCCGCGTCCGCGTATTATAATGAGCCCGATGGCCAATGCGACCGCCGCGGCCCCTTCGGACCTGCCGGCCCTCAACGCCGTCCTGGCGCCCTACAAAGAGCCGGACTTGGGACGCAGCGTCTGGCAGTTGGCCAGCACCGGCGCCCTGTTCGTCGCCGACTGGGGCCTGATGCTCCTGGCGCAAAAAAGCGGGCACTACTGGCTGACTTTGCTGCTCGCCATGCCCGCCGCGGGCCTGCTCATGCGCCTGTTCATCGTCCAGCACGACTGCGGGCACGGCTCCTTCTTCAAGCAGAACTGGGCCAACGACCTGGTGGGCCGCGTCATCGGCGTCGTCACGCTCACCCCCTACCACTTCTGGAAGCAGACCCACGCCCTGCACCACTCCACCTCGGGCAACCTCGACCGGCGCGGCTGGGGCGACATCAACACCCTCACCGTCAGGGAGTACAAGGCGCTCGACGAGTCCGGCCGCCGCAACTACCGCATCTACCGCTCCTTCCCGGTGATGTTCATCGTCGGCCCCGTGTTCCATTTCCTCTTCTACCACCGCTGGCCGGGCATCGTCCCCGCGGACTGGCGCCGCGAGCGCGAAAGCATCCTCTACACCAACCTCGCCGCCGCCGGCGTCCTGCTCCTGGCGCACTGGACCATCGGCGTGGGCTCGCTGCTCGCGGTGCAGCTGCCCATCATCGTCATGACGACCTGGGCGGGCGTCTGGTTCTTCTACGTCCAGCACC
This sequence comes from Elusimicrobiota bacterium, assembly GCA_033875325.1. Lineage (GTDB taxonomy): Bacteria > Elusimicrobiota > Elusimicrobia > UBA1565 > UBA9628 > GWA2-66-18. The sequence continues at coordinate 10,228 of JANRKA010000117.1, read as the reverse complement.
AATACGAGGAGACCTACTGGCGCTCCGAGAAGGACTGGGACTACGCGCGCGCCTGCCTGGAGGGTTCGTCCTACTACGACTTGCCGCGCATCCTCCAGTGGTTCACCGGCAACATCGGCTTCCACCACATCCACCACCTCAACAGCCGGGTCCCCAACTACAACCTCGAGCGCGCCATGCGCGACAACCCCGTTTTCCAGCGCGCCCACCGCCTCACTTTGCGCTCCAGCCTGCGCTGCGCCAAACTCGCCCTCTGGGACGAAGACCGCAAGCGCCTCGTCACCTTCGCCGAAGCCGGCATATAACAAAAGGGACAGGCACCTAAGTTATACCCAGGCCGCGGGCCCGAAGGTATAACTTAGGTGCCTGTCCCTTTTGTTATATCCCCGTCCCTTTTGTTATGTCAGGGGTGAAGGCAGGCCGCGATGGTCGCGGCTTCGTCGGGGGAGAGGTTCAGGTGAGTCGTGAACCACTTCACGGCGAGGACGCGGCCGGCGGCGGCGTCGCCGCGGGGCGCGAGCCGCCACGCGGGCGCCGAGCGCGGACGGGGCGGACGGGGATCGCTGACGCCGGCCTTGGCGGCCGCGGGGCCGCACAAACACGCGGCCCAGATCTCCTCTTTGCTGCCCCAACCGATGGACCAGACCGCGTCTTTGAAGGCGCGGATGGAGGCGGCGTCGGCGCAATCAACAGGCGCGCGCGCGGGGACGGCATCGGCCGCCGGCTTCTTGGCCGCCGCCGCGACGGCCGCCGCCGCGACGAGCATCAGCGCGCCGAGGCGAAGCGTCTTCATGCGGATTTGGGGAGCGTCCGGGAGTCGGCGGCAGCGGGCGGGAAGTGCTGCTGCAGGGAAGCGGCCTCGTCCTCGATGAGGCGTCGGTTCTCCTCGTCGCGCGCGGCCAGGATGTCGGCGAACTTGTCGTGGAGGACCTGCACGACCTTCGGGTCGAATATCTTCCCGGAGTTCTCCTCGATGTACTTGAGCGCGTCCTCGACGGTCCACTCGCCCTTGTACACGCGTTTGGAGGACAGGGCGTCGAAGACGTCGGCCACGGTGACGATGCGCGCCTCGATGGATATCTGGTCGCCTTTGAGGCCGTAGGGGTAACCCGAGCCGTCGTAGCGCTCGTGGTGGCCGATGGCGACCTTGGCCGCCAGGCGCAGCAGGCGCGACTCCGCGTTGGCGAGCATCTTGGCGCCGTAGACGGTGTGTTTCTTCATCTCCTCGTACTCCTCGGGGGTGAGCTTCCCGGGCTTGCGCAGGATGGAGTCGGGGATGGCGACCTTGCCGATGTCGTGCAGCGGCGCGGCGTAGCGGATCTCCTCGGCCTCGTGGGGCGTCAGGCCCATGCCCAGCGCGAGTATGCCCGCGAAGCGCGACATGCGGCGCAGGTGGCAGCCGGTGTCCTCCTGGTCGCGGTACTCGGCCACGAGCGCCATGCGGTAGATGGTCTCCAGGTGCGAGCGGCGCAGGTCGTCGTAGAGGGTCGCGTTCTCGATGAAGGTCGCGGCCATGGTGGCCAGGATGCGCAGGAGCCCCTCGTCCTCCTCGGTGAAGGCGCCGCGGCTCTTGTTGAGCACCTCGAAGACGCCCAGCGGCTTGCCGTCGCGGCCGCGCAGCGGCACGGCCAGCACGGTGCGCGTCTGGTAGCCGGTGATGCGGTCGAGGTCCTGCGCGAAGCGGGTGTCCTTGTAGGCGTCGCGGATGTTGACCGCCGAGCCGGTGCGCGCCACGAAGCCGGCGATGCCTTGGCCCAGCGGGATGCGCAGGACCTTCTCCTCCATGCCGAGCGCGACCTTGGTCCACAACTCGCCTTTATAGGGGTCCACCACGAACACGGAGCAGCGGTCGGCCGAGAGGATGTTGCGGACCTCCTCGGCGATGATGGTCAGGAGGCTGTCCAGGTGCGACTCGGCCGCGACCATGCGGCCGAACCGGGCGAGGAGGGATTGGCGCTTCTCGAGTTCTTGTCTACGACCCATGTTTATCGACGGAGCGGGCGACGAATTGCGAGAGGTGGAGCGCCTTCGCCTCAGGATAATAGGTTTTCAGCCCTCGCGCAAGCTGAATCAGGCACGAGGTGGACGACGCCACGACGACGGCCGCCTGGGTCGAAGCGATCGCGGCGACCTTGCGCCGCAGCACCTCGTCCGAGAGCGCGTCGTGCACGAAGGCGTAGGCGCCCGCGCCGCCGCAGCACTCCCCCGCCCCGCCCAGCTCGCGGAAGCCCTCCGGGCACAGGGCCTTGAGCGCCGGGCGCCCGCCCTCCTTGAGGCCGGAGCCGTTGAGGCCGCGGCACGAATCGTGCCAGGTGACGACGCCGCTCTCCGGCGCCAGACCCAGCGCCGGGGCCTTCTCCCGGTAGACCTCGAGCGCGTCGCGCACCCGCGCGGAGAACGCCGCGGCGCGCGCGCGCCAGGACGCGTCTTCCGGCTTCAAGAACAGCTGCGGGTAGGACTTGAGATGGGCCACGCACGACGAGCAGTCCCCGACGATGGGCGCGCTCCCGGCCCCCTCGGCGGCTTCGATGAGGGCGCGCGCCTGGACGCGCGCGTCCTCGAGGTCGCCGTAGTTGTGCGCGAGCAGCCCGCAGCAGCCGGCCTTGAGCAGCGCGCCCGGCCCCAGCAGGGCCGTCAGCGAGGTCCAGGTGGCGTCGGCGACCTCGGTGTGGAGGTAACGCGGCCCGCACGGCGGGTAGTAGAGCCACGCCGGGGAGGCGGACTGCGGCTTGCGGGCCAGCGCCTCGTCGGCGAACTCGAGCGGCGCGTCATCCACGTGCTCGTCCATCGCGGCGAGCACCGGCAGGCCGACCCGCCTCAAGAAGGGCCTCCCCAGTCTCGAGAGGCCCAGGCGCTTCATCAGGAAACCGGCCTTCAGCAGCAGCCGCAGGAGGCCGGGCCGCTCGACTTGCCAGCGGGTGACGAGCTTCACCAAGGGGTGGGGCGCTCCCCGCAGCAGGCGCCGCCCCTCCAGCGCCAGGTCCGGCACGGGCACGCGCGCGTAGCAGGCCGTCTGGCAGGCCCCGCAGAGCAGGCAGGTGGAGAAAGCCTCCTCGGCCGACGCCCGGTCCGCGAGTTTGCCCTCGATGAGCTGGCGCAGCAGCTGGTTGCGCCCGCGCGGCGACTTGCTCTCCTCCCCGGTCGCGAGGTAGGTCGGGCAGGACTGCTCGCAATAGCCGCAGCGCGAGCACTGGCTCACCGCGTCGTAGGTGGAGCGCTCCCCCAGGTCGGTCAGCAGGCGGTCGAGCGCTTCGGCCATGTCCTCATTATAGCGTCCTTTGCGGCCGCGTGCCGCCGCGTCGGCCCCGCCGCCCGCGGGGGGCCGAAAAAAAGGCGCGAAAACGGCTGAATAAGCCTGGCGTCCCGCCGTTTCATCTTCCTATCATGGACCGATGAACGCGCTCCTGCTGGCCCTCGCCGTCGCGGCCGCCGCTTCCGCCGATTTCGCGCCCCGCGTCTCGCTGACCGAGCTGCGCCGGGCGGCCATGCTCATGGCCGACCCCATCCCCGAGCCCGTGCTGACCCCGGTCCAGCTCGGCCCCGTCGCCGCCATCAACCGCGGCTTCGAGGCCCTGGGACCGACCGGCGCCACCGGCCGCGTGCGCGGCCCCGACCCCTTCGGCGGGGCCAACGGCACCTACACGATGACCGAGAACACGGCCTACCGCATCGTGCTCAGCGTGACCACGGGCTACATCTCCGGCCACTTCGTCCTGCGCCGCGACCCGTCCACCGGCCTCGACGCCCTGGGCTTCACCGGCCGCATCAAGAAGGACGGCCAGTGGGGCCCGCTGCAGCAGGGCGAGAGCCCGGGCGAGGTGGTCTACGACGCGCGCCGCGACCAGGGCGTGCTGCGCTGGAGCATCAACGGGACTTGGCGCGAGGACAGCTTCCGCCGCTCGGGCAACAACAACGACTCCATGCGCATCACGCTCGACGGCCACGCGCACGAGTTCACGCCGAACTGACGGCCGTCAGTCGGCGGTCGCCGGCGCCAGCAGCGCGACGCCCGTCGCCACGAAGGACACCGACTCCACCGGGGCCGTGACCTTCTTGATGGCCTCCCGCGAAGCCCCCTCATCCTTGAGGAAGTGGCGCGCGTCCTTGACCGACAAGGTCTGCCGGGCCACCGTGCCCTGCACGCGGGCCCGGCGGTCCGCCAAGGTCTTGGGCACGAAGAACCCGTAGTCCTTGAAGGTGACGCGGACCTCGCGGTCGCCGTCCTTGAGCACCATCCAACAGCCCTTCTTGCGGCAGGCCTTGGTCACGACGGCCTCGACGGCGATCTCCTTGCCCGCGAACGCCTCGGGCTCGGCCAGCGCCTCGGCGAGCGGGGTCGTCTCGACGACGGTGAGAGGCGCGCCGAAGGTCGTCGGCTCCTTCTCGACGGCGCGAGCGGCGGTCGTCAGCAGCAGGACGGCGAGCAGCGGGAGTCGTCGCATGGGGTCTCCGTGGGTCGTTTCAGTACATCACGGCTCGGGTCATAAGACGAAGCGGGACGCGGGGTCGAAAGCCGCTCGGACCTTCTCGGCCCACGGCGACAGGGCCGGGGGCTTGGCGACGAGAGCGGCGTAGGGCACCTCGACGGGGTTGGCGTAGAGCTTGAAGGTCGCGTCGAGGATGACGCCGAAGCGCCCCCAGGAGCCCAGGACCACGCGCGCCAGGTCGTAGCCGGCGACGTTCTTGACGACCTTGCCCCCCAGCTCCACCACCTCGCCGTCGGACAAGAGCAGGCGCATGCCGAGCAGGTCCTCGCGCACCATGGGCACGGGGCGCGTGGCCAGCAGGCCGCCGACGGTGCCTCCGGTCTTGGGCAGGCGCAGGTGGAAGCCCCCCTCCTCGAGCTCGCGGTGCAGCTCATGGACGGACAGGCCGGCCTCGACGGTGACGGTGAAGTTGGACTTGTCCCAATCGAGGACGCGGTTCATCCCCGCGGTCAGCAGCTCGACGGCGCGCGCCGGCGTCTCGTCGGGCAGGCGCGTGGAGGCGCCGCGCACGCGGACCTTGAGTCCGGCCTTGGCGGCGACCGTCATCTTCTCGACGAGATGACGCGCCTGCTCGCCCAGCGGCGGCGAAGGCGGCCGCACGAAGGCGTGCTCGCTCTTCTTCTGCCCGGCGAGCGGGAACAGCTTGTCCGGGTTGGCGACGCCTTTCGGGTCGAGCGAGGTCTTCACCCGCCTGAAGAGGTCCAGCGTGGCCGGGGTGAACAGCCAGGCCATCGCGTCGCGCTTGTCCAGGCCGATGCCGTGCTCGCCGGAGAGCGAGCCGCCCAACTCCACGCACGCCTGCAGCATGGCGTGGCCGGCGGCCATGACGCGGGCGGTCTCCTCGTTGTCGCGCTCGTCGAAGGCGATGTTGGGGTGGATGTTGCCGTCGCCGGCGTGGAAGAGGAGGTAGGCCTTGACCCGGTGCTCGGAGGCGATCTCCTGGATGCGGCGGACCACGGCGGGCAGCTTGTCGCGCGGCACGACCCCGTCTTCGACCAACACGTTCGGAGCCAGCCGCGAAAGAGCCGCGTAGGCGCCGCGGCGCGCCTCCCACAGCCGCTCCCGCTCGGCCGCGTCGGCGGCGGCGCGTATGCCCGAGGCGCCCCGCTCCTTGCAGATGCGCTCGACCACGACGGCGTCGCGCTCCACCCGCGCCTTGTCGCCGTCGAGCTCGATGAGCAGGACCGCCGGGTCGCGCGGGTAACCCGCGTCTTTTTGCGCCTGCACCGACGCCACCGTGGGCGCGTCCATCGCCTCCAGGCAACGCGGCAGAACCCCCGAGGCGATGAGAGCGGAGACCGCCTCGACCGCGGAGTCGATGGACGGGAACCCGGCCAGGAGCGTGCGCACTTCCTCGGGCAGCGGCGTGAGCTTCGTCCAGACGCGCGTGATCACGCCCAGCGTGCCTTCGGCCCCGATGAGCAGGCTGAGCAGCTCCGGGCCGTCGTCGGCCTGAGAGAACCGCGCGAGGGAGCCGTCGGGCATCACCGCTTCGACAGCGAGCACGTGGTTCGTCGTCACCCCGTATTTGAGGCAGCGCGGCCCTCCGGAATTCTCGGCGCTGTTGCCGCCGATGGTGGAGACCTTGAAGCTCGCGGGGTCCGGGGCGTAGAACAAGCCGACCTTCTCGGCCTCCTTCTGCAGGTCCAGGTTGACCACGCCCGGCTCCACGCACGCCGCGCGCCCCTCCCGGTCGAGCGTGAGGATCCGGTTGAGGCGCGCCAGCGAGATGACCAGCCCCCCCTTGAGGGGCACGCAGCCCCCGGAGAGGTTCGTGCCCGCGCCGCGCGCCACGAACGGCGTGCCGGTCTCGGCGCACCAGGCGACGGCGGCTCGCACGTCGGCGGCGCTGCGCGCGATGAGCACGCCTTCGGGGCGGACCTTGGTGAGGACCCCGTCGTAGGAGTAGACCGCGAGGTCGGCCTCGGAGGTGAGCAGGGAGCCGGCGGCCACCCGCTCGCGCAGGCCGGCGAGCGCGGCGCTCACGGCTTGGGCGGGGCGGGCGGGCTCGTCGGAGGCGCCGGCCGGGGCGTGGGCTCCGGCGGGAGCACGTGGACGGCCGCGGGACCCGTGAAAGCCGGCGGCGCGGGCGGGGCGGGCGCCGCCGCGGCGGACGCGCCCGGCGCCGGGACGGAGCCGTCGGCCCGCGGCACGGGCAGCTTGAAGAAGAAGAAGGACCCCACGCCCAGCTCGGATTCGATGCCCATGTCGCCGCCGTGCATCTGCACGATCTCGCGCGCGATCTTGAGGCCGAGGCCGAAGCCGGCCTTGCGCATGTTCTGCGCTTCCTTGGTCTGGAAGAAGCGCTCCCAGACGCGCGGCAGGTCCTCCTTGGAGATGCCGATGCCGGTGTCGCGCACGCCGACGACGATCCAGTCGCCCTGGCGCGACGCCTCGATGGTGACCTTGCCGCCCTCTTTCGTGTACTGCACCGCGTTCGTGCACAGGTTCTGGATGACCTGGCCGACCCGGTGCGCGTCGCCCTTCATCGCGGGCAGGCCCGGGGCGATGGAGGTCGTGAACTGCAGCTGCTTGCGCTGCGCGACCACGTCCACGCGCGACTTGACCTCGTTGATGACCTGGGCGAGGTCCATCTCGCCGATCTCCACGCGCAGCTTGCCGCTCTCGATGGCGGCCAGGTCCACGAGGTCGGAGACCAGCAGGTTCAAGGTCTTCGCGGCGGAGTGGATGTGGGAAACGCACTTGAGCTCGTCCGGGCGCTCTTTCAGGCGCATCCCCAGGACCTCGGAGTAGCCCATGATGGCCGTCAGCGGGTTCTTCACGTCGTGCGCGACCGTGGCGAAGAACTTCGTCTGGAAGCCGTTGACCTGCGCGAGCTTGCGGGCGGAGTCCTCGGCCTCCCGGCGCAGCCGGTCGTTCTCCAGCAGGAGGAACCGGGCCTGCAGCGCGCGCTGGATGGAGAGCACGAGGCGCGAGGCGTCGATGGGCTTGAGGATGGCGTCATCGAGCCCCAGCTCGACCGCGCGGCTCACGCCCTTGAGCGCGTCCTGCACGGGGAACTGGTCCACCATCAGCACCAGGCGCATCTCCTTGTCGAGGTCGCGGAGCTTCAGCGCGAGCTTGGCGCCGGCCATCTTCGTCGTCTCGAGGGCCGAGCCGCCGATGGCCGCGAGATGGAACGGCTTGCGTTGGTTGAGGCGCACGGCTTCATCGCCGTCGGAGGTCGTGGCGACCTCGTAGCCCAGGGCCAGCAGCGCCTCCGAGAGGCGCGAGAGCGTGGGCAGGTCGTTGTCCACGAGGAGGATGCGCTCCTTCTCCCGCGGCGCGGCGCGCGCGGCGTCGAGCGCGTCGGTGAGCACCTCGGCCAGCCGCGCGGCGGCGTCGCGCGGCAGGACCGCGGGCAGCCCGGCCTTCACGGCGGCCACGGCGGCGCGCACCGGGTCGGCCGTGGTGACGAGGTAGCACACCGCGCCGGGAACGGCCTGGCGCACCTTCAGGTCCGTCTGGGCGGCCTCCGACCAGGAGCCCGGGAACTTGACGACCGCGACGTGGCCCAGGACGGTGGGCAGGTCGTCGGCCTCCTCCCGCGCCGCGCCGCTGAGGCGCTCCCAGATGCCGACGGTGCGCGGAGGCTTGGACTTGGTGCGGTACTCGTCCTCCTTCTTCATCTGGTCCAGCATCATCTCGCCGATGCCCATGGCGCTCTCCATGGGGAAGAACTGCACGCCGGCCTGGCGCATCACGTTCTGCAGCCCCTGCGTGATGAAAAGCGTCGGGTCGAGGAGGAAGACGATGGGGGCGCCGGCGGCGCGCACCTGGTCGAGGAAACCCGCCGGCAGGGGCCAGGGCAGCCGCCGCAGCGGGGCCGCCTGATTGGGAGAGAGTGTGGTCGGGGCCTCGATGGCGAACAACGCGAAGCCGCCGCGGTCCTTGTGCAGCTTCGCCAGCTGCTGCAGGTCGGCCGCGGGCACGCGCGCGGCGTCCACGGCCACGGCGGAGAAGGTCTCGCCCGAGAGGCGCAGGGCGGCGGTTTTGGCGTCGGCGCAGGAGGAGAGCTCGAACTCCCGCGCGACGAGGGCGGGCGTCAGGTCGTTGATGAGCGCCTGGTCGCCGCCGACGACGAGGACGCGGCCTCGCGGGGTCAATTGGTCTCCGAGCCGGGATGGTACGAGCACTCGTTGCAGCGGCAGAGCTTGCGCAGCAGCTCGAAGGTGAAGATGCCGGTGCCGTGGCCGTCGCCGAAGGCGAAGCTCAAGGCGTAGTTGCCGACCACGTCGGCGCGGGCCGCGCCGAGCGTGTCGGGCACGGCGGCGGGGTCCAGCAGCGGCTCGCCCGTCCACTCGTCCTTGCACGCCGCGCACGGGCAGTTGCGGCGCAGGTGGGCGAACTCCAGCACGGACTCATGGTCGTCTTCCCAGACGATCCGCAGCTTGGCGTCCTCGACCTTCTCGATGGATTTCGGGTTGAAGTTCAGCATCCGGGCGGGAGGGGCCTTGTTCTGTTATTATATCATCCGTTCGCTCCGGTCGCCATTCACTATTAAAGGAACGCCATGATCCTCGCCCTCCTGCTCGCCGCGCTCGCCCTGCCCGCCGCCGCCGCCGAGGTCGCCGACCCCGTCATCGTCACGGTCAACGGCGTGCCCATCCGCCGCTCCGAGGTGGTGGAGCGGGTGCTCTCGCGCTACGGCGCGCAGACCGTCGACGAGATGGTCAACGACCTCCTCCTGCGCCAGGAAGCCGCCGCCAACAAGCTCACGGCGCCCGAAGCCGCGGTGAACCACCGCTTCGAGCAGCTGCGCGGCCGTTTCGCGACCCCGGAGCTGTTCATGAGCCAGCTCGAGCAGGCGGGCACCTCGGTCTCGCGCGTGAAGGAGGAGCTCGCCGAGGACATCGTGCAGGGCATGGTCATCACCAAGGCCCGCGGCATCTTCGTCACCGACGCGGAGGTCGAGCGCGCCTTCGAGAAGAACAAGGAGCAGCTCGGAGCGCCCCCCGCCGTGCACCTGCGCCACATCCTCGCGGCGACCGAGGCGGAGGCCAAGGCCTTGGTCAAGAAGATCGAGGGCGGAGCCGACTTCGGCGCCTTGGCCCGCGAGAAGTCGCTCGCCGCCAGCGGCAAGGCGGCCGGCGGCGACTACGGCTTCGTCGCGCCCGGCATGTTGCCGCCGGAGATCGACAAGATCGCCTTCGGCCTGAAGGCCGGCGAGATAAAGATCGTGCCCGGCTCGCGCGGGCACCACATCCTGCAGGCGCTGGAGCATCGCCCGGGCAAGCCGGCGGTGTTCGACGAGGTCAAGACCGAGCTGCGCGCGATGCTGCTCGCCGAGAAGATAAAGGCCGCCGCCCCCGAGGTCCTCGCTGAGCTGCGCCGCAAGGCCGCCATCGACTCCCCGGGCGCCCCCGCGCCCGGCCGGCCCCCGAAACGCTGACGCCGGCCTTTTTCCTTGGGCCTTTTGACGACGACGCCTTAGGCCCAAGGGCCCTGCGGACCGGAGCGCGCGCGGGTTAAACTAAGACAGATGCGCTCGGCCGCCCGGCTCCTGTCGGCGCTCGTCCTACTCGCACCAGGCCCTGCCTGGGCCGCCGTCGTTTCAGCCCCGCGCGCCTCCGCCGGCGGCTCCGTCTCGGGCGTCTCCGGCGTCGCGACCCCCGTCCCGTCCATGCGCCTGTCCATCGCGGCGCCGGCCGGGCGCCTCGCCCTCTCGTTGGGCGGCGCGCCGTCCGCCGGCCGCGTCCTCGCGCCCGCCCCGCGCCTCATGCAGGGCGCGCCCGCGGCCG
>JANRKA010000116.1:0-6854 GCA_033875325.1 Elusimicrobiota bacterium | reverse complement strand
ACGCCGAGGCGCGGGCCCTGCTCGACGCGGCGCTCGCCGCGGAGCCGGGCCTCGTCGCCGCGCGCCTGGCGCGCGCCGCGGCCGCGCTCTTCGACGCGCGCCGCTCCCGCTCCAACGCGGGGCTCGACGCGTGTCTCGCCGACCTCGACGCGACGCTCGCGGCCTGGCCCCAGGACGGACGGGCCCTGCGCCTGCGCGGCGAGCTGCGCAACGACCGCGGCGACGAGGCCGGCGCGGTCGCCGACCTCACGGCCGCCCTGCGCGTGGACCCGGCCGACGAATGGGCTCGCGCCGAGTTGGCCGACCTCCACTGCGACGCGGGCCGCCTGGAGCTCGCGCTGGAGCTGCTCGACGCGTTCCCGCCCGCGCGCCGCAAGGAGGGCTGGTGGTGGGCGCTCAAGGGCCGCGCGCTCGCGACCTCGAAGGACACGGCCCGAGGCCTGCCCGCGCTCGACCGCGCGGTGCGGCTGTCCCCGCGCTCGGCGCCGGTGGTCGCCTGGCGGGGGGAGGCGCGGCGCGTGGCGCGGCGCTACCGCGCGGCCTTGTCCGACTTCGAGCGCGCGCTGGCGCTCGACCCGGAGTTCGTGTACGCGCACGAGTGGCGCGCGCGCCTGCTGCTGATGCTCGGCCGGCCGAAAGCCGCTTTGGAGAGCGCCGAGGCCCTGGCCGCGCGCGACCCGCGCCACGTCTACGGCCCGTCCTACAAGGCCGAGGCCTTGTTCAAGCTCGGCCGCTTCCGCGAGGCGTGCGAGACGCTGGAGTCCGTGTACCCGATGGACCCGCGGACCTTCTGGAGCCCGCGGGTGAAGGAGGGCGCCCGCCCTCCCGCGGCGGCTTCGGCGCTGAAGGCCGACCTCGACGCCGCCGTGCGCCGCCATCCGAAGGACGCCTGGGCCCGCGCCTTCCGCGGGCGCTGCCGCGCCACGCTCGGCCTGACGGCCTCGGCTCGCGCGGACCTCGACGCGGCGCTGCGCCTGGACCCGTCCTGCGCCTTCGCGCGGGACTGGAAGCGCCGCCTGGACTCGCAGCGCTGAGCCGGGCGGCCCCGAAGACGGACGGCCCCCGTCTCGCGACGGGGACCGTCGTGTCTCCGGAGGGCGTCAGCGCTTGCCGGGACGACCGCCCGGCCGGCCGCCGCCGCGCTGGCGCCGCTCGCCGCGGCGCTCCATGCGGTCCCCCTGACGCTGCATGCGCTCGCCGCGGTGCTCGCGACGCTCGCCGCGATGCTGCATGCGCTCGCCTTGGCGCTGCATGCGCTCGCCTTTGCCCTCGACTCGCTCGCCCTTGCGCTCCAGGCGGTCGGCGTTGCGGTCGAGGCGGTCGGCGGCGTTCTCGTTGCCCTTCTCCCGCAGGCGGTCGGCGCGCTCTTCCATGTTCTCCGCCTTCTCCTGCATGCGCTCGCCCCTCTCCTCCGCGCGCTCGCCTCGGTCCTCGCGGCGCTCGCCGCGGTTCTCCAAGCGCTCGCCTTGTCTCTCCAGGCGCTCGCCGCGCTCGCCGCGGCGTTCGCCCCGGCGCTCCAGTCTCTCTCCGGGGCGGCCCGGCGCGCCCTCGGCGGGCGCGGCGGCGGGGGCCTCGGCGGGCGGCGCGTCCTGGGCGCGCAACGGGGCGGCCAGGGCGGTCACGGCGAACAACACGGCGATGGTCGTCTTCATGTGATTGGGTCTCCTTTGCTACTGTACCCGCCTTGACGCGCGGGGCCACCCGCGGGTTTAGTCCCCGGACTAAACCTCCCGGGACCCGCCGGCGTCTAGAGGAATGGACGACCAGGACCGCCGCCTCATCGAAGCCGTCGCTCGGGGGGAGGAGTCCGCCCTGGAACAGCTCATGCAGACCCATCTGCCGTCGGTGACCGCCGTGGCCTACCGCCTCCTCAAGGACGAGGCGGCGGCCGACGACGCCGCCCAGGAGACCTTCCTGGCGGTGTGGCGCTCCGCGGCCTCCTTCCGCGGGGAGTCCTCGGGCAAGTCCTGGATCATGCGCATCGCGCTCAACAAGGCCCGCTCGGCCTGGCGCTGGCGCTCGCTGCGCCGCTGGCTGAGCCTGGACGCGTCGGCGGGAGAGGAGCCCGATGCCCCGTCTTTGGGCGACGCCCTCCCGGAGAAAGGCGCCGGCTCGGACCCGGCGGCCGAAAGCGAGCGCGCGGACCGTTCCGCGCGCCTGCGCGCCGCGGTGGACGCCCTGCCCTCCCGCCAGCGCGAGATGATACTGCTGCGCCTGGAGGGCCTGGAGCTCTCCGAGATCGCCGCCGCCACGGGCGCGGCCGAAGGCACGGTGAAGGCCACCTTGCACCAGGCCCGCGCCAAACTCGAGGCCCTTCTTAAGGAGGACGCGTGAGCGACCCGTTCTGGGACGAGCTGGGGCGCTCCCTGCCGCGCCCGCGCCGCGGCGAGGCGGGTTGGTCGCGCCGCCGGGCCGAGATACTGTCGTCCGTCCGCGGCGAGGCCCGCGCGCCGCGTCGCGTCGCCGCCGGCCTGGCCGCCGGCCTGGCCATGACCGTCGTCGCCTTCGCCGTGCTGCGCCGCCCGCTGCCCCAGGACCCGCCCGCCGCCGCCGTGCCGGCCGAGGAACTCGACCTGCTCGAAGCCGCGCCCATGCTCGACCACCTCGACGAACTGCTCGACGCCACGGAGCTCGACCCCGCATGACCCACCTCGACCTCGTCCTTTTCGCCGCCATCCTCGGCGCCGGGGCCGTCGCCCGCCGCGAGGCCCTCGCCTCCCCGCCCGCCGAGCTGCTCGAGCAGCTCGACTTGTTCGAGGACCTGTCCTTGGTCGAGGACGAGGACCCGGAGGGCGACCGATGAAGGCCCTGCTTTTCGTCCTCTCGCTGCTGGCCGCTCCCGCGCTCGCGCAGGAGGGCGGCGACGCCCGCGCCCGTTGGGAGGCGATGTCGCCGGCGCAGAAGGAGCGCGCCCTCGAGAACTTCCGCCGTTGGCAGGCCATGCCGGAGGAGCGCCGTCACGCCCTGCGGGAGAAGTGGAAGCGCTTCCAAGGCCTCACGCCCGAGCAGCGCCACCAGGTCCGCGAGCGCTACCGGCGCCTGCGCGAGATGGAGCCCGAGAAACGCGAGCGTTTCCTGCGCGAGCGCCGCGAGCGGATGCGCGAGCGCCGTCAGGAGCAGCGGCGCGACCGCGTCGAGCAGCGCCGCGAGCGCAAGATGGAGCGCCGCTTCCAGCGACGCGAGCGCCGCTGACGCCCGTCAGCGCGGCGTCAGGCGCGTGAGGGCGCGGCGGCGTCCGGCGGCTTCCTCGGCGTAGAGCTCGCGCTCCGCGTAGAGAGCCTTCACCAAAGCGTCGAGCGCGGCGGCGTCCGCGGGGCGCCGCTCGCCGGCCTCGTCGCGCAGCAGCAGGAAGCCGCGCCCCGCGGGGTCGAGGGCGGCCGGACCCTTCTCCAACAGCAGTCGCGGGTGCACGACCGCCGCGTCGAGCACGGCGCGTCCCGCGGGCGGCACGAAGGTCAGCAGGGGCGGGGCGCCCGCGAGATGCGGGGCCAGCCGGCGCAGGAAGGCGTCGGAGGCGGCGTAGCCGGGGTCGGAGTGCGGCCGCAGGCTCAGCGGGGCGAGCACGCCCGCGGCGGCCACGCCCGCCAACAGCGCGCGCGGCCGTTTCTCGAGCAGGCGCGCGGCGCCCAGGCCCGCGAGCAGGGCCAGCGGCAGCTCCACGGCGAGGGCGTATTTGTCCCCGGAGCCGCGGCCGAAGGCGCTCGTGGGGTAAGCGGCGTAGAGGGCGAAGTAGAGCCCGGCCGACAGCGCGAGAGCGCGCGCGACGCGCTCGCGCCGCAGGGACCAGAATCCCCACGCCGCGGCGGCCAGCAGCAGCGGGCGCGGGGACGAAGGCTCGAGGAAGAACCACAGGTTCTCCAGGGCCTGGAGCGGGGCGCGCCCCGACAGGGAGCCCCAGGAGTCGCCGTAGCCGTCGTGGCCGGCGGCGCGCGCCGACCAGGCGAGGACGAGCAGCGGCAGGCCGGAGGCGAGCGCCATGGCGGCCGGCCCCGCGGCCGCGCGCCCGCGCCGCGCGAGAAGCCATAGCAGCGGCGGCAGGAGCAGCAGGCCGTCCGGGCGGGCGTGCAGGGCGGCCGCGACGGTCAACCCGGCGGCCCACAGGTCGCGGCGGCCGTCGCGCTTCTCGGCGCGCAGGACCGCCAACCAGGCCAGCGCCGTCCAGAGGAGCGCGACGGATGAGAGGTCGGCCGTGGAGGCGTACGAGACGGCGACCGGCGAGAGCGCCAGGAAGAGGGCGGTCAGTCCCGCGGCCGCGGGGTTGGCGAACGCGGTGAAGCTCGCCGCCGCGGCGGCGAGCGGGACCAGGCACGACAAAGCGACGTTGAGGGCGTACACCGCGCCCTCCGAGTAGCCGCGGACGAGGAAAAGCGCCGCGTAGTGCAGGTGCGCCAGCGGCGGCCAGAGCGGCAGGCGGTCCACGGTGAGCGCGCCGGGGACGAAGCCCATGGTCGCGGCGTAGACGCCGCGCTCGGCCAGGTTGCGCGCCAGGTCGAGGTGCTCGTATTCGTCGTAGAACACGCGGTGCGTGGGCGCGACGAGCAGCAGGCGCGCGAGCAGCGCCGCGGCCGCGGCGGCGCCGGCCAGCGCGGCGGCCCTGCGCCAGGCGGGCGTCGCGCGCCCGTTGCCCGCCCACAACGCGCCCAACGCCGGCAAGGCCAGCCCCGCGACCAGCTTGGGGCCGACGCTCACCAGCAGGAGAGCGGTCAAGTTCAGCGCGTGAGCTTCTTGAAGTGGATGCGCTTGGGCGCGACGTCGCCCAGGCGCTTCTTCTTGTCGGCCTCGTAGGCCGAGTAGTCGCCCTCGAACCAGGTCACCTGGCTGTCGCCCTCGAAGGCGAGGATGTGCGTGGCGATGCGGTCGAGGAACCAGCGGTCGTGGCTGATGACCACGGCGCAGCCGGGGAAGTTCTCGATGGCTTCCTCGAGAGCGCGCAGCGTGTGCACGTCGAGGTCGTTGGTCGGCTCGTCGAGCAGAAGGACATTGGCGCCTTCCTTCAGCATCTTGGCGAGATGGACGCGGTTGCGCTCGCCGCCCGAGAGGTTCTTGACCAGCTTCTGCTGGTCCTGGCCCGCGAAGTTGAAGCGGCCCACGTAGGCGCGCGAGGGCATCTCCTGCTTGCCGAGCTTGACCACGTCCAGGCCGTCGGCGATGACCTCCCAGACGTTCTTCTCGCCGTCGAGATGGCGGTTCTGGTCCACGTAGCCGAGCTTGACGGTCTCGCCCACCTTGAAGGTGCCGGCGTCGGGCTTCTCCTGGCCGGTGATCATGCGGAACAGCGTGGTTTTGCCGGCGCCGTTGGGCCCGATGACGCCGACGATGCCGTTGGGCGGCAGCTTGAAGGAGAGGTTCTCGTAGAGCAGCTTGTCGCCGAAGGCCTTGGAGATGCCCTTGGCCTCGATGACCACGTCGCCGAGGCGAGGCCCCGGCGGGATGTAGATCTCCAGGTCGTCGTAGCCCTTGTCCTTCTGCGCGTCTTCGACCATCTTGTCGTAGGCGGCCAGGCGCGCCTTGCTCTTGGCCTGGCGGCCCTTGGCGCCCTTGCGCACCCATTCGAGCTCCTCCGCGAGGGCCTTCTGCATCTTGCCCTCGGTCTTGGACTCCTGCGCCAGGCGCGCCTGCTTCTGCTCGAGCCAGGAGGCGTAGTTGCCTTTGTAGGGGATGCCCTCGCCGCGGTCGAGCTCGAGGATCCAGCCCGCGACGTTGTCGAGGAAGTAGCGGTCGTGGGTCACCGCGATGATGGTGCCCGGGTAGTCGTGGAGGTGGTGCTCCAGCCACTCGACGGACTCGGCGTCGAGGTGGTTGGTGG
The DNA here is from genome assembly GCA_033875325.1 of Elusimicrobiota bacterium. Lineage (GTDB taxonomy): Bacteria > Elusimicrobiota > Elusimicrobia > UBA1565 > UBA9628 > GWA2-66-18. The sequence goes on along the minus strand of JANRKA010000116.1, from coordinate 1,048 downwards.
GCTCATCCAGGAGCAGGATGTCGGGTTTCTGCAGGAGCAGCCGGCACAGCGCCACCCGGCGCTTCTCGCCGCCGGAGAGGGTGCCGCACTTCTGGTCCGAGGGCGGGCAGCGCAGCGCGTCCATCGCGACCTCGAGGGTGTTGTCGAGCTCCCAGCCGTTGCCGGCCTCGATCTTCTCCTGGAGCTTGCCCTGCTTCTCGAGCAGCTTCTCCATGTCCTCGGGCGTGAGGGCGGGGTCGGCCAGCTTGTCGTTGATGCCGTTGTACTCGTCGATGAGCTTGACCATCGCGCCGACGGCCTCGGAGACGGTCTCCTTGACGGTCTTCTCCGGGTCGAGCTGGGGCTCCTGCTCGAGCAGGCCGATGGTGTAGCCCTTCGACTGGGTGATCTGCCCGGTGTACTCCGTGTCCTTGCCCGCCATGATGCGCAGCAAGGTGGATTTGCCGGAGCCGTTGTCGCCGAGCACGCCGATCTTGGCGCCGTAGTAGAAGGAGAGGTAGATGCCCTTGAGCACCTGCTTCTTGGGCGGGTGGATGCGGCCGACATCGATGAGCGAGTAGATGATCTGTTTGGTGTCGACGGTCGAGCTGGCCATGATTACCTCTTGGGGGGATGAGACTTGATCCAGGCGTCGGAGACGGCCCAGGTGGACAAAGCGGAAAGCGCCGCCAGCGCGCCCAGCATCGCCGGAATGGGCAGGTCCCCGGCGGTCGCGACGGCCAGAGCGAGCACTCCGGCCTGCACTTGTGCTGCGCCCACGCAGGAGACGAAGACGTCCTCGCCGGTGGTGACCATCAGCGCCAGCGGCATGGTCGCGACACTATAGGCCCAAAACAGACGCAAAAGGACGGGCAGCATGTCGCGGTCGAGCACGGGCCAGGCGGAGGCCCAGGTCCACGCGGCGAGCGCTATCGCGGTCACCAATGCCGCGACCGTCGCCTCAAGGCGGCCGTGTCGTTTGGACAGGATGTGCACGGGCAAAAGGGCCATCTGCAGCACCATCGGCATCAGCGCCGCTCCGAGCAGGCCCGCGCCGAGCAGCTTCCAC
>JANRKA010000115.1:0-3820 GCA_033875325.1 Elusimicrobiota bacterium | reverse complement strand
CCCAGGAGCGTCGCCAGCGCCATGGTGCCGCCCGTGCCGATGAGCAGCAGCCAGCTCCAGCCCAGGCCGAGGACCTTGGTCTCGATCCTGTAGAGCAGGACCGCGTTGACGGCCGCCATGATGAGCATGGCCGCCACGTTGCCGCGGTCGGAGCCCTTCTTGGCCATCATGCCGAGCAGGAACACGCCCAGCAGGGAGCCGGCGGTGACGCCGTTGATCTTGAAGGCCAGCCACAACATCTGGTCGAAGCGGCTGAAGTACCAGGCGATGACCGCGAGCACGAGGGCGAAGACGCCGACGCACCAGCGAGAGGCGCGCAGGTAGTGCGCGTGGCTCGCGCCCGGCTTGATGAGCGGCTTGTAGATGTCGTTGACGAACACGGCGGTCAGCGAGGCCAACGGCGAGTCGATGGACGCCATGACGATGGCCGTCAGCACCATGCCGCGCAGCCAGCCGGGCATCACCGTGGCGGCGAAGTGCGGGTAGATCTTGTCCAGCTTCTCGGGCAGCGCCAGGCCCGGGTTCTGCTTGTAGAAGGCGAACAGCAAGGTGCCCACCGAGAGGAAGGTGAGCAAAGTCAGCAGCGAGCCGCCGATGGACAGCAGGATGCTCTTCTGGCTCTCCTTGCGCGTCTCCACGGTGAGCAGCTTCTGGGTCATCTCGTGGTCCGTGCCGAACGCCGACATCGAGCCGAAGAAGCCGTTGAGGATGGCGATCCAGAGCACGTTGGCGTCGTTGAAGAACTTCTTGAGGAACTCGGCGTCCGACCACGCCGGCCCGAGGTTCCAGACGCTGGTGCGGCCGGCCTCGCCGGCCACGTGCAGGGCGCCCATGAGGCCGCCGTCGATGCGGCCCAGGAGGAAGACGCAGGTGAACAGGCCCGCCCCGAGGAAGGTCAGCGCCTGCAGCACGTTGGTCCACACCACCGCGCCGATGCCGCCGTAGGCGATGTAGGCCACGCTCACGACGGTGAACAGGCCGATGGTCGGCACGATGTGCCAGCCCAGCAGCACGCCCACGGCGACGCACGCGGCCATCAGGCGCACGCCCGAGGCGAGCAGGCGCGTGACGAAGAAGAAGCCGCTGGCCGCGTACTGGGAGCCGGGGCCGAAGCGGTCGCGCAGGAACTCGTAGATGGTCGTGCTGTTGTACTTGTAGAAGGCGGGGATGAAGACGTAGGCGATGAAGATGCGCGCTCCCGCCGAGCCGATGAAGAACTGGGCGTAGTTCCAGTTCTCGCGGAAGGCGGTGGCCGGCACGCCGATGACGGTCATCGCCGAGATCTCGGTGGCGACGAAGGAGAGCGTGGCGGCCCACCAGGGGATGCGGCCGCGGCCCAGGAAGAAGTCGCGGTCGTCCTTCTGATGGCGCCCGCCCCACCAGCCGATGAAGAACATCGCGCCCAGCGTGCCGATGAGCACCGCCGCGTCGATGAGACCGAGACTCGTGCCGCCGACGAACCAGTTCTCCATGTTATCTCCTATGACTCGATGGGCCAACGGCCGGTCGCGGCCGCGCGGCCGGCCAGCACCGCCGCCGCGGCCTTCTGCGCCGCGTCGGCGCGCGAGAACGAGCACAGCGCCGCCGCCGACGACGGCAGCCCGGCCAGAACGAACGGGCTGCCCAGCGACAGGACGACGGCGTCCGGGGCGGCCTTGAGCTTCTTCTTGAGGCTGTTCTTCGCTTCCGGCGTCATGTTGATGCGCCCGGAATAGGCGCGCGGCACGGACACGATGGCGGCGACGAGCGTCTCGCCCTTCTTGGCGCGCCCGTCGCGGGCGACGCGGACCCTGACACCGAGCCGGGACAATTCCCGGCGGAAGACGCCGGTCTGCGACGGACCCGGCAGGACTTCATGAACGGAGACGGCGGCGGGGCGAGGGGCGCGGCGCGGCCGCTTCCAGGCGATGGCGCGGGAGAACAGCGCGGCCGCCCGGCCGCGATGAGCCTTCGACCCCACGACCGACAGGGGCGGACGGCGGCCGGCCGTGCGGGCCAACGCCGCGTCCAGGCGGCGATGCGCCTCGCGCACGAGCGGGGCCAGCGACGGGTCGCGGCCGCATTCGACGCGCAGCTCCGCGACGAGGGAGCGCGCGTCTTTGGGCACGAGCAGGACGTGCGCGCCGCCGCGCAGGGCGAGCAGGGCGGCGTCGCGCTCCGGCCAGCGGTCCGCGACGGCCTTCATGTCGAGCGCGTCGGTGGTCACCAGTCCCCGGAAGCCCCAGCTCGCCAGCAGGCGGGGGCCTTTCCCGGACAAGGTCATCGGCAGACCCGCGGGCTCCAGCGCCGGCACGAGCAGGTGCGCGGTCATCACCGCGCCGGCGCGGCGCGCCAGCGCCTTGAACGGCGACAGCTCGCGGCGCGCGAGCAGCGCGCGCGGCGCCTTGACGACCGGCAGGTCGAGATGGGAGTCCTTGGTCGTGTCGCCGTGGCCGGGGAAGTGCTTGAGGCAGCCCAAGGCGCCGCCCGCCTTGAGCCCCTCGAGGAAGGCCGCGGCCAGGCGCGTCGCCGGCCCCGGCCGGTCGGAGAAAGCGCGCAGGTTCACGATGGGGTTGCGCGGCTCGCCCGCCAGGTCCACGACGGGCGCGAACACCCAGTCCACGCCCATCGCGCGCGCTTCCAGCGCGGTGAGCAGGCCCTTCTCGCGCGCGTCCGCGGCGCGTCCTGAGGCGCCGACGCCCAGGTTCGTGGGCAAGGCCGTGGCGCCCGTCGCGTGCGCCCAGGCGCCCTCCTCATAGTCGGCGCAGAAGAGCAGGCGGCGCCCCGCCACGCGTTGGAGCCGGGTGGTCAGGGCCGCGATGGCGCGCGGCGTCCCGCGGTACAGGCAGAAACCCCCGACCCCGGCTCGGACCAGGTCTTCGGCCTGACGCGGGTCCGAGACGCCGACCGTGAAGCCCGGAAACACCAGGCGCGCGGGGTCGAACATGACCGCCATGGTGCCTTTTCCGGACGGGAGTCGGCAACATTTATATAATGGCGCCGCCGTACACTTCCTTATAGGGCATGCACCTTCGCGTCGCGCTCGCCTTCCTGCTCGCCGTCTCCCCCACCGCTCCCGCGCTGGCGGCGTCCCTCGCGCCCTACGACGCCAAGGCGGCGCCGCTGGACGCGCTCTCCCAGGAGCTGTTGACGGGCCACGGCTACGAGCTGCGCGGCGACGGCAAGGTCGTGGACAAAATCGCCGAGTCGCCGGTGCGCGCGGAGGAGATGCCCTACCTGCTGTCGCGCCTGGCCAGCGCGCGTCGGCTGAAGGTCCTGCTCGAGCTCAACCTCCTGCTCAACCGCAGCGCGGGCGAGAAGAAGCTCACTGCCGACGAGCGCGAGGCGGTCCGGACCCTCGTGCGGCAGAACTGGGCCATCCTGCCGCCCGGCACGCGCAAGGACTTCCGGGCCTACTTCACGCCCGAGGAGCTTCACACGCTCAACCAGATCCCGCCGCGTTTCGACCGGGCCTCGGCCCTGCTCATGCGCGACCCCGAGCCCCTGGCCTCCGCCGTGGCCCCGGGCGCCGCTCCCGCGACCTTCCCCATCACCGGCGCGCGCGAGGCCGCCCTGCTTCCCGCGCCGGACCCCGGCGCCGTCGCCGCCGCGCCCGCCGCTCCCGCCCCGCGGCCCAAGGCCTATTATCGCCCGACCCAGGTCCTCACGCCGCTGCTGCCGCCACTCTCGCTGCGGCGTCCATCCCCCTATGTGACCGAGTTGCCGCCCGAGCCGGCTCCCGAGCCCGCGCCCGCCTACGCGCCGGCCGCCGCGCCGCCGGTTCCCGCCCAAGTCGCGACCGCCGCGCCTCCCGCCGCGCCCCCCACGCTCCCCGCCTCGC
>JANRKA010000114.1:0-29925 GCA_033875325.1 Elusimicrobiota bacterium | reverse complement strand
GCGCGCCGACGGCTTCGGTGTCTTCCGCGGTGGCGGTGAACATGGCGCCGGTCAGAGCGCGGCGAAGGCCCGCGGCAGGTAGTCCACGAGGTCGGTGGAGGTCACGGCGTAGGCGGTGAGCTCCTTCTCCGCGGCGTCGCCGGCCGCGCCGTGCAGCCACGCGCCCAGGCTCGCCGCGCGCAGGGCCAGGTCGCCGGACACGCGCCCGGACTGGATCATCTGCGCCCACAACCCCGCGATGAGGCCGGTGAGCACGTCGCCGGAGCCGGCCTTGGCCAACGCCGCGGAGCCCGTGGAGTTGGCGTAGGTGCGCGCGCCCGTCGAGACGAGGGTCTTGTTGCCCTTGAGCAAGGTCACGCCGCCCCAATCGCGCGCCAGGCGTTCGACGCTTTTGGCCCGCGCGCTTTCGCCCTCGGCCTTGGCCGAGCGCAGGATGCGCGACATCTCCTTGGGGTGCGGCGTGAAGATGCACTGATGTTTGCGGGTCTTGAGGAGCTGGGTCACGCCTTCGGGCTCCTGCATCGCCAGGACGTTGAGCGCGTCGGCGTCCACGACGGCGGGCAGCGGCAGCCCGGAGAGGGTGTGCAGGACGAACCGCGCCGCGTCGTTGTGGGTGGTCAGGCCCGGACCGACGGCGACGACGGTGGCCTTGTGGTCGGCGGAGTAACGCTTGAGCTTCTCGACGCCGTCCGCGCGGAACACCCCGGCCGCGTTCTCCGGCAGGGCGAGGGTGAGGGCGGAAGGCACCGCTCCCGCCACGAGATGGGCGACGCTGATGGGCGAAGCCACGGTGACCAGGCCCGCGCCGGAGCGCAGGGCGCCGCGCCCCGCCAGGATGGCCGCCCCCGCCATGCCGCGCGACCCCGCCACGACGAGGACGTGGCCATAGACGCCTTTGTGGTCCTCGGGCAGGCGCTCGACGAGCCCTTCCCGCAGCTCGGCGCGCGACAGGGTCTTCACGCTCATGCGGGCATGATAGCCGTTAGGCCGTCTCGATGGCGAGGAGCTTCTTCCAGCTCGGCGGGATGTGCTGGCGCGGGTGCGGCACGAGGCTGCCCATCAGGGACCAACGCGGCTTCTCGGGCCGCGTGCGCAGCGGCATGCCCGCCTCGTCGGGCAGCTTGTCGGCCTTGCGCAGGTTGCACACCCGGCAGGAGGTGACGACGTTGGTCCATTCGTGCGGCCCGCCGCGCGAACGCGGCAGGACATGGTCGAGGTCGAGCTCGTCGGTGGGCTTGCGTTTGCCGCAGTAGGAGCAGCGATGATGGTCGCGCGCGAAGACGTTGTGCCGTGTGAACGCCACCTCGCGGTGGGGCACGCGGTCGTAGTTGGTGAGCCGGACCACCTCGGGCACCGCGATGCGCAAGGTCGTCGAACGCACGAACCCGCCGGAGAACTCGACCCAGTTCGACGACGCCTCCACCCACCGCTCGAAGTCGTAGCCGATGAGCTCGTCGTCGAGCGCCTCCGCCAGGCCCCGATAAACGAGCGCCACCGCGCGCTGCCAATCGGCGACCGCGATGGCCCGAAACGACCGGTTCAAGATGAGGGTCCGGCTCACACCGCTAGGTTAACAGGCGTAAAGCCGAAAATCAACGGGGGGCCGGGCCCCAAGGAGGCTTATTTAGGGAAGGGTGGGCAGCCATTCTACGCGGCAGGTTTCCAAAACGCCCGAAACCGTCAACTTATATAGAGATCCATCCGGCAAAATCGTGATGTGAGGGTTATACTTCATGCACAAGGAGCGCACCATGTCCCGCTTCAAAGAATCCGCGCGATCACACGCCCTGCGGCTGCTCGCCGCCCGGCACCCCGTATTTGAGGGCGCGAGCGGCGGAGGCCGCTTCATCGGCAAGCCGAGACCTTTCGTCCTGACGGAGCCGGACAAAAACCTCTTTGCCCCCATCCGCCACACGGTACCTCGTTATTTCCGCGAGAACGGCATCTCTTCCTGGGGCGGTCGGTTCATCACCGGCCATGTGCTTTCCTCGCAGGTCGCCTGCCTCAACCACCTGTTCCCCCTGCGCGACGACAAAGAAGCCGTGACGGCCATGCTGCAAGTCCTCTCCAGGGACTTGGTCGAGCCTTTGCTCATCACCACGGACGCCTTCGCCCCCGCTTACATCCAATTCGAGTCCGTGAGCGACGGAGACCTCCTTCACGAAGGCCCACGCACGCGCGGCAGTCAGTGCACTTCCATCGACGCGCTCATCTACGCGCGCCACAGGGACGGCTCCCGCTGGTTGGTCCCCATCGAATGGAAGTACACCGAACACTACGGGAATCAGGACAAATCGCTCGAGGGCGGCGCCGGAGGCAAAGGCGAGGAGCGTCGCAGCCGCTACGATCAGCTCATTCGCGAGTCAGCCTGCCTCAAGGCTGAAGGAACGCGCATCTTCTACATCGAGCCCTTCTACCAACTCATGCGTCAGACCCTGTGGGCCGAACAAGTCATCGCCCATTCAGCGCGGGAACGACTCAAGGCGGACCATTTCCTGCACGTCCATGTCGTCCCCTCCGCCAACGCGGATCTGTTGGCCAAGGCGTATCCGCACGGCGGTCGTGACATGGAAAGCACCTGGCGGCGCGCCCTCAAAGACCCTTCGCGCTACCTCATCTTGGAGCCAAGCGCGCTTCTCAATCCGCTCCGCGGCGTTGCGCGCCACGCGGACCATCTCGACTATCTACAGGCGCGCTACAACGACACCAGGTAAGAAGTCAGCTTGCTGATGAGCCCGCCGCGCAGCTCGAAAACATCGCAGAAGGCGAGCCGGACGGGCTCACCGCCTTTCTTATGGGTCAGCACCGTGCCCTCAGCCACCACGACGCCGTCCTCCTCCGACAAGCGGGTGACGTTGATGTCGGGCTTGCCCTCGAAGCAGCCGTCGCCGTCGATCTCCTTGTCGAACTCGGCCTTGCCCCGCTTGGTGAACGCTCCTGGGACGTACCACACCACATCGTCGGTCAGACAGGCCAGCACCGCGGGATGGTCAAGCCGACGGTAGGCGGCCATGTAGCGCTCGACAGTCTGCTTGTTGATGCTCATCACCCTTCCCCCAATCCCACCAGCATCACAAAAAACCCGACGACGCTTAATGCGATGAGCGGATAATCCAGCCAAGGCGCCGCGAACCCGCCCCAAACCTTCTCCCCCAACACCAGCAACACCACCTTCAGCAGCGCCGCCAACGCGAACAACCCCACGCCCCGCGCCACATTGGGCATGTTCGACTCTTTCGCCTTGAACAAGCAGACATAGACGAACGCGCAAGCGCCCGCGAAGACGCCGAGCGATAGGAGGATGAGGCCGGTGGATTTAATCAGTTCCATGTCGGCTGGTTAGATACGAATGCATTCTAGTTGTTTCAACGCTAACGCAGAGCCGCGACTACTATCTAAGAAACCGTGCGCCAAACGCCTAAGGCTTTCTCCCGAACTGTCGACGGATGAAGCGCACGGTTAGGCGCCGGAGAATTGCCCGCCTACCGATATCTTCATGTCTGGATAGAAGACGCTCACAGGGTTATCACTGGCATCCTTCTCCTCCAGAGCACGACGGGCCTGGTTGGCGATTTCCGCCCTGAATGTTTCCAGTTTCGGTACCAAGGAATAGATATCAGTGCAATCGATTTGGATTGTTCGTGCACCTCCCACATCGAACGGAATCTTGTCTTGCGAGCGAATTACCTGAACAGTGGGAAGGCGCATTGCGTGACGGATTGCGAGCTCGTAGAACACGTTGGGGTTGTGGTAGGACAAATCCGCGATTACAAGCTTTGCTCGAACGAGATTTTCGATGATTTGCTTAGTGATCATTCCTGGCTTTTCGATCTTATCGGCCCGGACGACTTTGAGCTTAAACGGCTCAATTGCGGGTTCAACAAGCGACCCGAGAAAAAGGTCAGAATGCTTCCGAACCTCGCTTCCGTCTTCTCCAATCGGGGTAAGGTAGAAGCAGATGTCGTAGGAGCCCTTCGACTCAGGTTCATGCTTCTTGTCCTCGTCGCTCGGAGCAGATAATAAAATCACAGGAGTGCTGGTGGCTTCACCCTGGGTAGCGGGTAATGAATCCAGCAGATGGTCTTGGGAGATGATCCGTTCCGCGCCCGAGAGCGTTTTAAGCAGGCCGATAAACTTTAGATTGACAATAAATGTGTCGACCGCTTCCTCGGCCAATTCGGAGGAAAGATTAAGCTCCTTTGCCGAATCAATTAGCACCGGTTTTGAAGGCAGTTTGTTGCCAACAAACTTCTCATAGAGGGGCTTGAAGACCGGGATGTCGAGAACGGCAAGCTTAACCTGTGCTCGGGCGCGCTCGCGGACTGGTGCGTCATCGCTGCTGGCGGTGGCGCCTGCCGGAGTCAGCTCAATCTGTTCTGCGGCGTAGCTTCCTTTCGTGAGACCATACTTGGCGGAGTTCGTGATCAACTGCCGGCTTGGCCCACTTTCCGGAGACTTGCCTAGTTGGTCAAAGAGCGTAAGCCGGCGTATTGGCTTTCCGCTAGAGAATTTATGAATCGCCCTCGCCAGAACAAGAGCCTCTTCGAACGAACACGCCGGAAACGGTCGATTCTCACGAGTCCGCTTGCTCCTCCCCTGTGCGCCATCTTCTTCTTTCGACATGTTGCCCCCGAGCATCGACTTCCAATTAGTTCTCGTTCCAGGTATATCGAACTTTCAGATCATTAAAATAATGCATTGGGATATGCTGCTCATGCTGTAGGCGCCCCACAACAATTCCAGGAGCAATGGTTTGTTCGCGAGCGAACGCAAGAACTGTATCCTTGCGGAATACATTTTTCGCGACGAACATTTTCCAAGCATAGGCAGGAATCATGAAGTTGGCGCTGAATGCGTCGGCATCACTTTCGTCTTCCTTGTTTCCATCAAAGTTTGGGTCTTCAATGACCATATCCTTCTTATGACGAAGGATATGGGCCGCTTCGTGGAAAAACGTGAACCACAGATGATCGTTGGTGCGGTATCGAAGACTCAGCTGAATTATTGCCTTCTTTGGCGACGCCCAATGAGTTGCACCGCTCGCCCGCGTCTTTGGCAAAGAACGAACAAACACGATTGCGACCCCCGCCTTACGACAGGAATCGATTAGTTTCGGGACAAAAATATCCGGAAGTGGCTCGGTTGTGAGGGCACGCGCCTCATCGAGCCCTCGAGCAAATGCCTTTGCATCGTAAGGCTCCGTAATGATTTGTTGCGCATCCAGCTCACCTTTCCTAAGCCATGCAACGAGGGCGGCCTTGTCGGCGGAAAAGGCGTTCGATTTTCTAAACGCGGGTTGCTTGGTCGTCCAGATTGCCTCCAACTGATCGGGAGAAACGACACCAAAAAACTTCAACAGCACACCGACCTGCTCGGCCTCCCCAGAGGCGCGGGGTATCCATTCAAGTCTAATCATCTCTCGAATCGGAAATAGGTTCGCCCAGGAACGGTATCCGATGAATCGTTCCGCAGCGTCTTTCCGGGCTAGAAATTCTCGATACTGGCTTTCACGCGCAGTCCAGAATTGCGCAGAGATTCCCAGCGCTTGTTCAAGTTGAATCGCAGTTTCAATCGTAATCGCGCTCTTACCCTTAACAATCTCATTGATTACTTTTAGCGGGCGCCCCGTTCGATGTGCCAGTTCTGCCTGTGTCATGCCGCGCTCCTCGAGCGCGTCAAGAAGGGTGGCGCCGGGGTGAGAAACTGAATCCGGAATGTATGTGTTCTGAATGGTCATGTTCTATCGATGGTAGTCGGTTCCAACTTCGAGAATCCGAATGGCACTAACATTGGTCCAGTCGAGGCCACCATCCTCCTTCTTCGGGAGCGGAGAGTTCGCGACTTCAAAAATCAGACGCCGCGGATGCACCAGGTCCATCCCGAGCTCCCCCTCGCGATTCTGTCGGAGCTCGTGACACCGCCCGGGAACATTTCGCATGTGGGCCAACGTCGGAGCAGCTCGAAGGTTATCGAGGTGCCGACCAAGCAAGTCTCCTTCACGTGGCCCCAACCTCTTCCTCCGCTCGGCGGCTGAATTGCAGAGCCGCTCGAGCTTAGAAGACGCAAAAACGATTTCCATCGGGCTGGAGATCCATTTGATTAACCCCTGGGGTTAATGAATTATATTCTATCACCGCATCAATGTCAAGAGGAGCATTAACCCTAGAGGTTAATAATGTCCGCATAGGTTCATAAAGTGGGCACTGCGCCACCGCGGCTACAACTGTCCATCCAAACGAGGTCGCAGCGGTACGAGCGAATGATTAGGCGCCCTTCGTTATTAATTTAAACTGCTTCTTGTCCAAATCGCTCATGGCGTCATGCTCGGATTTCAGAATGACAACCAACTCGCGCTCCCCCAAACCTCTAATGGGCATTGGACAATGACAATCTTTTTTCGAAACGCATGTTCGGGCTTCATCTGCTCCAAATCAAACCCGCGGCGATTTACGGCGAAGGTCGTCCCTGGAATTTTTTGGAGCCTCGCCGCCATGTTTATACACGACCCCACATAATCATTTCCATCACCAACGGAATAGACCATCCCCCTAGCCAGGCCGCAACGAAGTGCTGGGGGTGGATCGACCACCCTGCCCGTCATGGTCGGCAAAAATTCCTTCTTGTAGTCTCGACATATGCGCTCCATCCCGACCACAATATTTAGACGCGCATATTCATTTGTGTCTGCAAGATCCCACAACACCAGCAGCCCATCACCCATAAACTTCACAAAGAATGGGAGTGGTCCCCACATTTTCACACCCTGAGGGACTTTCTCTTCCGTTACTGCCTGCTTAATTGCATCGAGCAGCCACCCCAAAAAGGAGCTCAGAAATAGAGGGACTGAAAGATGCGGCTCGATTTGTTTACTGAAATTTGTAAATCCCTCAAGGTCAAAGAACGCCGCAATAGCATCGCTGCTTTTGGAGTCGGCCTTAATGTCTCCCAGGCCAAGGAGAGATGTATTAAACGAATCGTACTTGGGCTGAGAAAACGCCATTCTCTTGTCGCATTGTACCCAGTCAGACTCTTTGACAATGAATTTTCCCATGAGGTCCTCCCGGATTACTGTCAGGTGTGCCTAATGCAGGGTGTGAGCGGTGGGCGCTTCAACTATCCACCCAAACGAGGAGGCGGTCGGCAACACCCAATGACTAGATGTCGACTCTAGTACCAACGTCGTTCCGTTCATCATACTCCCAGATTTCGACTCCGGCCGGAATTAGATGTGCGTATGTCCGTAAATAATATTCCGCCAGGCTTTCTCCAGTTCCATTTTTCAAATCGCGCAAAACATAGAGGATCTTCTTGTAATCAACCGGTGCGCCGTGAAAATAGTACATCGCCTCATTCCAGACGGTCATTTTGGCGCTAGGAGTATTATTCCCCGTTGTCCAGCGGTGCGATTTACATTCAACGATCCACTTCATATCCGCGCAGCCAAGGTCAAATTCATGAGCCTTCTTCAGAGCCCCGACACCAACTTCAACCGAGTGCTTCGGCTTAAGAATGATTCCTTGTCGGGCAAAGTGCTGTTGAATGATGCGCTCAAAGTCGCTTCCGACTTGGCTGTTTGATTTTGAACCGAGCCGTTGAAAAGGTTTGTCCATAGGACATCTAACGCGGACGCTCTGCCGCCGTCGCTTCAACTGTCCACCCAAACGAGGCGGCGGGCGGCAGAAGCGAATGGTTAGCGGGCGGCAGTGCTAAGGCCATTAGAGTTTCAGGTACTTCTCGAACGGCTTCACGAACGATGCATCCGGGAAGAATGGGGAGCTGGAAATTTGTTTGTCGGCCAATCCGACAACATGTGCCCGGATATCATCCCCAAAAATAAATCCCGCTTCTTCGGCAAATGGGATCCAATCCTCGGTGTCCAACTGTGCTTTCGTCTGGTCATGCTGCGATAGATAGACTTCACGAATACGCATATAACATGCGTATCGGCGATCAAACAGAGCATTCAGGCGGCTCTTCTCTGAAGTCCGCCACTGCAGCACCGTGAAAATGATTCCGAGCACTGCGATTGTCGGTGCCAGCAACGCAGACAGCAAATCAATATATCCTGCCATGAGCCGCCCTCCGAGATGGCTATTTTCGGAATCGCCCTTTTTCACACCAGAATTTCACGCTGCTCCCCGGCTCCTGCCGTGCCAGTTCCACTTGCAGATACTTGGCGCTGATTTGGCAGAGCTGCAGATTCATGTTCTCCCGTTCAGACCCCACCTGGTCGGCATCAAAGGTTGCCCAATGCAGGCGCATATAGTTGCTGTCGCCTGTAGTGCGATAAAGGGTGTAAATGCCGTCCGAGGAATTTGAGCAGCCCGCGATTGCTAACAGGGCTAACGCGCTTATGCCGGCCAATCTCGTTTTCATGTTTTCATCTCAATGGCCCGCTAACTTGTATTAGGCTGAGCAGTATATTACGACTAGTGAAATTACAACTACCGCGGATTATAGAGGGAAATCCACCGCTTCGCCATGGGTCGCGGCGATATATATGGGCCGCCAAACACAGCGGCTATGTCAGCCTAGTATGGAGACGACGGCCCGTTAATCCTTCAGAATCGTCGCGATGATGTCTTTGAGGGGGACGGACGCGCCGAGGACTTGGGCGGTCAGGGGGGCGAGTTCGGAGTCGGTGATGGGGGCGCCGAGGAGGGCGGCGGTCAGGAGGCCTTCGAGGCGGGCGTGGGGGTCGCCGGTGCGTTCGGCTTCCTTCATGGCGGTGGCCATCTGGCGGGTCCAGCGCAGGCCGAGGAAGGCTTCGAGCGGGCCGGTGACGTAGCGCTCGTAGTATTTCTCTTCCAGGCCCTGGGCTTTGTCGGTGTTGGGGTTGTTGCACTCGGTATTCATCGTCTCGTAGGGCGTGCCGACCTTGTCGGAGAAGCAGTTGCCCACGCCCCAGGTCATGGATTCCGTCGGGTTCTGCGCGCCGAAGACCTGCTGGCCGTTCTCCGTCATCGTGAAATCCACCTTGATGCGGTAGCGGAAGTTGCGGCTGTAGCGCTGCTGGTAGGTGCGCTCCTCGCGGTATTGAGCCCCGGGGTTGCCGGCGTTCTGGTAGGCGTTGTTGGCGGCGTTCGCGGCGGCGTTGGCGGAAGCGACGGCGCGGTTGGCGGCGGCGATGTTGGCGGCAGCGGCGCCGGGGTTCAGGTCGCGGTAGATGACGAGGTACTTGTCCCCCCCGCGGTCTTCGACGCGCGTGCGGTGGTCGTACATGCTCTTGAAGCCCTGTTGCGCCGTGGCGACCAGGTTGTCCCAGCGGGCCATGTTGGCGCGGGCGGCCGCGCGGTCGGCGGCGGCGGCGGCCATCGCGGCGCGGGCGCGCGCGTTCTGGCTGGCGATGCGCGAGGCGTCCGTCTCGACCATGGTGCTGGTGTAAGTCTGGGTGACCCCGCTTTTGCGCGCGCGCCACTCCATCATGATGTCGAGCGCGATCTGGCAGCCGGCGGCCCGGGCGCTGCGCTGGCCCAGGCGCATGATGGGATAACGCTCCCGCAGCCGTTCGAACATCTTGTTGCCGTAGCTGTAGGCGTGGGCGACGTATTGGTAGCGGTCCCACTGCGTCTCGCCGGGTTCGAGCGGGTTGCCGGAGTTCGACTGCTGCGTGAACGAGCAGGCGTAGCGCCCCAGGCCCTTCTCCAAGGTGGCGTCGCGCAAGGCGGCGATTTCGGCGGCGCGCGCCCCGCGGGTGCGGATGTCGGCCTGCTCGAGCAGATAACGCGCGACGAGGGGCTGCCCCGCGTCGAGCCGGGCCTTCACCTTGGCGACGTCATCGTCGCCAGCCCCGGCGGCGCCCTGCGGGGCCAGGCCGGGGTGCTGCTTGAGGACGAAACGCAGGACGTGCCCCAACAGCTCGCGCTGGATGACCGGCGCCTTCTCGTATTCGCCCGGGTTGCCGGCGTACCAATCGAGGAACTTCTTGGCGCGGCCTTCGGGCAGGATGAGAGCCTTGCCGCGGTAATCGTCCACCGCGTCTTCCTCGTAGCCCTTGAAGGCCGGGAGCTTGGGCACCCACGCGCTGACGGAGCGTTCGCGGTCCTTCTCGCGGAGCTTGCGGTCGTAGGAGACATAGAAGTTCTCGCTGCCGTAGGAGTTGCTGGGGTAATAAGCGTAGGTGTGGCAGAACAGGAAGAAGACCAGCCCTCGGGGCTGGCCGGCGGCGGCCTGGTATTGCGGGCTCGCGCCCGACAGCCCCATGCCGGCGCCGACGCCCACGACCCACAACGGCTGGCTGCCCAGCGACAAGGCGTTGAGGCGGGAGACCGTCAGGTTCTCGAGCACCGCGTCGCCGCCGCGGACGAACACGCGTTCCTCGTAGCTGCCGGTGCAGCGGCCCAGCACCGTCTCGTCGCCGGCACCGCGCAAGGTCACGCCCGCGGGGATGGTCAGATCGTTGACGGCGTACACGCCGCGCCCGAGCGCCACCGCGTCGCCGCGTTTGGCGGCGGACAGCGCCTCGGCGACCTGGGCGAATTCCTTTTCGACGCCGCCGCTGACCAGCTTCGGCAGCGGGCCGACGGGCAGCTTCTTGCACTCCTCGGCCCATTTGTCGGCGCGTTTCTGGTTGTAGGCGTTCGTCTCGTCGGCGTCCATCTTCGCGGAAGCGGGGACGGAGAAGAGGACGAGGGCGGCGAGGAGGAATTTCATGGGGAGGATTATACCAACGCCGCCGCGGGCGCGCTCAGAGCCGGATGGCGACGGCCACCGCGTGCTCGCGGCCGTGGGTGAGGGACAGCTTGAGGTTCTTGGCGGGTTTGCCCTTGATGGTGACGAGAGGGCGGCCTTTCTTGTCGCGGGAGACGGAGATGGCGGTGAGCGGGATTTCGGCGCGGCCCAGGGCTTTGTAGATCGCTTCTTTGGCGGCGAAACGGACGGCGAAGTGGGGCCAGGGGTCTTTTTTGCTGCGGCAGTAGGCGATCTCGGCTTTGGAGAAGACGCGGGGCAGGAACTTCTTGTTGCGGCGCGCCAGGGACTTGATGCGGGGGATCTCGACGAGGTCCACCCCGAGTTCCATCAGAGGTGGGCGACGAAGGTCAGGTTCACGCCGGGGGCGGCGGTTTTCTCGATGACGGCCAAGGTGGGCTTGCAGACGCCCATGCGGCCGGTGGGGACGGATTCGATGGCGCCACCCTGCATGTTGACGACCCAGCTCATGTTGCCGTTGACGAAGGGGCGCTCAGTGCCCGACTGCTTGACCAGGCACCACAACACGGGTTTGCCGGCGTATTTAGACGGGTCGGTGGCGACGGAGTCGTAGTCGAGGGCGAGGCTCTTGGCTTCGGCCAAAACGGCGGGGTCGTAGGGATACGCGGGGCGCTCGGTCGCCAAGGCGGCGCTGACTTGCCCCCAGTCCACGGAGTAGGCCCAACCCGCGGCGAAAAGGACCGCCGCGGCGCACAACAGGCCGGCCTTGCCCGCCAGGGCGTTGCGCACGGCGCGGTTGAGCTTCAGCGTCCAGCGCCGGGGCTCGGGGAAGGCCTCTTCGGGGGCGAGGTCGCTCATTCGACGGTGACGGATTTGGCCAGGTTGCGGGGCTGGTCAACGTCGCAGCCGCGCAGGTCGGCGATGTGGTAGGCCAAGAGCTGGAGCGGGATGATGTTGACCACGGGGGCCAGCAGCTCGGGGACCGGCGGCAGGCGCAGGACGGCCTCGCAGTCGCGGAACTCGCCGACGCCTTCGGTGGCGACCGCGATGATGCGGGCGCCGCGGGCCTTGACCTCCTCCATCGAGGAGAGCGTCTTTTCGAGCACCTTGGACTGCGTGGCGATGACCACGACGGGCATCTCGGTGTCGATGAGCGCGATGGGGCCGTGTTTGAGCTCGCCGGCGGCGTAACCTTCGGCGTGGATGTAGGAGATCTCCTTGAGCTTGAGCGCGGCTTCCAGCGCGATGGGGAAGTTCGCGTGCCGACCGATGAAGAGGAAGTGTTCGGCCTTGGCGAACTTCTTGGCCACGGCCAGGATGTCCTTGTCGAGCTTGAGCGCCGCGCGGATCCAGCCCGGGACCTTGGCCAGGTCCTCGACGAAGGCGCGGCCCTGCGACTCGCTCATCGTGCCGCGCCCGACGGCGGCGTGCAGCACGATGACGGCCAGCGCGGTGAGCTGGCCGATGAAGGCCTTGGTGGACGCCACGCCCAACTCCATGCCGCAATGCGTGTAGAGCGTCCAGTCCGAGGCGCGCGTGAGCGCCGAGCCCACCGTGTTGCAGATGGAGAGCACCTTGGCGCCTTTGTCCTTGGCGAGCTTCACCGCGGCCAAGGTGTCGGCGGTCTCGCCGGACTGGGAGACCGCGATGAAGAGGTCGTCTTTCCCGACGGTCGTGGCGCGGTAGCGGAACTCGGAGGCCGTCTCGACGTGCACGGGGATGCCGACGAGCTCCTCGAGCCAGTATTTGGCCACGAGACAGGCGTGATAAGCCGTGCCGCACGCCGTCATGTGAATCGCGCGCGTGTTCTTGAGGAAGTCGGTGTTCATCCCGCATTCGCGCTCGAGCACGCCTTTGAGCGGGAAGAAGCGCCCGCGCATCGTGTCCTCGCAGGAGGAGGGCTGCTCGTGGATCTCCTTGAGCATGAAGTGCCGGTAGCCGGCCTTCTCGGCCATCGTGCGGTCCCAGGAGATGTTGACGGGTTTCTTCTCGACCTTCTTGCCGGACAGGTCGAAGAAGCTGACGCCGTCCTTCTTGAGGACGGCCATCTCGCCGTCTTCCATGAAGACGGCCTTGCGCGTGTGGGCGAGGAAGGCGGGGACGTCGGAGGCGAGGAAGGTCTCCCCCTCCCCGAGCCCGATGATGAGCGGCGAGGCCGTTTTGGCGGCCACGATGACGCCGGGCGCCTTGGACCACAACACGGCCAGGGCGTAGGCGCCGCGGACCTCGGCCAGGGAGCGGCGGACGGCTTCAAAAAGGAGCGGCTCGTTGAGGTCGGGCTTGGGCGCGGTGCCGGGCGGCGCCAGGAGGGCGATCTTCTCGGCGACGAGATGGGCGAGGATCTCGGTGTCGGTCTCGGACTCGAACTTCACGCCTTTGGCGGTGAGCCGGTCCTTGATCTCCAGCCAGTTCTCGATGATGCCGTTGTGGATGACGGCCACCGTGCCGGTGCCGTCGGTGTGCGGATGGGCGTTTTCTTCGGAGGGTTTGCCGTGTGTGGCCCAACGCGTGTGGCCGAGCGCCACCGTGCCGGCCAGCGGGGCGTCTTTGAGGACCTTTTCGAGGTTGGTCAGCTTGCCCGGGGCGCGGCGGCGCTCGATGCCGCCGTCCAAGATGGCCGCCAGGCCCGCGCTGTCATAACCGCGGTATTCGAGCTTCTTGAGCCCGTCCATGAGGAGCGGGATGGCCTGCTTCGGACCGACATAACCCACGATTCCGCACATGGGGCGATTATAGCGGTTTAGCGGCGGCGGCGAGAGGGCTCGCGCTCCTGAAAGTGCAGCTCGCCGCCGGGAGGCAGCAGCAGGAGCGGCCCCTCGTAGGATTCGAGCAGGACGCCGACCTGGGGGTCGTCGGGCGAGAGCACCTCCTCCCGGGCGGGTGACTTGCCCCGCTTGCGCCACAGCCGGTAGCCCACGACCTCCCGGTCGCCGGACGGACGCGGTCGCGACAACTCGAACAGAGCCTCGGAGCCGTCGGGCTTGGAGCCCACGGGGCGGCGCTCCACCCCCGGTTCCTCCTCCCCCCTCAAGACGATTTTTTCCTCCCCGTCGAGCCCGAGCACCCCGCAGAACGCGCCGGGGTCGCGCGAGCAGATGGACACCGTTTTGGAGCCCGCGGCCTTCTCCGGCGGCGGGTGCAGGCCGTCGGCGAAGGCTTTGACGACCGGCCGGACCTCGACGACCCGGCCACGGGCGTCTAGGAACGCCGGGAGCCCCCGCGCCGATACGCCGGGCAGCAGCGGGCGGGCGGCGTGGTCGGGACGCACGACGGCCGGGGTGAGGCGGCCGTAGCGGTAGAACTCGACGCGTGTGCCGTACACCGCGGCCAGGCGGCCGTCGGACCAGTAGAGCTGGGCGTCCTCGATGGGGTCGTAGGCGAGGGCGGCTACGGCCAACAACGATGCGAGGAAGAGCACTGTTGGGTTGCGACGACGGCGCAACGGCATGACGGCACGACGGCAAAGGCGCGACGGCGACTTGCGTCGCGGCTTCGCCGCGCCGCGACTAGTCGATCAAGCGGCGCATCTCGGCGACGGCGGTCTTGAAGCCGACGAAGACCGAGCGGGCGACGATGGAGAAGCCGATGTTCAGGGCCGCGAGGTGAGGGATGCGGGCCACCGCGCGGACGTTGTGGTAGTCCAGCCCGTGGCCGGCGTGCACGACGAGCCCCATCTCCCAGGCCATGTACACGGCGAGCTCCAGGCGCTCGAGCTCGGCCTTCTGCTCGGTCTTGTTCTTGGCCGCGACGTAGGCGGAGGTGTCGAACTCGACGACGTCGGCGCCCATGTTGCGGGCGGCGCGCACGGCGAAGGGCTCGGGGGCGATGAAGAGGCTGACCTCGATGCCGGCCTTCTTGAGGCGGGCCACCGCGCGGGACAGGCTCTTGTAGTTCTTCTTGGTGTCGAGGCCGCCCTCGGTGGACACCTCGCCCGGGCGCTCGGGCACGAGGCAGACGGAGGCGGGTTTGGCCTTGATGACGATGGCGAGCATCTTCGCGTCGTCGCTGACCTCGACGTGTGTGTCGCCCTTCATGCGGCAGAGCTTGACCAGGTCCGCGTCGGAGATGTGGCGGCGGTCGCGGCGCAGGTGGCAGACGATCATGTCCGCGCCGGCCGAGCGCGCGACCGTGGCCGCGGCGACGGGGTCGGGGTCGATGTCGCGGCGCGCCTGACGCAGGGTCGCCACGTGGTCGATGTTCACGCCGAGTTTCACCGTCTGGTCCTTCGTCATCTTAAGCCTCCTTCTGGCCCGTCTCGAAAAGATAGGTTTTGACGATGAGATCCGCAAGCCGTCTGTTCTCGCCCTGCTTCGGCCCCTCGACGAGCACGCGGATGGCGGGCTCGGTCCCCGAGTAGCGCACGAAGACGCGGCCGCGGCCGTTGAGCATCCGGCCGACCTTGGCGATGGTCTCCTGCGTCTCCTCGAGCTTCTCCAGCGGCGGCTTGCGCGCGACCTTGACGGTGCGCAGCACCTGCGGCGTCGGGGCGTAGAGCCCCTTGAGCGCCGACAGCGGCCCGCCCGACTCGCGCCAGGCGGCCAAGGTCTGCAGGGCGGTCAGGATGCCGTCGCCCGTCGGCGCGAAGTCGCGGAACACCACGTGGCCGCTGTTCTCCCCGCCCAGGCTCAGGCCCTCGCGCTCGATGGCGTCGGTGACGAACTTGTCGCCCACCGGCGTGGTCACGACCGCGACGCCGCGCTGGGAGAGGAAACGCACCAGGCCGAAGTTGGACATGACCGTGAGCGCCACCTTGCCGCCCTTGAGCCCACCGCGCCGCTGCAGGCGCACGGCGGCCGCGCCGATGACCGCGTCGCCGTCGAGCACCGCGCCGGTCTCGTCGCAGACGATGGCGCGGTCGGCGTCGCCGTCGAAGGCCACGCCCGCGTGCGCCTTGCGGCGGCGGACCTCCTTGGCCATCGCCTCGGGGTGCGTCGCGCCGCAGCCCTCGTTGATGTTCTTCCCGTTGGGCTTGCAGCCCACGGGGAACACCTCGGCGCCCAGCCGCGCGAACAACTCGGGCGCGTAAGCCGCGGCCGCGCCGTGGGCGCAGTCCACGACGAGCCGCGTCCCGGCCAGGTCCAGCGTGGCGGGGAAGGAGCTGAGCAGGAACTTGCGGTACAACGCCTCGTGGGCGAGGCCGTCGAGCACGCGCGCCGGGGCCTGCGGGACCTGCCGCTGCAGGCGCAGGCGGCGCTCCACCTCGGCCTCGTCCTCGGGCGAGAGCTTGAAGCCGTCGGCCGTGAAGAACTTGATGCCGTTGAACTCGGCCGGGTTGTGCGAGGCCGAGATGACGGCCCCGGCCAACGCGCCCAGGCGGGGCGCCAGGTAGGACACGCCGGGCGTGGGGATGACGCCGAGGTCGAGCGTCGTCACGCCCGCGGCCGCGAAACCTTCGGCCAGCGCGGCCTGCAGCGAGGGCCCCGAGCGGCGCGTGTCGCGGCCCACGATGATGAACGGCGCCGCGCCCGCGGCCTCGCCGGCCTTGCTCAGGAACAGCTTGGCGGCGTGGAAACCCAGCGCGGCGACGGTCGCCGGGGTCAGGGGCTCCTTGCCGGGGATGCCGCGCACCCCGTCGGTGCCGAACAGGCGCTCGCTCAGGCGGCCTCCTCGACGGCCTTCAAGGTCTCGATGAGCTTGCGCGTCTCGAGCACGTCGTGGACCCGCAGGATGGAGACGCAGGCGTAACAGGCCCAGGCGGCGACGGCCAGCGAGCCCGCCAGGCGGTCCTGCGGGCCGGAGTCGGGGTGGAGCTTGCCGAACATGGACTTGCGCGAGACGCCCAGGACGACGGGGGCGACGGCCGCCAGGGACGAGACGCGTTTGATGAGCGACAGGTTGTGGTCGAGCTCCTTGCCGAACCCGATGCCGGGGTCCACCATCAGCTGGTCGAACTTGCCGCCGGCCTCGAAGAAGGCGGCGCCGCGCTCGCGCAGGAAGGCGGCGACCTCGGCGGGCGCGTCCGAGTAGCGGGGCGCGGCCTGCATGGTCTTGGAGGAGTCGCCCAGGCGGTGCATGAGCACGACCTTCTCGTATTTCACGGCGACCTTGGCCATGCCGGGGTCGCGGCGCAGCGCGGAGACGTCGTTGAGGAACTTGGCGCCGGCGTCCAGCGCCCGGCGGGCGACCTCGGCCTTGTCGGTGTCCACGGAGAGGTAGACGTGCGGCGGCAGGACCTTGGCCAGGCGCGTCAACGCGGGGATGACGCGCTCGAGCTCGAGCTCGAGGGGCACCTCGTCGGAGCCCGGGCGCGTGGACTGGCCGCCGAGGTCGATGACGCGGGCGCCCTGCTCGGCGAGCAGCAGCGCCTTCTCGACGACGGCGTCGAGCGTCTTGGCGCGCGAGTCCGGGAAGAAGGAGTCGGGCGTGGCGTTGACCACCCCCATGAGCTCCGGGGCGCGGAACGCGCGCGCGGGCGCGGCCGCCGCGCGGCTAGGCGCGGGCCGCAGAGAGGATCGCATCCACGTCCTCGCCGGAGAGCACCTCGCGGTCGAAGAGCTTCGTCGCGAGGTCGTCGAGGACCTTGCGTTGGGCGTTGAGCAGCTCGCGCGCCTTGGTCTGCGCGTCGGTGACGATGCGCTTGACCTCCTCGTCGATGAGCTGGGCCGTGCGCTCGGAGTAGCCGCCGGCCTGGGAGATGTCGCGCCCGAGGAAGACCTGCTGGTCCGGCTTCTTGAGCGAGAGCGGGCCGACCTTGTCGCTCATGCCGAACTCGGTGACCATCTTGGTCGCGTAGGCCGTCGCCTTCGAGAGGTCGTCGGCCGCGCCGGTGGTGATCTCGGAGAACACGATCTCCTCGGCGGCGCGTCCGCCCAGCAGGATGGCGAGGCGGTTGGTGATGTCGGCCCGCGAGGTCAGATACTTGTCGTCCGTGGGCAGCTGCAGGGTGTAGCCGAGCGCGTGGCCGCGCGAGACGATGGAGACCTTGTGCACCGGGTCGGTGCCCGGCAGGAGCTTGGCGACCAAGGTGTGGCCCGACTCGTGGTAGGCCACGACCTTCTTCTCCTTCTCGCTCATCACGTTGGAGCGGCGCTGGGGGCCGGCGATGACGCGTTCGATGGCCTCCTCGAGGTCGGAGAGTTCGACGGACTCCTTGCCCTTGCGCGCCGCGAGCAGGGCCGCCTCGTTGATGACGTTGGCCAGGTCCGCGCCGGCGAAGCCCGGCGTGCGGCGCGCGACCACGGAGAGGTCCACGCCCTCGGCGACCTTGACGCCCTGCGCGTGCACCTTCAAGACGGCCTCGCGGCCCTTGAGGTCGGGCACGGGGACCTGGATCTGCCGGTCGAAGCGGCCCGGGCGCAGCAGCGCCGGGTCGATGACGTCGGGGCGGTTGGTGGCGGCGATGAGGATGATGCCCTGGTTCTGCTCGAAGCCGTCGAGCTCGATGAGCAGCTGGTTGAGGGTCTGCTCGCGCTCGTCGTGGCCGCCGCCGATGCCGGCGAAGCGGGCGCGGCCGACCGCGTCGAGCTCGTCCACGAAGATGACGGCGGGCGCCGCCTTCTTGGCCTGGTCGAAGAGGTCGCGCACGCGCGAGGCGCCCACGCCCACGAACATCTCGACGAACTCGGAGGCCGAGGCGGAGAAGAACGGCACGCCGGCCTCGCCGGCCACCGCGCGCGCGAGCAAGGTCTTGCCCGTTCCGGGAGGCCCGAAGAGCAGCACGCCGCGGGGCATCTTGCCGCCGAGCTT
Organism: Elusimicrobiota bacterium; assembly: GCA_033875325.1. GTDB lineage: Bacteria > Elusimicrobiota > Elusimicrobia > UBA1565 > UBA9628 > GWA2-66-18. The sequence goes on along the minus strand of JANRKA010000114.1, from coordinate 11,589 downwards.
CTGGAACTTCTCGGGGTGCTTGAGGAACTCGACGACCTCGGAGAGCTCCTCCTTGGACTCGTCGCAGCCGGCCACGTCGGCGAAGGTGGTCTTCTTCTTCTTCTCGTCCACCATCTTGGCCTTGGAGCGCCCGAAGGACAGGGCCTGCTTGCCGCCGACCTGCACCTGACGGATGACGAAGAACCACCACAACACGAAGAACAGCAGGATGCCGCCGATGTTGAAGAGGAAGGAGTACATGCCCGAGCGGTCCGGCTCGCCCTGGTAGTTGGACACCTTGTGGGCCTCGAGCTCCTCGACGAGCTTCGGGTCGTTGAGCGGGAGCGTGCGGAAGCGCTGGACCACGCCTTTTTCGTCCTTGTAGGAGCCGCGGATGAGGTCGGGACGGACCTTGACCTCGGTGATGTTGTTGCCGCGCAGGCGCTCCTTGAACTGCGAGTAGGGGATCTCGGTCTCCAGGGGGACGGTTTTGACCCCGTTGAAGAGCATGAGCAGGAGCACCAACCCCATGCCCCACATCGCCATCTGTTTGACGTTCTTGTTGTCCATCAGGGCGTCCTCGCGGCGTCCGGCTTGAGCACCCCGACGTAGGGGAGCTGCCGGTATCTCTCGTCGTAGTCCAGGCCGTAGCCGACCACGAACTCGTTGGGGATCTTGAAGCCCGTGTATTTGGGCGTGAAAGGGGTCTTGCGGCACTCGACCTTGTCGAGCAAGGTGCACACCTCGAGGCTGCGGGGACGGTGCGCGCGCAGGGTCTCGGTGAGGTGGGAAAGCGTCAGGCCGGTGTCCACGATGTCCTCGACGAGCAGGAGGTCCTTGCCCTCGGGGCTGTGGCGCAGGTCGAGCAGCAGGCGCACCGCGCCGGTGGAGGAGGTGCCCGCGTAGGACGACGCGGCCACGAAGTCCACCTCGACGTCGGCCTCGGGCCCCAGGGCGCGCAACAGGTCGGCCAGGAACAGGACCGACCCCTTGAGCACGCCGACCACCATGAGGCGGCGGCCCGCGTAGTCCCGGGTGATCTGGGCGCCCAGCTCGGCGACGCGGGCCTTGAGGGCGGCCTCGTCGAACAGGACGCGGGCGACGTCGGCGTGGAGGGGGGCTGCCTGGGCGGTCATCGGAGGGGCAGGATAGCTTTTCAGCCCTCGCTATATCAAGGAAAGGCCCGGCCTTGTCGTGACCGCGAAAGACTGTTACAATCCCGGCGCGATGACTCCTCCAGACGCGGCGTTCCGCATCCTCGTCGTCGACGACGAGAGCGACAACCGGGAGCTGCTCAAGGCCCAGCTCGAGGCCCTGCCCGGCGTGCGCCTGGAGGTCCATGCCGCCGACGACGGGGACAAGGCCCTGGACCGGCTCAAGGCCGACGCCTTCGACCTCGTCTTCCTCGATTACCGGCTCCCCCCCACCGACGGCCTCGAGATACTGGACCGCATCCGCCAGCTCCACCCCAAAACCGCCGTGGTCATGATGACCGCCGCCGGCAGCGAGCAGATCGCCGTCTCCGCCATGAAGAAGGGCGCGATGGACTACCTGACGCACAAGGACCTGCGCCAGGTGGACCTCGCCCAGCTGCTGCGCCGCGTGGTGGAGATCCGCGCCCTGGTCAACCAGAACATGGAGCTGCGGCAGGTGAACCAGATGAAGAACGAGTTCATCGCCAACGTCTCCCACGAGCTGCGCACCCCTTTGACGGTCGTCATCGGCTACGCCAACACCATGCGCGACGGCAGCCTCGGCCCCCTGCAGGAGCCGCAGAAGAAGGCGCTGACCGCCATCATCGAGCGCGCCGAGGGGCTGCTGGCCACCCTCAACAACATCCTGCGCATCCGCGAGGTGCACGAAGGCGTGCCCCAGCTGATGCTCAAGCCCGTCGAGCTCAAGTCCCTCGTCGAGCGCCGGCTGGAGAAGGCCGGCAAGGAGCTGCGCCGCAAGGAGCTCGCCGTCGAGACCCTCCTGCCCAAGTCCGCCGTCTGGGTGATGGCCGACGAGGACAAGCTCGGCGACGTGGTGGACAACCTGCTCTCCAACGCGACGAAGTTCAGCCCGCAGAAGAGCTCGCTCGTCGTGGAGCTGCACCTGCGCGGGCAGACCGCGGCCCTGTCCGTGGCCGACCGCGGCCCGGGCGTGGCGCCCGAGATCATGCCCCACGTCTTCGACGCCTTCTTCGCCGCCGGCCAGGGCCCGACCCGCGAGTACCCGGGCCTCGGCCTGGGCCTGCCGCTGTCCAAGCAGATCGTCGAGCGCCTCAACGGCCGCATCTGGCTGGAGAGCGCCGGGTCCGGCCGCGGCGCGACCGCGCGCCTGGAGCTGCCGGTGTGCGCGCCCGACGCCGCGCCCGTCGTCGTCGAGGGCGAGGAGGCCCTGCGCAAGCGGACCGTGCTCATCGTCGAGGACAACCCCGACCTGGTCGAGGTGCTCATGTTGTTCCTCTCCAGCGTGAGCCGCAACCTCACCATCGTGACCGCCAAGTCCGGCTTCGAGGCCCTCGACCGCGTGCAGGAGGGCATCCCCGACCTCATCATCCTCGACGTCATGATGCCCGGCATGGACGGCTTCGAGGTGCTCTCGCGCCTCAAGCGCCTGCCCGACGGCGGGCGCATCCCCGTCATGGTGCTCACCGGTTACTCCGACGCGGTGTCGCGCGCGCGCGACGCCGGCGCCCGCGAGGTGCTGCTCAAGCCCTTCGAGAAGAACGTGTTCGTGCGCAAGGTCCTCCAGCTCCTCCAGGGCGCGCACGCCCCGGCTTAGATGGCCCGCATCCTCATCGCCGACGATGAGGAGTCCATCCGCGACCTCGTCAAGGAGGTCCTCTCCGCCGACGGCCACGAGTTCCTGCTCGCCGAGAACGGGACCCGGGCGCTCGAGCTGCTCAAGTCCAAGGGCGCGGACCTGGCCATCATCGACCGCAACATGCCGGGCCTCTCCGGCATCGAGGTCGTGCAGGCCATCCGCCTCAACCCCAAGCTCGCCAAGGTGCGCATCCTCATGTGCACGGCCGCCAGCGTGACCAAGGAGATCGACGAGGCCTTCGCCGCCGGCGCCGACGACTACGTGCTCAAGCCGCTCAACTTCCAGGCGCTGCTCGCCAAGGTCGCCAAGGCCCTCGCCAAGACATGAAGCGCCCTCTCGTCGTCGTGTTGTGCGGCGGACGCTCGGCCGAGCGCCGGGTCTCGCTGGTCTCCGCGCGCTGCGTCGCGTCCAACCTCGACGCGCGCCGCTTCACGACGCGCCTGGTCGTCGTCGGCGCGGACGGGTCCTGGACCGAGACCGCGCCCGCCCGGCTGCTCGCCGCCGACCCGAAGGCGCTGCTCACGGACCGCGCCGCGGAGCGCCGCGTGCTCGCCGGCGGCCGCCGCCTCGACCCCTGGAAGCTGTTGACCTCCCTGAGCCGCCGCGACGCCGTGTTCCCCGTCATCCACGGGCCTTTCGGCGAGGACGGGACCCTGCAGGGACTGCTCGAGCTCGCCGGCGTCGCCTACGTCGGCTGCGGCGTGTTCGGCTCCTCGGCGGGCATGGACAAGGAGTTCACCAAGCGCCTGGCCGCCGGCGCGGGCCTGCCGCAGGTGCCCTGGGCCGTCGCGCGCGACCTCGCGTCGGCCCGCCGCGCCGCCGCGCGGCTGGGCTACCCCGTGTTCGTCAAGCCCGCGCGCATGGGCTCCTCGGTGGGCGTGGTGAAGGTCCGCTCGCCGCGGGAGCTGGGCGCCGCGCTCAAGGAGGCCCTGCGCTACGACGAGAAGGCCATCCTCGAGAAGGGCATCCCCGCCCGCGAGATCGAGACCGCCGTGTTCGGCGACCCCTGGGCCCCGAAAGGCGACCGCTTCGCGCTGAAGGCGTCCATCGTCGGCGAGATCGCGCCCAACGCCGAGTTCTACGACTACGCCGCGAAGTACCTCGACCCGGACGGCGCGCGCCTGCTTTTGCCCGCCCCCATCACCAAGGCCCAGGCGGCGCGCGTGCGCGAGCTGGCCCTGGCGGCCTTCCGCGCCCTCGACCTGCACGGCCTGGCGCGCGTGGACTTCTTCATGCACAAGCGCACCGGGGCGGTGTACTTCAACGAGCCCAACACCTTGCCCGGCTTCACGCCCGTGAGCATGTACCCCATGTTGTGGCGCGAGAGCGGCGTGCCCACGCCCAGACTCGTCGCCGACCTCGTCGCGTTGGCCCTGCGCCGCGCGGCCCGGCGGCGCCGGCTCTCCACCACGCCCGGGCGCTGACGCCCCCCGAAAAAACGCAGGCTCCGCCTCGCGACGGAGCCTTTCTTCCGCTGACGTCCTACGGACTTACGAGCAGCGGCGGGGCCAGACGCAGACTTCGAACTGCGCGGACGGGGTCGCGGCGCAGGTGTTCGGCCACACGCACGGCTGTATCTGCGCGACTTCCACGGAACGGCAGGTGTTGGGCCACACGCACGGCTGTATCTGCGCGGTGGTCGCCGCCGGCGCCGGCTTCATCATCGACAACGCCAGGATCAGGCTGATCATAAGCTCACCTCCTTCGGCTACAAAGTAGCGCCGATGGAGGCGGACCCGACATGAGACGCGTCAGCGCGGGCGGGTGATGCGCGTCAATTGAGGCGGGTCAACGACGCAGCGCCTGCTCGACGGCGGCGACGAACGGCGCCGGGTCCGCTCCGCCCGCGATGAGGTCCAGAGCGTGCATGTGCACGACGACGCCGCCGGCCTTCCCCGGCGCCACCAACCGGCCGCCGGTCTGCCAGGACTCGCCGACGACGCGCACGGCCGCCGCGTCGGGTTGGGCGCGCAGGGTCGGCGCCGCGTCCCAGAGCCGCTCCAGGGCGGCCCAACGCTCGGCGGAGAACGAGCCGTGCGGGCGCCCGCCCGGGAAACGCTCGCGCAGGAAGCCGGCCGTCAGCGGCCGGTCCCAGCGCGGCCCCGCCGCGAGCCCCGGGTACGACGCGAGCCGGTTCGCGGCGGCTTCGAGCGGCGGCGCCGGCATGCGCGACGGCGGCACGAAACGGAAGCGGCCCGTGCCGGCGGGCGGCGCCGGCGCCACCAGCGGCTCGAGTCGCGCCGCGTAGGCTCCGAGGCGAGCCCGCGCGTCCGCGTCGCCGTCGCCGCGGGACGCCTCGCGCAGGGCCTGCGCCACGCGCCACGGACGGTAGAGGTAGGTGGAGGCGTGGGTCCCCGCCGTGTCGGGCTTGTCGAGGCGGCGGATGCCCAGGGCCCGGGCCGCGGCCGTGCCCAGGATGCGGCTGACCACCGCGGAATCCCCGTTGTAGAGGTAATAGCCGGGCTTGCGCGCGTCGAGCAGGAAGGCCGCGAAGGTGGGGTCGTCGGCTTCGAGGTAACGCAGGGCCTGTTCGTCGCCGGCGGCGACGAGCTCCGCGGCGACGGCCGCCAACCCGGCGGCGGCCTCGCGAGAGACCGGGAGGTCGTCGGGCAGGTCCCGCGACCCGGCCCTCGCCTGGCGCACGATGCGCCCGGCCGCGGTCGCCGCGGCGCCCCAAGCGTCCACGAGACCCTGCGCCGCGCGCGTGCGGCCGAGGAACTCGGGCGTCCCGCTCTCGTTGGTCCAGCGCTGCCCGCTCGGGTAGGACAACGCGTTCTCGTCCAAGGCGTCGTTGATGCGCGTGCGCTGGAGCCACAACGCGTCCTCCAGAGGATAACCAAGAACGCCGACGCCGAGGAAGGCGCTTTTATTGAAGGAGGTCAGGCTGGGGTCGTCCACGCCCTCGATGACGAGCCGGTCCGCGGGCGTGAGCCCGGCGTCGAGGAGCCCGCGGGACTTCCAGCCGTCCCACAGCGCCGAGAGCATGGCGTCGCGCTCCGCCTCGGGCATGCGCTCCAGCGCGCCCGGCTCCAATCCGGCGAGGGCGGCGTGCGCGAGCGAGGCGCGCTCGAGAGCGGCCGACGCGGGCGCCTCCACCGGGGCCGACGCGGTCGGGGCCGGCGCGGCCGGGATCGGCGCGTCGGCCGCCGGGGCGTGCGCGCCGGCGGGCCCCGGCAGAACGCCGGGCGCGGCCGCCGCGGCGCCCTGCGTCAGCAGTCCCAACGACGGCGTCAGGCCCGAGAAAGCCGGCGTGCCGGAGAGGAGGGCGGCGTCCAAGCGCAGCTGCGCGACGGCCGCCGACGCCGGGTTCAGCGGGAGGGCCAAACGCGGTATGCCCTCCACGCGCGTGACCGGCGCCGCCAGCGCCGCCGCGAGCGGCAGCGCCCAGAGCAGGTGCATGACGCCAGTATAACCCCGGCCGCCGCCGGGCGCCATGGGAAGGGCGTGCTAGAATCTCCGCGTGACGGACGCCCTCATCGTCGCCGTCTGGCTCCTGGCGGGCGCCGCGCTCGCGGCGCGCGCCCGCCGCCGCGACGGGCTCGAGGACTTCGTGCTCGCCTCGCGCGCGTTGACCTTGCCCGCCTTCGTCGCGACCTTGGTGCCGACCTTCTACGGCGGCGTGTTGGGCATCGGCGAGTTCACCTGGCTGGGCGGCCTGTCCAACTGGACCGTGATGGCCGCGCCGTATTACCTCTTCGCCGCCCTGTACGCCCTGTTCCTCGCCGGGCGCGTGCGCGCCGAGCCGGGGCTGACCATCCCCGACCACCTCGAGCCCGCGTACGGCCGGCCGATGGCGCTGCTGGGCGCCGCGCTCGTGTTCCTGCTCGCCTGCCCGGCCGACGAGGTGCTGATGGCCGGCACCTTGCTGTCGCACCTCACGGGCGCGCCTCCCGGCCTCGCCGCGGCCGCGGCCGCCGCGCTCGCCGCGGCCGTCGTCTGGCGCGGCGGCCTGCCCGCCGACGTGGCCGCCAACCGCCTGCAGCTCGTCGGCATGTACGCGGGGTTCCTCGTGCTGCTGCCCTTCTGCGCGCTGAGCCTGGGCGGCCCCGCCGCGCTGGCGGCGAAGCTGCCCGCCGGCCACCTGACCTGGACCGGCGGCCTGCCGCCGCTGAAGCTGCTGGGGTGGTGGCTCATCGCGGTGTGGACCATCGTGGACCCCGCCTTCCACCAGCGCTGCGCCGCCGCCGGCAGCCCCGCCGTCGCGCGGCGCGGCATCTTCGTGTCCATCGGCTTCTGGATGGTCTTCGACCTGATGACGACGGCCGCGGGCCTCTACGCCCGCGCCGCGCTGCCGGACCTCGACGCGCCCACGCTCGCCTTCCCCCGCCTGGCCGACGCCGTGTTGCCCCCGGCGGCGCGCGGCCTGTTCTTCGCCGGCCTGGCGTCCTCGCTGTTCGCGGGACTGCAGGCGACGACCCTCCTGTCGGCCGCGAGCCTGGGCAAGGACGGCGCGGCGCGCCTGCTCGGGCGCGGCGACGACGACGCGCGGCGCTTCACCCGCCTGGCCCTGCCCGCGACCTTGCTGCTGTCCCTGCTGCTCGCGCGGCTCGTGCCGTCGGTGGCGGGGCTGTGGTACGCCGTGGGCTCGGCCTGCATCCCCGGGCTGCTGCTGCCGCTGCTCGGCGCGTATTTCCCCCGCCTGCGCGCGCCCGGCGGCTGGGCCGCGGCTTCCTCGGCCGCGGGTTTCGCCCTGTCGCTGGCCTGGGTCGTCGCCGCGCGCGGGACAGGCGCCGCGCCGCTGGGCCTGGAGCCGCTGTTCCCGGGCCTGGCCGCCTCCGCCGCCCTGTGGGCCTGCGGCCTGGCGCGCCGTTAGGCGGCCAACGGCAAGGTCACCGCGAAAACCGTCCCGCCCCCGGGCGCGTCGCGGACCTCGACGGCGCCGTCGTGGGCGTGGACGACCTCCTGCACGATGGCCAGGCCCAGCCCGGTGCCGCGGCCGGCCTCCTTCGTGGTGAAGAACGGCTCGAAGACGCGCTCGCGCGCGGCCGCCGGGATGCCGGGTCCGGTGTCGGCCACCTCCACGACCACGACGGGCCGGCCCCCGGCCTCGCCGCGGCGCGTGCGCAAGGTCAGGCGGCCTCCCGAGGGCATCGCGTCGAGCGCGTTGGACGCCAGGTTGATGAAGGCCTGCTGGAGACGGCTTTTCTCGCCGACGACGGTCGCGCGGGCGCTCCAGTCGCGCTCCACGGCCACGCCCTGCAGGCGCGCCTGGGCCTCGAGCAGGGCCAATGTCTTGTCCAACGCGTCCTCCACGGAGAAAGGCGCGGACGAGCCCGCGTCGCGCCGCGCGAAGGTGAGCAGGTCCTGCACGAGGCGCCGGCAGCGGCGCGCCTCCTCCTCGATGGCCGACAGCGCCGCCGTCACCGGCGCCGGCACGCCCTCCCGGCGCAGGGCCGCCTGGGAGAAGCCCAGGATGGAGCCCAGCGGGTTGTTGATCTCGTGGGCGATGCCCGCGGCGAGCCGGCCCACGGCCGAGAGGCGCTCCGACTGGCGCACGCGTTCGTCGCCTCGGCGCAGCGCCTCGCTGGTGCGCGCGACGACCAGCAGCAGCACGGCCAGGGCCGCGGCGCCGGCCAGCGCCGCGAGCGCGGCCGCGCGCAGGCCGACGCGCCGCTCGAGCTCCAAGGCCTCGCTCAGAGGATAACCGAGCACCAGCGCGCCGTGCAGGCGCCCCGCGTCGTCGGCCACGGGGATGGTCAGCTCGAGCACGGGGCGCCCGTCCACGAGGCGCTCGCGCGAGCCCGCCCGCGGGGAGGCGCCCTCGGGGAAGGCGCCGGTCGCGGCCAGGGCGTCGCCCGCGTGGTCGAGGGCGCCGGCGTAGGACGCGCCGAAGGCCATGAGACAACCCTCGAGGTAGGGGACGAGCAGCCCTCGTCCCTGCTCGGAGAGGCCCACGCGCATCGAGTCGGCGATCTGGGGCAGGGCCGCGCGTGCCGGACGCTCGAGGTTGGCGCGCGTCACCGTGCGCACCGCGCGTCGCGCGGCGAGGTAGGTGGCCGCGTCGAGGGCGAGCGCGGCCAACGCGAAGGCGGCCACGACGCGGCCCAGTCCCTTCAGGGGGCCTTCCGCGCTCAGGCGGGCTCCCGTCCGTCGCGGAGCGCGCGCTCCAGGACGTCGAGGAGGTCGTTCATCTCGTAGGGCTTGGCCAGGTAGTTGAAAGCCCCGAGCGTCTTGGACTTGGCCGCGGTCTGCGCCGTGGCGTAGCCCGTGGCCATGATGACGCGCATCTTCGGCGCGACGGCGCGCAGGCGCTCCAGCGTCTTGACCCCGTCGAGGCCGGGCATCATCACGTCGCAGATGGCCGCGTCGAAGGTCTCCTTGGCGGCCGCGGCGAGCGCCTCCCCCCCGCCGGCCACGGCCGTGACGCGGTAGCCGCAGGTCTCCAGGGCGAAGACCAGCATGTTGCGCTGGTTCTTGTCGTCGTCGACGACCAGGACGCGGGCCGCTTGTGCCGCCATGCTCCATGAGTATAAGGCCGGCGCCGGGGGTTTTCAATCCCCGCCCGCGAGCCTGGGCACACCGGCCTCCCCGTCCCTAGGACCAAGGACCCTTATGGCGCGCGGCGGGAGAGGGCATACTATCCTCATGACCTCTCTCCTGCTGCTGCTCGCCGCCGCCGCCGCGCCCGCCTTCGCCGCGGAACGCCCCACGACGCGCCTGCGCCCGGAGGCGCCGGCGTTCATCGCGGTCGAGGACGCCGCCGTCGCCGGCCTGCGCGAGGCCATGCCCCTGAGCCGCTCCTACGAATACGGCGGAGCCGTGTTGTCCTCCGAGGGCCGCTACTACTTCACCGAGCCCGTGACCAACCGCCGCACGGCCAACATCGATTTCTCCGTCGCCGTGCCGCGCGGCTATCGCCTGGCGGCCATCTACCACACCCATCCGGACGAGGGCGACCAGACGGACCTGTTCTCCCCCAACGACGTGCGCCAGGCCAAGGCGCTCGAGGTCGTCTCCTACATCGGCGTCATGCGCGACCGCACCGTCCGCGTCTTCGACCCGCTGAACATGAACACGCGGCGCCACCAGGTCTCGGGCTCGCTGGTCTCCCGCGGCGAGGTCGCGGAGGGCCGCGTCGTCGCCTACGACCTCCCGGTCTCCCTGGCCGCCTCCGAGCCGCTCGAGTGCTCCTCCGCCAGCTGCTGAGCTGACGACGGCCGCCGGCTCCCGTCAGGAGCGCTGAGGCGAGATGCCGAGCTTCTCGTCGGCGCGCGCGGCCCAGGTCGCGCCGAGCAACACGCCCCAGGCGGCGCAATAGGCCCAGCCCAGGATGGCGAGCGCGGAGCTGAGCGCGCCGTGGAACAGGCTGACGCGCCAGACGCGCGGCAGCAGGTAGGCGAACAACGCGCAGGTGCCCAGCCACCACACCGTGGCGAGCAGGGCGCCGGTGAAGGCGGCGAAGCGGCTGACGCGCCGCTCGGGCACGAAGACCAAGGTCACCCAGAAGGCGACGAACAACATGACGCCGGCCGCGGGGTAGTTGAGGCCCTCGCCGAGCAGGCTCGCCAGGCGGTCCGCGCCGCGCAAGGCCAGCTCGCTCTGGGCCATGGGCAGCAGCACGAGGAACAGCGCCGCGGCGACGATGGCGAGCACCCAGACGCCGAGCAGCACGAACGACTTGAGCCAGCGCGCCCAGCCGCCGGTGTGCGGGCGGTCCGGGTCGGAGAAGACGTAGTGGACGGCGCGGCCCATCTCGTTGAGGCCGCTGGTCCCGGTCCACACCGCGGCCGCGGTGCTCAGCGGTCCCAGGCCCCAACCCGAGCCGGCCGCGACGGAATCCACGACGGCGTCGGGACGCAGCTGGCTCTCGGGCGGCAGGACCTGGCGCAGGAGCGAGACGATCTCGGGCGTGAGGTTGGCCGAGAACAGCCAGGCCACGGCTTTGGTGAAGACGACGAGGAAGGGCACGAGCGAGACCAGGAAGTAGAACGCCATGGCCGCCGCGAAGCTCGGGAGCATCCCGAACTTGTTGGCGATCCGCGCGCCGACGAGGTCCTTCCAGAGGTCCGTGCGCATCGTCGGCAGTCTAGCAAACCCCGTCCGGGGCCGCCGTCCCCCTCAGTGGAGGAAGTACAACGAGACGACGAACGGCATGTCGGCGTCGTCGTAGGGCGTGACGCGTTCGGCGACGATGGTTTTGCCCTGGCCGGTCAGGAACGCGCGCCGCTCGGCCAGTTTCTTGGCCGCGGCCTCCGCGTCTTTGGCGCCCATGTGCACGACGCCGGCCTCGCGGCCGACGTAGACCATCATCCAGGGCTTGGGCACCTGCACCACGCGGATGCCGGCGTCCCGGAACAGGTCGAAGTCGGACTCGTCGCGGGCCACGAGCAGGCGCAGCCGCGTCTCATGCGCGGGCGTCGCGTTCGCGTCGGTCATATAAAGGAGAGAGTAGGTCGGCAGCAGGAACTCGAGGTTCAGCACCTTGGCCGACACCACGGTCAGCCCCGCGTCCGCGAGCGCGGCCTGAGCCAGCGCCATGTTCGCGCGCAGGCCGGCGTCGTCCTTGGGCGGGAACTGCCTGGGGTCGGCCATGAAGCCGCGGATGACCTTGCCGGCCGGGGCCGTGTACGGGAGCACCCACATGCCGGAGGCCAGCGACGGCGTCCCGGGCGTCACGCCCGCGGCGGAGAGCGTCGCCGACCACGAGGCGACGGCCTCGGCGTATTGCTCGGGAGTGTCGGCGTAGCCGAAGAGGGCCTCGCGGCCGGCCTGCGCGTGCAGGTGGCGCGCGACGACGACGTCGGCGGCGCGGCCCGCGGGCGCGGCGACGGCCGGCGCCTCGGCGACGGCGCGGCGGAC
>JANRKA010000113.1:0-24547 GCA_033875325.1 Elusimicrobiota bacterium | reverse complement strand
GCCGCCGCGGACCCGCAGCGCGCCGGTCGTCCCCGCGCCGCGCCGCTGACGCGCGGGCCGGCTCAGCGGCCGGCGACGGCGCGAGCGACCGCGTCGCGCAGCGCCTGCGGGTCGAAGGGCTTGGGGAAGAACCCAGCGACCGCGGGCATCGAGTCGAAGAGGTGGCGCATGTCGCCTTTGGCGGTCACGACCAACAGAGGCAGGGACGCGGTGCGCGGGTCCTCCTGCAGCCGGCGCGCGGTGGCGTGACCGTCGAGCACCGGCATCATGATGTCGAGCACGACCAGGTCGGGCAGGGGCTTGCTCGCGTCCGCGGGCTCCACGCCGAGGGCGGCCAGCGCCTCGGCGCCGTTGCGGGCCTCGGAGACCTCGTGGCCGGCCTTCTCGAGCACGAAACGCATCAGCATGACGACGGAGGGCTCGTCGTCGACGACGAGCAGGCGCGCCACTAGGGCTTGCGCGCGAGCAGCGCGCGCAGGGCGTCGCCGGCGAGGTCCTTGGCGCCCAGGCCGAAGGCCAGCCCCAGGGCGAGGCCGACCGAGGCGAACAGGATGGTCACGGCCGACGCGGTCAGGGCGGGGTTGACCCCGACCTGCTCGAGCGCGGCCACGGCCGAGAACAGCACCACCACGGCGTAGGCGCCCCGCGCCACGGCCACGCCGCCGCGCACGGAGTTGGCCGCGGCCGCGTTCTGGAGGATGGCGTTGACCAGGCGGGCGAAGAGCAGGCCGCCGAACAAAGTGACCACGGCCGCGACGAGCGAGGGGAGGAAGAGCACGAAGCGCTCGAGCAGGGCGGAGACGGCCGTGATGTCCGCCGCGTTGGCCGCCGAGACGATGAAGACCACGAGCACGAACCAGAAGGCGCTGAAGGCGGCGATCTCGGTGGGGGACTTTCCCAAGCCGAGGCGGGCCAGCACCTCGTTGAGCCCGACCCGGCCGGTGTGCTCGTCGAGGCGCAGGCGCCCCAGGACGGTTTCGACCGACACGCGCGCCAGGCGGGCTCCGAACATGCCCACCAGGAGCAGCAGCAGGGCCGCGGCCAGGGAGGGGAGCGCGCCGGCGACGCGCCCGTAGGCTCCGACGAGGGGGTCCACGAAGAGGCGAGCGAGCGAGCCGGTCACGGCGTCATCATACCATGTCGCCCTCTGTGACCGGAACGGCGTTGACACCTCATGGGGCGTCTGCTATCCTGCGGACCGTGCGAGCCGTATGGGCCGCCGTCCTCCTCGTCGCCGCCGCGCTCCCCGCTTCGGCCGTCGTCCTCACCTCCACCGACGGCAAGGTCCTCTTCCTTAAGAACGGGTCCTACACCTGGGCGCAGGTCTCCCGCGGGCAGGTCCTGTCCGCCGGCGACCAGCTCAAGACCGCGACCGGGGCCACCGCGGTCGTGGGTTTCGACGACGGCACCACGGTGACGCTCAACCCGTCCACCTCCTTCACCCTCCAGGAGTCCAACGCCGCCGCCAGCGAGCTCAAGCTCAGCGTGGGCTCGCTGAAGGCCTGGATCTCCAAGAGCCTCAACCGCCGTTTCATGGTGCGCACGCCCACGGCCGTGTGCTCGGTGCGCGGCACCGAGTTCGAGGTCGGGGTCAACCCGCGCGGCGAGACCAGCGTCCAGATGTTCGGCGGCCTGCTCGCCGTCGCCGACCGCGACGGCAACGAGGTCCTGCTCAAGGACGACCAGAGCATCACGGTGACGGCCGAGGGCCTGGGGCGCGTGACCGAGGCCTCGCCGCAAGGCGGCCCCGCGGGACAGGACAAGGCGAAGGAGACGGCCAAACGCGAGGTCGGCCTGCAGATGGGCAAGGAGGAGGTCCAGGCCGCCGCCGCCGAGGAGAGCAAACTCGCGGAGTACAAGCAGGGCAAGGCCCTCATCGACGTGTTCGGCAACCGCGTGCGGCTCGAAGAGTACATCCTGCGGCCCGCCGCCGACCAGTTCAAGTTCGTGGTGCTCAACGAGCGCGACGACCGCTTCGACTACTTCTACTACACCGGCACCTTCAACACGACCTTGCCCGACGACCTGTCCGTCGCCCTGCGCATGCTCGGCGGCTGCGCGGGCGCGGCCTGCCCCTACTTCCTGACCGGCTACGAGACCGGGCGCTCCAACACGCAGGACTACATGCTGGAACGCACCTCCGGCGGGCACATGGTGGACGTGAACTCCAACGCGGACCCGGACGACAACGTCACGGCGGTCTACGACCGGACCACCGACACCTTCGTGCCCGTGACGGGCGCGTTCTTCGACACCCTCTACGACACCTACAGCCTCTCGTTCAACGGCGTGCTCCACGACAGCTGGAACCAGCCCGGCGGCAACGTGCAGACCTACCTGGCCGCCGACCTGCCGTCGCGCGCCCAGGTGACCTCGTTGAAGACCGCGGCCAACTCCGGCTGCGCCCCGCCCGACTGCACCTACACGGAGAACGGCGTGCTCCACGACGTCATCTACGCGTCCAACGCCGCGGGCACCATCTGGGAGAAATACGACAACTACATCATCTCCGACGCCGGCAAGGTGGCGCGGACCTCGGACTTCGGCGGCATCACCACCGGCGCGCAGTACAAGAAGACCTTGCTGGGCTGGAACTTCCAGACCGTCGTGACCGCCTCCGAGTTCAACGGCCGCAAGATAGACCTCGTCGTCGAGCCGCGCATCTTCATCCAATCCGGCCTCATCCCGTGACGGGCCCCTCGTGCTGAAGCCCCTCTTCGCGCGGTCGCTGCCGTGCGTCCTGCTCGCGGCCGCGCTGCCCGCGCGCGGCGTGGAGGTGACGCCGGTGTTCAACGCCTCGCTCTCGGCGGGACAATATTTCTTCCAGGGGCAGCGCGGCAGTTTCTCGGGCAACAGCACGGTCGTGGCCGCGCCCCTCATCAAGCTCTCGCCGCGCTGGAGCATGATGCCCATGTACCTGGGCAACTACCGCGGCACCAAGGGCGTGGATGACGGCGTCGGCGCGGGCACCTTGTTCCAACAGGAGATGGACCATCGCCTCTCGGTCACCGGCATCCGCGTGTTGGAGGGGACGACCTGGCGCCTCAAGCCCCAGGCCAGCTATAAGAGGGAGTTCTTGAAGGAGACGCGCGACGAGACCTGGGGCAAAGGCCTCTTCGACTACGAGAAGATCGCCGTCGGCCTGGAGGCCGAGAACCTCTACAAGGACCCGTTCGTCTTCCGCGCCGCCGTGGACCTGTGGCGCACGCGTTTCCCGCAGTACGAATCCCTGGAGTCGCGCTCCGGCACCGACCCCAGCGGCAACCCGCTGGGCCGCGAGCTCGCGCCCCGCAAGGTGCTCGACGCCTGGAACGCCCAGCTGACCCTGTCGGGCAGCCGGCCGGTCCCGTTCGCCGACCCGGCCGTGGCGCTGCAGGCCTCGTGGTCCTTCCTTTATCAGAACTACAGCGAGCAGAAGGTCGTCAACGCGCGGGGCCAGTTCGACCGGACGGGCCGACGCGACCTGCTCAACAGCGCCTCGCTGAGCGTGGTCCACCCGCGGCCCGTGCGCCTCTTCGGTCACGACGCCCGCCTCGACCTCACGGGCGGGCTGAACCTCGCCTACAACGCCTCCAACCAGAACACCTTCGACGCGGCCAAGACCCAGTTCGTGCCCGACGCCTACGGCTTCTGGAGTTTCGGCCTGGGGCCCGCCGCGGCGTTGTCCTGGGGCGACCGCAAGACGCCGGAGCGGTTGTCCATGGGCCTGCGCTGGAACCGCGTGCGCTACACCGGCCGCCTGGTGCAGGACGGGGACGGCGTCTACTCCTCGGCCAAGCAGTACCAGGACCGGACCACCCTCTCCCTGGGCTTCGATCACCCGGTCGCGCCGAAGTTCACGCTCACGACGCGCGTCAACGCGTTGTGGGCGAGCTCCAACCACAAGTTCGACAAGAACTACAAGTACACCTACCGGGCGATGACCTATCACATCGGGGTGGCCTACGAATATTGAGCCGTGTGACGGTAATCACCTGGAAAGCCGAGACAAAGCTGTTATAATCCGTTAGTCCTCACGGTCGTGCCGAGCCCGTGAAAGCCGCCGAGACCCGTCAGCCGAGTGCCGCCGTCCGTGTCGCCGCCGTGTGCGCGGCGCTTTTGCTGTCCCCGGCGGCCGCGCGCGCCGCCGCCGTCCTCGACTGGGTCTCCTACTCCTCCGCGCCGGCGGCGGTGGACGCCACGCAGTCCGGCGTCCCGCTCTTCTCCTGGACCTTCACCGCGTCGGGCGGCAACTGCAACTTCACCGGCCTCTACCTGTACGCCATGGGCGACGTCCCGCCCCAGCAGATGCGCGCCAACCTGGTGCGCGACGTCAACAACGACGGGCAGCTCGACGGCGGCGACCTCGTCTTGTCGAGCGCGGTGTTCTCGGGCGGCGGCGGCGGCTTCCCGCCTTCGGCCTACCTGTTCGCCTCGGGCGAGACCCAGACCGCGGGCGTGCCCGTGCGCTACTTCATCAGCGCGGACTTCAACGGCCTGCCCCAGGGCCGCCGGGTCTCCTTCGGCCTCTTCAACCTCTACGACGCGTTCATCGGCGGCGACTCCTTCGGGCAGATCCCGCCCCTGCCCCTGCACTCCGGGGAGTCCGCGGTGTACGCGCGCGTCTACGCCAAACCCGCCAACGGCGTCGCCTCCTACCCGACGCCGACCGTCTCGCCGCGCACGGGCGGCTACGACACGGGCGTCTACCTGGGCGCCGGACAGCGCCTGCAGGTCCAGGTGGCGGCCGCCGATTCGTGGGACGCCGGTCCGGGCCTCACCGACGGCGACGGCGCCGCGCCCGACGGCGTCCTCGGCGCGTTCAACCGCGGCGCGTTGACGGCCCGCGTCGGCGCCGGGCCCTGGTTCAAGCTCGGGCAGAGCACGACGGTGACCGTCAACTCCTCGGGCCTGCTGTACCTGGCGGCCAACGACTCCGACGGCTACGCGAACAACTCCGGCTACCTGCGCCTGACCCTCGGCGTGTTGCCCTCCACGACGACCAAGGTCTGGCTCGGCGGCACCATCGGCTTCGAGAACCGCGCCGACCTGGACCTCAACTGGCAGGGCGGCCGCCCGCGCACGGGGGAGCGGGCCTTCTTCGGCGCGTCGTCCTACGACTGCGACTGGAACATCCCCTACGAGGAGTTGTCCGAGCTCACGCTGTCCACCGCGTTCGCCGGACGCCGCCTGCGGCTGGTCTCTCCGCCCTTCGGCGGGCGCAACGAGCTGCGCGTCTCCAGCCGCGCGGTCATCGGCGGCGGCTCCTTCACCTTCGGCGAGCAGTCGTCCCAATACTACTCCGACCCTCACCGGCTCAACGTGGAGGGGGTGCTCGTCGTCAAGGACAGCGCGACCTTCAGTCTCGACGACGGGCGCCTGGCCGTGCGCGACGGCATCGAGACGCGCAACGGCGCCTTCTTCGTGCTGACGAGCACGGGCAACTACACCCAGATCGAGTCGGCCGGCGGCCCGCAAGGCCGCTGGTACTGGCGCGTGGACCGGGCCACCATGGCCGTGTCCGCGCCGGTGACCTTGTTCGGCGTGGACTGGGTCGTCTTCAAGGACGCGCACTTCGCGGCCTTCGACGGCGTCGAGTTCTACCCCAACGGCTCCTCGACCATGCCCTTCGTCACCTTCCAGGCGGGTCCGGCCGCGGTGAGCTACGCCTTCAAGGGCTGGGACAGCTTCGGCACGACGCGTTCCCCGTCGGTGGACGCCCAGGTGCCGCCGGGGTCCTCCATCAGCTTCCTCAACAGCGCGAGCCAGAGCTTCGGCTCCCCGCACACCATCGGCAACGCCGCGGCCGTGACCTGGAACCCCGACGGCGGCGGCGCGTCGGGCACCATCAACGGCACGCTGTCCTGCGTCGGCGGCTGCGGCGCCTCCAACTACCGGATCATCGCCACCACCGACCCCGCGGGCGCCGCGTCCCCGCAGGGCGGCGGCTTCACCGGTCCGCCCGGCGGCTATTCCATCCCCGGCCTCGTCGCGCCCGCGACCTACTTCCTGTTCGCCTTCGACAACGGCGGCAGCGGGGACCAGCCGGCCTCGCGCGGCGCGCGCGGCGGCTTCGGCCACCCCGGCTACATGCGCTCGGAGCGGGTGTTCGTCCCGTCGGGCGGCAACCCCGGCGGCGTCAACCTGACCGTGAAGGGCTGGGGCGCGGTCAGCGGCGGCGTGGACAACCAGAGCCCCCAGGTCGGACAGGTCGTGGTGGAGACCTGGGACGGCGCGCCCTACGCTCTCTCCAGCACGCGCGTGGCCCAGGGCCTGGCCTTCGGCAGCTACCAGTTCGACACACACGCCGTCGAGGGGGGCGTGTTCCACTCCAGCTTCGTCTTCGCCTACGTGGACCTCGACGGCGACCGCCAGCACGACCTCTTCGAGGCCTCGGGCACGGCGGTCAACAACTCTTATTCGCCGACCGAAGGCGCCGTCGCGTCGGTGAACCCGCCCATCGTCGTCACGGGCGGCGGCGTGGGCGCGGGCGGCACGCTCACCCTCTCGACCCAGGCCGCGCACGCGGGCGCCATCGCGTCCAGCGGCGACCAGCCGGTGATGCGCCTGACCTTGGCCAACGCCGGGTCGCCGTCCACGCTGACCGGCCTGCGCCTGCGCTGGGACGCGCCGCTGCCGCCCTACGGCGCGGTGATGCGCGTCATGGAGGACGACGGCGACGGCTCCTTCAGCCACTTCCAGGACTTCCCGCGCGGCGAGGTGTTCCTCAGCAGCGCGGGCGCCTCCAGCGGCACCGCCGTGTTCTACAGCCCGGTGCCGTTCGGCCCGGGACAGACCAAACACCTGTTCGTCACGCTCAACACCTACGGCGCCAAGCCGTCGTCGGCGGCGGTCGCCATCGACACCTCGGCGGCCTTCGGCCTGGCCGCGGGCGTGATGGCGTCCCAACCGGCGCTGTATCCGGTGGTCACGGGCGCGCTCGGCGTGCGCGCCGGCGTCGAGGCCTTCGCCTACGCCAGCCCCGACGGCTACGGCGGCAGCTACACCGGGGAATACGCGGCCGCGGGCCAGTCCCTGACCATCCTCTCGACGGGCGTCTGGCGCACGGGCCCGGGCGACCCGCTCACCGGGCCGACGGGCGAGGCCGGCACCACCGGGCTCGACACGGTCCTGCCGTCGGCCAACCGCGGCGAGCTCATCGGCCGTCTGTCGAGCTGCGGCGGCTGCTACAGCCCGTGGTTCCGCGTGGGCGCTGCGACCATGCCCATCACGACGAGTTACGGCGGCGAGCTGTACCTGGCCATCAACGACTTCGTCAACGCCTACTACGACAACTCGGGCGTGGTGCTCGCCGACTTCGGCGTCAGCGGCACGACGACGGGCGTCATCTCCGGCACGCTGTATTACTCCACGCCCGTGGCGGGCAACGCCTACGTCACCGCCTACCGCTGGGGCGTCAGCCAGGCCTCGGTCACCGTCAGCGTCATCCTCGCCGCGACCTCGTACCCGTACCTCTTCTCGGGCCTGCCTCCCGGCGAATACGACCTCGGCGTGACCCATCAGCTCAGCTCGGACTTCGGCCTCAGCGGAGCCCGGGTCTTCCTCGCCGCCGACACGACCGTCCAGCTCGACGCGCGCATGTACCAGGGCCAAGGCAGCATCGCCGGTCCCATCAACTACGCCGGCGTCCTCAACTACGGCGACTTCCACATCGTGGCCTCGACGAGCTCGGACTTCACCAAGGAGGTGAGCTTCTTCGCCGAGACCTCCCAACCCACCCTCTCGCCCTACTCGCTGACCGGCCTGCCCGCGCCCAACACCTACTACGTCGTCGGTTTCCGCGACGGCAACTACAACGACCACCCCGACGGTCCCGAGCCGCTCGGCTACCACGGCACGCCCGGCGGGTCGCTGTCCACGCTCGCGGCCTTCGCCACGCCCGTGTTCGTCGGTCCCGGCGCCAACGTCACGGGCATCACGGTGAACATGGCCGACACGGGCGGCCTGCAGGGCCCGGTGGCGGTCTCCACCGCCTCGGGCGGCGTGGTGACCGTCATCGCGGGGCGCGGCACCTTCGGGGCGGCGTCCTTCCAGCCGGAGTCGCGCACCGTCGTGCCCGTGTTCGGCTCGGGCACCACTGCGGGACAGGCGCAATACAAGCTCGGCCTGATGCGCTCGGCCACCGACTACAGCGTGTTCGCCTTCCATGACGCCAACGGGGACGAGGTCCCGGGTCCGGGCGAGCCGACTTTCCGGACCGCGGCCAACCTGGCGGTCGCCTCCGGCTCGATGTCGAACCTGCCCATCGACCTGTTGACGGTGTCGCCGCCCGCGGCCACGACCCGTTTCTCGGCCGCGGCGGCCGGCTCGACGGCCGTGCTCTTCACCTGGGACGGCGTCGGCGGCGCGACCTACTACGCCCTGCGCCGCGCCGACGACTCGCCCGTGGTCGCGGTCAACGCGACCTGGTACCTCGACGCGGGCCTGACGCCCAACACCTCCTCGCAGATCCTCAAGGTCGTCGCCGGCAGCGCCAACGGCGTGAGCGCGGCGGTCGCGTTGACCACCGCGGTGTACAGCCTCGCGGCGCCGCCCGCGGGCCTCGCCGTCGGCAACTTGACGGCGGCCGGCGCGGACGTGTCCTGGGGCGGGGGGGGCAACGCGGCGGGGACGCTGTACGAGGTGTATCGCTCCACCATCGCCGCGGGCGTCAACGCGCGGCGCGTCTTCACCGGCCCGGCCGGGACCTTCCGCGACGCGGGAGTGGCCGCCGGGACGGTTTATCACTGGGACGCGGCCGCGGTCAACGGCAACGGAATCGAGACCTACAGCGGCGCGCCCGTCTCCGGCATGACTCTCGCGGCGTCGGGCGACGCCTTCGTCGGCACCGTCACTTATTCCGGCGCGCAGACCGGCGCGCTCGTGGTCCAGGCCGCGACCGACGCGGGGTTCGCCGCGGTGGTCTCGTCGGTCGCCTTGCCCAACCTGCCGCTGCAGCCGTTCTTCCTCTCGCTGCCGGGCGCGGGGACCTATCACCTGCGCGCCTTCGTGAGCGTGACGGGCGCGACCTACCCCGTGGCCGGCGCCGACCGCTCCGCGCCGCTCGGCTCGTTCCCGTCGGCCGGCTCGCCGACCGCCGTGAGCTTCGCCGTGGCGGTGGACACCGTGCCGCCGGCGGCGCCCGCGGGCCTCGTGGCGACGCCGGGCTTCGGCTCGGTGACGCTCGGCTGGTCGGCGCCGACCAAAAACGCGAACGGCTCCGCGCTCGCGGACCTGCTGGGCTACCTCGTCGCCCGCTCCACCGGCGTGGGCGCGCCCTTCACGCCGCTGCAGTCCCTCGCGTCGCCGTTGAGCGCCGCCTCCTTCGTGGACGCGACCGCCAAGCCCGGCGCGCCGGCCTACTACCGCGTCGCGGCCGTGGACTACGGCCGCAACCTCTCCTCGCCGACCGCGGCGCAGCTGGCCGTGCCGTCGGCCGGCGGGTCCATCGCGGGGCACATCCTCTCCTTCAGCGCCGCGAGCAGCGGCCCGTTCCGCGTGCGCCTGTCGAGCTCGCCGTCCCCGACGGCCTCGGCGCTCGCCGAGGTCTCGGTGCCGAGCTACACCTTCGCGGGCCTCTCCGACGGCACCTACTTCCTGCGCGCCTACCGCGACCTCGACAACAACGGCTCCGAGAACGCCGTCAGCGAGCCCGGCGGCACCTACGGCGGCCTCAACACCCCCTTCGCGGTGCCCATCGTCAACGGCAACGCCGTGACCTTGGCGGACGTGGCCGTCTGCGACCGCACCCAGCTGTATCCGGGCGCCTCGGTCAACGGCACGCTCTCCGCCGTCGGCTGCCCGGCGCGCGACAAGGGGCCGGGCAGCTTCACCCAGCTCTACTCCATCCCCGTCGGCAACGGCGCCGCGGGCTCGCTCGGCTTGGGCTCTCAGGTCAACCTCACCATCTCCTCGAGCGCCTTCGGCGACATCGAGCTCATCGTGCTCGGTCCCGACGGCAGCGTGGTGGCGCGCGACAACCGGCCCGGCGGCGCGAGCCTGAGCTTCACGGCGTCCCAGGCGGGCGTCTACCTCGTGGAGCCGACCTCCTTCCTGCCCGGCCAGCTGGGGAGCTTCACCTTGCAGATGCGCCTCGACGGCGGCTTCGGCGGCGCCGCCTCGGGCACGGTCACCTACGCCGGCGCGCGTTCCGGGACGGTGTACGCGCAGCTCTTCAACACCACCGCGCTCGACCAGCCGCCCGTGGCTCAGTCCACGCGCGCGACGCCCGGCGCCTACGCCTTCACCGGCCTGCCCGACGGGACCTATTACCTGCGCGGCTACCGCGACGCCAACGGCAACCTCGTGCGCGACCCCGACGAGCCGGCGGGCCAGTTCGGCTTCTCGGCCAGCTCGCCGACCGCGGTGGTCATCGCGGGCGGCTTCACGACGCCTTTGGGCGGCTTGACCATCGCGCTGGCCGACCCCGCGGTGGGCGCCATGAAGGGCGCCGTCATCTACGACGGCACGCAGACGGGCTCCATCCGCGTGCAGGCCGGCCTGCCCAGCTGCTCGCAGTGCGGCGACATCGGCACGGTGCTCGCCTCGGGCTCGACGGGGACCGCCAACTCCTATTTCCTCGGCTCCCTGCCTTCGGCGACCAACTACATCCTGCGCGCCTTCGTGGACAACAACGGCAACGGCCGCAGCGACGTGCTCGAGCCGGTCGTGTCCTCGCAGAGCGTCACCATCACGGCGGGCGCCACCACCACGGTCAGCGTCATCCTTCAGGACCCCGGCTCGGGCATGGCCGGCTCCGCGGTGCTCGCCGGCACCGTGGCCTACGCGGGCGCCGCCACGGGCACGGTGTTCGTCGGCTTCTCGCGCGACCCCCAGTTCCACAGCCTCGAGATCGTGCTGCAGCTGCCCGCCACGGGCTACTTCCAGCGCGACGGCGTGTTGGGCGGCACGACCTACTACATGGCCGGCTTCATCGACGTCATCCCCAACGGCACGCCCGACTTCCAGAGCGGCGAGCCGCGCGGCACGGGCGGCCCCGCGGGCGGCACCGGCCCCTTCCTGGCGAGCGCGCCGCCGATGATCTTCGTGCCGGACTTCGGCGTCACCGGCGCGTCCATGACCATCGCCGACCCGCCCACGGGCGTCATCCGCGGCCGCGTCAGCTACGCCGGCGCCTCCGCGGCCCCGCTCATCATCGTGCAAGCCGGCCGCAACACGGGCGCGGGCCAGCCCATGAGCGACTTCACCGAGACCGTCATCACGCGCCAAGGCGGGGTGACGCAGTACGACTACGAGCTGCGCTACCTCTCCGGCGCGCAGGACTACTCGGTGTGGGCCTTCGTGGACTCCAACGGCAACGGCCGTCAGGACTTCGGCGAGCCGTCCAACAGCCGCTACCCCGTCTCGGTGTCCTCGGGCGCGGGCGCCTTCCCGACCTACGGCATGGACCTCGCCATCTTCGAGTCGGGCGGCACCGGCACCCCGCAGAGCGCCGGGCGCATCCGCGGAGACGTGAGCTACCTGGGCACCCAGAGCGGCCCCGTGTTCGTGCGCTTCTTCACCAACGATTCGTTCTCCGGCCTCCCCTTCACGACCGTCTCCATCCCGGGCGCCGCGGGGCCCGGCAGCTTCCCCTTCGACAAGACCGGCTTGCCGTTCAACACGACCTTCTATCTCGACGCGTTCCGCGACCCCAGCGGCTCGGGCGTCTACAACCCCACCTTCCACGCGCGCGGGCCTCTGCAGGAGGGCGGCGACGGCCTGGTGCTCACGCAGAGCCGGCCCGACCGCCACGCCTACGGCAACATCACCGACCCGGGCGAGGGCGGCAGCGTCAACGCCTTCACCGGCCGCCTGGACCTGCCGTCGGGCGCCCGCTTCGACGGCGGCGCCTTCGACGCGGCGGTCGCGGTCGTCGTGGACACCTGGACGGGCTCGCCGGCGCCGACCTTCGTGGCGATGGTCATCACGACGCAGAACGAGGGCCTGAGCTCGATGCTCGTGCGCTACAGCTCGGCCGGCGTGCTGCTGTCCTCCGCGTCCCTGGGCTCGGGCCTCGACGGCGTCAACGCGCCGGTCGTCGAGGACGGCGGCCGCGTGTTCCTCAACTCGCGCGTCGAGACGGCCACCGAGTTCGGCTTCACCTCCACGGGCGTCGTCACGCGCCTCGACCCCGGTTTCGGCGCGCGTTGGGACGTGCAATACGCCGTGCGCGACGTGAAGGCCTTCACCTACAGCCCCGTCAACGACCGCCTCTACGCCGCCGGCCCCGTGGACTACACCAACGACGTGCGCGTGCTCGAGATCGACCCGCAGACGATGAACGTGACCTCGACGGGCACCTACACCATGCCCGGCGCCATGTGCAACAACTGCGGCGGCATCGGGGCTTACGGCCTCGCGGTCTCCCCCGACGGGACCAAGGTCACGGTGGCCGCCACCTCCGGCGAGAAGGACGGGGGGCGCCACGACCTTCTGTTCCTGCTGCGCTTCGACCGCACGGGCGGCGCGACGATGCCGCTGCTCGCGGCCAAGGACATCACCGGCCTCCACCTTCCCGGCGAGGGCCTCAACCTGGTCGCGGGCCCCTCCGGCGAGGTCTTCGTCGCCGGAGTGGAGAAGGGCGAGACCACGGCGCGCACCTACCGCTTCGACGCCGCGCTCGAGCAGACCGCGTCCGCGACCTTGCCCAACGTGGTCATCCATTTCGAGGGCGGACTGGGCAATATGCAGGTGGACCCCGCGGACGGGAGCGTCTACCAGGCCTGGGAGAGCACGGCCAACGCGGGCGACCTGCTGGTCCTGCGCTACGACAACGCCTTGAACCTCATGACCACCCGCACCTTCGACGGTTGGAACAACTCGGCCGAGGACTTCCCGTTCAGTCTCACGGTGCTCGATTCCTCCCGCGTGGTCGTGGGCGGCGGCGTCAACAACGGGCGCTCGCTCGACAGCCTGCTCGCGAGCTTCAACATGAACGCGGCGGGCGCCGTCAGCGCCGCCGGCCCGGCGGTCGTCGTGACGACGGTCACCCCGGTCTCCGGCAGCCTGACCTACGGCGGCTCGCTGGTCTCCTCGGGCACCTTCCGCACCGTGCTCCTGCCGGAGGGGGAGTCCACGCCGCTGCGCTTCGCCACCGCGCCCTTCGGCGCGTCCGCGTCCTACTTCTTCAACAACGTGCCCTACGGCGTCT
The DNA here is from genome assembly GCA_033875325.1 of Elusimicrobiota bacterium. Taxonomy (GTDB): domain Bacteria; phylum Elusimicrobiota; class Elusimicrobia; order UBA1565; family UBA9628; genus GWA2-66-18. Next base: position 11,415 of record JANRKA010000113.1, on the reverse strand, counting down.
ATTCCGTGCGCTCGTTCCTGGACCTCGACGGGGACCTCCTCGCCGAGGCCGGCGAGCCCGTCGCCTGGTCGAAAGCGGAGGGCGAGTCGTTCCTGAGCGGCTCCAGCTACGCCGTGGCCGCCTTGGCGCTGTGCGACCGGCGGACCTTGACGGCCGGCGTGCCCGTCGTGGACTCCTTCAGCTCCGCCGACTGCCCCGCGCCGGACCGCGCAGGCGCCTACCAGCGCCTCTACACCTTCACGGCGCGCCGCGGCGAGCCCGTGAACCTGTACCTGGAGGGCCTGGGCTTCACCGACACCTATCTCAACCTCTACGGCCCCGACGGCGAGTTGATGACCTCCGCGGACGACGACGGGACGGGCGGTCCCAACGCCCGCCTCACCGGCTTCATCATCCAGGAGGACGGCCTCTACACCGTCGCCGCGTCGCCTTTCGCCGCGGGCGTGACCGGCTCCTTCCGCCTCACCCTCGTCAGCGGCGCGGGCTCGCCCGGCTCGGTGAGCGGCCGCGTGGACTACAACGGCTCCCAGGGCGGCGCCATCCGCGTGGGCCGCTTCGCGTCCACGGCGTTCTCCACCTCCACCGCGCTGGAGATGCTCACGCTGACCTCCACGCGCGTCTTCTCCTTCGCGGGCGTGGCCGCGGGCACGACCTACTACTTCGGCGCGTTCGTGGACGTCAACGCCAACGGCGCGCCCGATGCGGGCGAGGATGCCGGCGTGTTCGGCCCGGCCGGCACGCCGTCGCCGGTGCGCGTGGCCGTGGGCCAGGCCGTGACCGGCGTCGCCATCACCATCTCGGCGTCCACCGCGTCGGCGGCGACCGCGTCCTTCATCACCGGCCAGGCGACGCTGGCGGGCGCGCCCGCCGCGCCGCTCATCCTGGAGTTCTGGTCGAGCGCGCAGTTCACCGGCCGCCCCGTCGCGACCCGGCAGATCCCGACCGGCGCCGGGGCCTTCGACGTGGCGGTCCCGGGCGGCGTGTCCTACTTCGTGCGCGCCTTCCTGGACCTCGACGGCGACTTCGCGCCCGACGCCGACGAGCCCAAAGGCGTGTACGCGCCGCGCGGCCAGGGCGCGGAATCCGTCTTCGCGCCGGCGGGCGCGTCGGTGCCCGGCGTGGACATCCTGCTGGCCGAGCCCGGCCTCACCGCCAGCGGCGTCTACGCCGGCGAAGGCACGGCCGCCATCTCTCCGTCCACCGCGGGCGCGGCCGGCGCGACCGTCAACGTCATCGTGACGCTCACCGTCGGCGCCCACCCCATCGGGGTCGGCGGCCAGGCGGGCTTCACGGTCCCGCCGGGCTTCCCGTTCCCGTTCGGCGTGACCGCGGGCAACACGGGCGGCGCGACGCTTTCGCCCGTGACCGTCAACGGCCCGTCGGCCTTCGTCTCGGTGACCGCGGGCTCCGTCGGCACGGGGCAGACCATCACGCTCAACTGGGGCGGCGCGACGCTGCCCTGCGCGCCGGGAGCCTATCCGTTCACCGTGGCCTCGGTGGAGAGCGGCGCGGCCGCCCCGGCCCCGCTGCTGTCCGGCTCGCCTTCCTTCTCCGTGCACCAGGGCCCGCCTGAGTCGGTGTCCATCAACCCGCCCTACTTCTCTCTGCGGACCGGCGCGCTCTCCGACCCGCTGCTGGCGGAGACGCGCGACCGCTGCGGCAACAAGGTGGCCGCCGGCGCCGCCGAGGTCGTCGCGCTGCGCGCGCGCGCCTACGACGGCGTCACGGGGACCTTCGTCACCGACCCCTCGGTGGGCCTCACGAGCGCGCCCGCGGTGAGCACCGCCGCCGCCATCGCGCTGGACTTCGCCGTCGGCCAGTCCTCGCGCGCGTTCCACGCGGTCGCGGCCAGCACCGGCTTCAAGTTCCTGGAGCTCTTCGCCGACCTCGCCGCGTCCCCGCCCGCGACCTATTACTTCGGCGCGAACGCGCTGCCCGCCGACGCGCTGACCGCCGTGCGCGTCACCACCAGCCCCGCGGGCGCGTCGGCGGCGTCCACCGCGACCATCGCCCAGACCGCGGCCGGCATCCCCAACCAGATCTTCATCGACTTCAACCTGGGCGACGCCGCGCAATCGTGGCGGGTCCTGTTCGCGACGACGCCCTACAAGCCCGGCGTGACCCCGTCGCCGGTCTGGGAGCGCTGGGGCTACGGGCAGCCGACCTTGGGCGAGATCGCCTGGGACGGCCGCTACAGCCCCTGGATCAACGGCGGCGCCCGCGTGCCCAACGGCCTCTACTACGGCCGCGTCGAGGTCGGCGGCGGCGGCGTCAAGGACGACAGCCTGCAGGTGACCGTCAGCGTCCCGCAGTTCGCCGGCCGCGTCTTCGACGCCGCGGTCACCCCGAACCCGCCGCTGGCGGGCGCGACCCTGCGCGTGTACGGGCCGTCCGGCTCCTTCGCCGCGACCACCGGCGCCGACGGCGCGTTCACCCTCCCGGGCCTGGGCGCGGGCACCTACCGCGTCGCGGCCTCGCGCCCGGACTACGTGGACGCGGCCGTGGACGCCACGCTCGACGCCGCCGCCGCGGTCACGGGTTACGCGGCCCGCACGGCGGGCGTGGCGGTCTCCTCCAACGCCTCCGGCGGCCTGGACCTCTTCCTCGGCCGCGCGCCCAGGCTCACCGTGGTGCCCTCGCTGGCCGTCGGCATCTCGACGGCGGCGCAGGACCGCTGGGGCTCGCTCCAGGTGCAGCCCTCCACGGGCAGCCAGCTCAACACCGTCTTCGGCCCCATGCGCCTGCGCGCGGGCACGACCTACTTCGACGACGGCGGCCAGTGGGACCCGGCGACCCAGCGCTTCGTGACGCGCACCCAGTTGTCCTTCAACCTGCCCGTGGGCACCTACACGGTCGTGGGCGAGCTCGCGGGCTTCACCCGCTCCAGCGAGACCGTCTTCGTGGGCGCCGACGGCGCCTTCGTCGCGTTGTCCGCGTTCCTGAAGAAGTCCTCCATCGGCGGCCAGGTGTTCCGCACGCCCAACCCGGACGGCTTCTTCGCCTCGGTGACGGCCGTGCCTCTCTCCACCGCGCCCGGCGCGAGCGGCGGCTTCGGCGGCGTGTACCTGCAGCCGGGCACGACCTCGGCGCTGTACCTCGTCGGCGGCCTGGAGGCCGGCGCCTACCTGCTGCGCGCCAACGCGCAGGGTCTCTCCGCGGCGACGACCGGTCCCATCGTGTTGGCCGCCAACGCCGAGCTCGCCGGGGTGGACTTCCCGGCCTTCGCCGCGGGCGCGACGCTGTCGGGCAACATGACCATCGGAGGGACCTCTCCGAACGGGCGCGCGGTGTCGCTCCACGCCTGGGCGCCCGGCTCGCTGAACTTCGGCTCCACCTCGGTGTTCACCACCGCGGGCACGAACGTCGTCGTGCCCTACAGCCTCAAGGGCCTCGACGCGAGCGCGACCTATCAACTCTACGTGGACGTGGAGGGCGGCGGCGACGCGCAGTACGACGTGCCCGGCGGCTTCCCGCTGAAGGTCGTCCCGCAGGCGGGTTACGACTTCACGCTCACGCCCGCCTCGGGCGTCATAGCGGGGCTCATCCTCCTGCCCGCGGGCGCGACCGACTTCGTGAACGTCGAGCTGCGCGGCGTGGTCGTCGCGTCGCTGCGGCCGTCCGAGGTCGGCCACGAGTTCGTCGAGGTCTCGACCACCTTGCCGGGCTTCCTGTGCGGCGACGGGGCGGCTCCGTCGGGCACGGGCTACTGCGCGGCGGGTGTGTCGTCGGCGACCTTCCGCGTCCAGAACCTGAACACGCAGACGCTGGACCTGACCTTCTTCCACCGCACCACGGGCCAGAGCGCGCGCCGCCGCGTCTCCGCGGTCAACGGCTCGACGACGACGGTCACGGCCGACCTGTCGGCCTCCACTTATTCCATCTCCGGCTCCATCATCAACCAGGTCTCCGTCGCGCTGTTCAACACGAACGCGAAGATCGTCTCCAGCGCGCCGTTCAGCGCGCCCGTCGGCTGGCCCGCGGGCCTGTCCTCCTCGACCGCGCGCGTCGTCGCCGTGCGCCAGGAGCTCTCGGAGTACGGCGTGGCCATCTCCACCGTCTTCAACGAGGCCACCAGCCGGGTGGGCTTCCTCACCGCGTCGGGCAGCTTCACCATCACCAACGTCCCCGGCGGCGTTTACTTCGTGCGCACGGCGAACCTGCGCGCCTGCGCCACCTGCGAGATCCTCGTGCCGTCGGTCGGCCGGGTCGTGCGCGTGGCCGACGCGGCGGTCTCCAGCGTGACGCTGACGCTTTCCGACGGATACTCGGTCGCGGGCACCATCACGCTCGACGACGACATCTCGGACTGGGCCATCTTCGACGTCGAGGTCATCAACAAACGCCAGGAGGTCGTGCGCTCGACGAGCGTCTACCTCGGCGACCTCGGCCTGGGCGTGTTCGCCAACGCGGTGGACTACCGCTTCAACAACCTGCCCGCCGGCGAGTCCTACACCCTCACGGCCCGCGACCGCCGCGCGAGCGTCAAATACGTCGGCCGCCCCATCAAGTTCCCCGACCCCGCGCTCTCGCCCAACGGCCTGCAGTCGAGCCTCACGGGCCAGGACGTCGTCATGAAGCGCGCGGGCGTCATCGTCGGACGCCTGAAGGACGGCGGCACCGGCGAGCTCATCGGCGCGTCCAACGCCGGCCTGCTGGCGCCGAACTTCCGCGTGACCGCGACCGCCAACCCCTGGATCGAGGGCGGCTTCGTCGTGGCCGCGGCGTCGGTCGCCGGGCGGCCCGTGCAGGCGGACGGCTACTTCCGCGTGGGCCCGCTGCTGCCGGACGTCTCCTACGACCTGCGCCTGGCGCAGACCTCCTGGGACCCCAGCTTCCTGCAGGGCGGCAGCCAGAACTACGCTCCCGTGACCATCGGCGGCCTGCGCCTGTCCCCGGGGCAGACGCTCGACGCGGGCGTGGTCGCGCTGGGCCAGGGCCGCTCCATCACCGGCGTGGTGCGCTCGACGGCCACGGGCGCGGGTCTGGGCAACCTCAAGGTCACGGCGCGGCCGTCCTTCGGCGACGAGGGCGGCGTGTTCAGCCAGACCTACACCAACAACGCCGGCGCCTACAACCTGTGGGTCTCCACCCAGGTCTCCAACCAGTTCGACGTGACGGCCGCCCCGCGCGACGGCAACAAGGCCAGCGACGGCGTCGTCTACGGCCAGGTGACTTTGCGCAACCTCAACCTGCTGACCGCGACGACGGCCGATTTCCTGCTGACCCCGTTGCCGGGCGGCGTCACCGGCCAGGTCGTGGTCGCCGACGCGGCCTCCGGCGGCGTCTTGTCCTACCCCTTCGGCGAGCGCCGCGGCTACCCGGCGGCGGCCATCAACCTCCAGCCGCTGGGCGTGGTGCCGCGCAACCCGCTGGGCGACATCGAGGCCGCCACCGACGAGCGCGGCTTCTTCAGCGTGCCCGGCCTGGCCACCGGCACCTACACCCTGCACGCGACCAGCCTGGGTTACGGCGTGTACAACGCCACGGCGGCGGTGACGGCGACGAGTTTCCGGCTCTACCGCGGCTCGGACACGGCGAGCAACGACCTGCCCGGCGGCGTGCTCACTCTCACGCGCGGCGCGACGGTCACGGGCCGCATACTCAAGAGCGACGGCTCGGCGCCGAGCTCGACGGAGATCAAGGGCGTCGCCGCGGCGAACTTCGCGGCCGGCGAGTTCGTCGTCGGCAGCGTGGAGACCGACGCGACGGCGCGCACGGTCAGCGCTTACGCCATCTCCGGCTTCCGCACGGGGGTCTCCTACGACGTCGTGCTCATCTCCGGCGAGGACGGCGAGGAGGTCTCCTTCCCGACGGAGGGCGCCGGCATCTCCTTCTCGTCGGCGGAGTCCACCACCACCAAATCGCTCAACCTGACCTACAAGCCCTCGCGCCTGGACTGCCTGGCCACCGCGAAGGCAGTGGACGCTTCGCGCACGCAGTTCGCGGTCGCGGTGGACTGCCTCAAGCCGCTGCGCGCGGAGACCGCGGCCGACGCGGACCTCGACGCGCTGCTGAGCGTCTCGACCTACACCTCCGCGGGCGCCGCTTTCACCGCGCCCAACGGCGCCGGCGCCTTCCAGGCCGGCACCAAGGCGCTCTCCGCGAGCCGCCGCCGCCTCACGGGCGTCTATCAGATCGCGACCGGCGAGGCGCGTTTCTCCGTGCGCGTGCGCGCGGCCGCCGCCGACGTGGACCCGACGACCGGACAGAACTTCACCATCGACAAGGTCTTCGACTTCTTCACCGGCCTCGAGTCGGCGACCGACGGCCGCATGACCAACATCGACGGCGGCACGCTGGCCTTGTCGCCGTCGACCCAGGACGAGCTGCTCGGTCTCGACGAGCGCGCGCGCCTCGACATCCGTCCCGGCACCTTCGCGGAGGGCTCCAACAGCGCGTCCGATTCCTCCGTCGTGGCGAACCCGACCGTCACGGTCAACGTGACCATGACCAAGGGCCGCGACCGGCAGCTGGCGCAGACCCTCTTCCTCAAGACGCAGGGCTTCGTCCCCGCGGGGCTGATGACGGCTGAGAGCGGCTCCGCCTATCCCGCCGAGGTCTGGGCCGCGATGAGTGCCTACCGCTCCCAGGCCTCGACCTCGACCATCGGCGGCGCCAACCCGCTGTCCTCCTTCTACAGCATCTTCCTGCCGCTGGGCATCCGCCATCAGCTCAAGCAGCGCGCGGACCTGACCTTGTCCTACAACACGCTGACCTCCACCGGGACGGCCAACGACAGCATCAACGTCTGGTTCTACAACGCGAGCCTGGGGCGCTACGTCCTGGAGAACACGGACCGGCGCCTGGACCCCGTCAACAAGACGGTCACCGTGAGCGTGGACCATTTCTCCACCTTCGTCGTCCTGGACTCCACGCCGACGCTGACCTCGGCGGTGTCCTTCGCCGGCTCCGACATCATCGCCGCGTCCTTCCCGAACCCGGCGGACTGCATCACGCACTCCGGCATCGCGCGCAACTCCACCTTCTTCGCGGGTGGGACCATCCCCGACTTCCGCGGGCAGATGATCCGCGCCTCCCTGCCGCCGGGCACGGCCGACGACCTGACCGTGACCGTCTACAACCTCGCGGGGCAGAAGGTGCGCACGCTCCCGCAGGGCTCGGTGCCGGGCGGCCAGACCTACTACATGCCGTGGAACTGCTCCAACGACGACGGCCGCACCGTGTCTTCGGGCGTGTACTTCGGCGAGATCAAGTGGGGCCGCCACCGCAAGTTCATCAAGATGGCCATCATCAAGGGGAGCGGCCTGTGAGGAACCTCGCCGCCCTGCTGGCGCTGCTGCTCGCGACGACGGCCTCGGCCGCTTCCAACGAGGGGCAAGCCGGCGCCCAGTTCCTCAAGCTCGGCTCCAGCGCCCGCGCGGGCGGGATGGGCGATGCCTTCACGGCCGTCTCCGATGACGCCTACGCGGTGCATTACAACCCCGCGGGCCTCACCCGCCTGGAGCGCTCGCAGATCGGCGGCGGCCACACCGCCCTGTTCCAGCGCGTCACCTACCAGAGCTTCGCGCTCGCCGTGCCCTTCGGCAAGGAGGAAGGCTGGCGCCGCCACGCGTTGGGCCTGGGCGTGTTGTACCTGGGCGTGGGAGACATCGAGCGGCGCACGGGCGACTCCACCAACCCCGTCGGCACCTTCGGCGCGGCCGACTCGGCCTACTCGCTGACCTACGCCCACGGCTTCTCCGAGAGCCTCTCGGTGGGCGTGACCGGCAAACACATCAACCAGTCCATCGACACCTACCGCGGCAGCGCCTTCGGCGCGGACCTCGGCCTGCTCTACCGCCTCTCCGACGGCCCGCACGCGCCCGCGCTCGGCCTGGCGGTCAAAAACGCGGGGACCCGCATCGGCTACACGGCCGCGGAGCGCGACCCGCTCCCGACGACGGCCTCCGTGGGCGCCTCCTTCCGGCCTTACTCCGGCAAGCTGCTGGTCTCGCTGGAGGCCGGCAAGGCTTCCGACGCCGACCCCTTCGGCGCGCTCGGCCTGGAGGGCCGCAAGGCCTTCGGCGAGGGGGCGGCCGCGGCCCTGCGTTTCGGGTACAACTCCTCGCGCCGCGAGCTCGGCACGATGTCGGGCGTGTCCGCCGGCGCGGGCCTGTCCTTCCCCAAGGCGGACTTCGACCTGGCGTGGGTCCCGTTCGGGCCGCTCGGCGACTCCTTCCGGTTCTCCCTGCTCGTCAAATTCTGACGGCCGTCCTGTAACAATCTTGTAGTGGACGGCGCGCCCCTCGCTGTTACACTGGGGGAACATGCGAGCGTTCCTTATAGCGGCCGCCCTGGCGGCCGCTTTTCCCGTTCATGGGGCCACGCTGAAGGAGGCCTCCGGGCTCGTGCAGGTCCGCGCCGCGGGCACGGACACCTGGCGCCCGGCGCGGCCGGGCCGCGCGCTCTCTCGGGGCGACAGCCTGCGCACGGGCTTCGACGCGCGCGCGGTGCTCGCCTCGGAGCAGGGCTCGGTCATCGTCGCCGCGGGCAACGCCCACCTCGTCGTCGAGGAGGACGCGAAGGGGCGGGTCCTGGTTTTCCTCCTCTTCGGCTCCGCGCGCCTCGACGCGGCCGTGGAGGGCGGGGAGACCGCGGGGCTGCGCACGCCGGTGGCGACGCTGAGGGCGCGTTCCGGCCGCGCGTCCTTCGCCGCGGCGGTCAGCGGCGGCGGACGCACGGTGGTGGACGCGCTGGACGGCCTGACCGGCGTCGAGGACGAGCGGGGCGCCTCGACCTTGCTGCGCGGCGGCCAGCGCCTGGAGGCCGACGCGCGCGGCCTGCGCGAGGCCGCGGCCCGGCCCACGGCGGAGCGGGCGCGCCGCGAGGACTTCGCCGGGCGCATGCGCCGCGAGCTGGGCTTCGACCTGGCGCGCGACGCCGCGCTCGACGCGGCCGCGACCGAGACGCGCCGCGCCGAGCACGAGACCGGGCGCCTGCTCACCGACGCCGAAGGGCGCCGCGTGCGCGTGGAGGAGTTCGTCACGCGTCCCGCGGCCGACACCTTCCGTCTCATCGTGCTCAACCAGCGGCCCGGGCGCCTGGACGCCTACGCCTGGACCGGCGTCTTCGACCGCGCCCTGCCGGTGGACCTGGGCCCGGTCATCGCCTCCCTGGGCGGCTCCTACGACGCGGCCGCACCTTTCACCCTGACGGGTTACTCCGCCTTGCTCACCAACGGCCGCGACCGCCTGCTCGAGCGCGCCGACGGCGGCCACCAGGTGGACCTCAACGCCAACGGCGACCCGCTCGATGACGTCGCGGGCGGCCGGCCGTTCTTCCACACCTTCTTCGACCGCTCCGGGCTCTACGTCAACGGGACGCTCAAGCGCGGCTGGTCCGGCACGAACGTCACCGAGCAGTCGGAGATCACCGCCGCGGCCGTGACCGCCGTGGACCCGTTCACGGGCGCGGCCCTGCCCGCGGTGCTGCCCACGGTCGACTCGAACACGACCTTCCCCGACGCGGGCGCGCAGGCGCGCAGGCGCCTGGAATCCTACTCGGACGGCACCGCTTTGCGGCGCGACGACCGCGCGCTCGACGCCGGCGGAGGGACGGCGCGCGCGCCCGCCTCGCTGACCGACCACGGCGCGCACCTCACCGTCTCCGCCTCCGAGTGGTCGGGCCGGACGGTCGAGCTCGTCGGCTCGTCGCGCATCCTGGTCCTGACGAGGCAGCTCCCGTGGTGAGGCTCGCGCTGGCCGCCCTGCTGCTGTCCGCCCCCGCGGCCGCCGTCGAGTGGACGCCGCTCTACGGCGTGACCGCGCTGGCGGGTCAGCACTCCTTCCGCGGCAAGACGGGCTCCTTCAGCGGCCTGCTCGACGCGGTGCTCGCGCCCGCCGCGCGGCTCGACGATTCCTGGGCGCTGCTGCCGTCCTGGCGCTCGACCTACGAGGGCGTGCGCTCCTTCGACGAGAACCTGGGCGCCCCGGTGAGCGCCCAGGAGCGCATGAGCCATCGCCTGGGGCTGCGCGCGGTGTACGGCGCGCCGGGCTCGCGCTGGCGCCTGAAGCCGTCGGCCTCGCTGAAGCTCGAGCTGCTCAAGGAGACCCGCGACGAGCGCTGGGGCCGCGGCCTCTTCGACCGGCGCGTGCTCACCGTCGGCGGCGAGGTCGAATATCTGCTGCTCGAGCCCGCCTCGGTGCGCGTCGCCGCCGATTTCTTCGACGCGCGTTACCCCAACTACACGAGCCTCGAGTCCCAGGCGGCCGCGGCTTTCGCCGGCGACGGGCTCGCCCGCGAGCTCGCCGGCGACCGCGTGCTCGACCGGCGCGGCTGGCAGTTCCTGGCCGCCGGCACGGCGCCGCTGGGCCCGCGCGCGACCTTGGACCTCTCCGCCGGCACCGTGCTCTCGCGTTTCGGGCGCCAACGCGTCGTCGTCGAGACCGGCCTGCTGTCGGGGGGGGCGCGCACGGACCTGCTCACCACGGTCGCGGCTTCGGCGCGTATGCCCCACTCGCTCAACCTCGACCTGCGCGTGCTCGGCGCGCTCGACCTGTCAGCCGCGGTGCTGCGCTCCGACCAGAACGGCTACGACGCCGCGCGCGGCCGCTTCATCGCCCAGCACTACGACTTCGAGGAGCTGCGCGTCGCGCCTTCGGCCAAGATCCTCATCGGCCGCCCGCGCAGCCCCGTGGCGGTCAGCGTCGGGATCGCCCTCAAGCGCCGCCGTTATCCGCACCGGCCCCCGCAGGACGCCGCGGGCGCCTACGGCGGGGGGGCGGTGTCGCAGACCGAGTGGACCTTCGACGGGGGCGTGGACTACCCGGTGGCGCCGCGTTTCAGCCTGGTGCTGCGCCTCTCGCGCGCGTCGGCGTCCTCCAACACGCGCTTCGAGCGTTTCTACCGGTATTCTTACGAGGCCTTCAACGCGCTGGCGGGGTTCCGATGGGAGTACTGAGGCTCGCCGCCGTCCTGCTCGCGCTGGCGGCGCCCGCCGCGGCCCAGAACACCTGGGTGGGCGGAGCGTCGGGCGACTGGCACCAGGGCGCCAACTGGTCGGCCGGCGTGCCCGGACCCGCCGACGCGGTCCTCATCGACGCCGACGCGCTCGTCGTGGCCTACGCGACCAACCCGGCGGTGAGCGTCGCGTCCCTCGTGTTGGGAGACGCGGTCGGGACCTTCGCGCCCGCGCTGCGGCTGTCCACGACGGCGTCCTTGGGCGTCGCGCGGCTGCATCCCCGCGCGGCCCTCCAGCTCGACACCACGGTCCAGATAGCGGCGGCCGACCTGTTCCTGGAGGCGGGCTCCAGCGTCACGGCGTATTCGCTGCCGTCGGTCGACGGCGGCGGGGCGGTGCGCCTGGCCGTGGCCGGGACGCTCGACGCGGCCGCCGGCTCCACCATCACCGCGCGCGGGCGCGGCTACGCCGCGGGCGCGGGCCCCGGGGCGGGCGGCGCGGGCTCGGTGACCGAG